>NZ_JBPUGH010000069.1:0-17491 GCF_051548005.1 Curtobacterium flaccumfaciens | reverse complement strand
GGGCAGTGTGGTGCGTGTGCCGACCGGGGTCGCTGTCGGCGCCCGCGCGCCGCACCGGGGCGGGGCCGGGACGGCGCCGGGCAGTGTGGTGCGTGTGCCGACCGGGGTCGCCGGTGCGTCCACGGGTGAGGGCCGGACCGCCGTGAGCGGGGACCGCCCGGGGTCGTGACGCGGTCCCGGTGGGGTGCGACGCGCCTCCCGGCCGTTGCGGGGAACCGCACGACGCGAGCCGAGTCGTCGTCGTCGCCGCCTCCTGGCCCTAGCGTCACAGGGTCGCCGCGTGTCCGCGGCGACGTCCGAGAACGACAGGGGAGTCCTCGTGCCCGCAACCGTGACGACCAGCAGTGCGCCGTGGGGCCACGTGCCCGTGGTCCCGGCCGCCGCCGACCACTCGATCCTCGACCGGTGGGACCGCGTCGTGGCAGACCACGGCGAGGCCCCGGCGCTCATCGCTCCCACCGGGGACCGGACGTTCGCCGAGGTCGACCGTGCGGTCCGTGCGCTCGGCGCCGTGCTGAGCAGGGTGCTGCGACCGGACGACCACGGTGGGGCCGGCGTCGGTGCGGTGCGCGGGGGCGCCTCGCGTCCGGTCGGCGTGATGGCGGGGCAGACTCCGGACACGATCATCGCGGTGCTCGCCCTCGTGGCCGCCGGGCGGACCGTGGTGGTGCTCGACGACCACCTCCCGGAGGCTCGACTGGCGCACGTGGTGCGGCTCGCCGACGTCGAGGAAGTCGTCGCCACGCCGGCGTACACCGAACAGGCGGCGGCAGCGCTCGCCTGGCCCGGAGCCGGAGCCGGAGCCGGAGCCGGAGCCGGAGCCGCGGCCGGTGACGCGGTCGCCGGAGCCGGGCGCGTGCACGACCTCACCGCGTTGCAGGAGCGCGCCTCGTCCGAGGGCGCCGAGCACGACGAGCGCTCTGCGGCACGACCGGGCGGCTCCGACCCGCTCGTCATCGTCTTCACCTCCGGCTCGACCGGCCTGCCGAAGGGCGTGGTGGTCACCCACCGCCAGCAGGTGCGCGACACCGAGGCCCACGCGCTCTCGCTCGGCTTCGGCCCGGGGGACCGGCTCGCGATCGCGGCCCCGCTGTCCTTCACGGCCGGCATCATGTACGCGCTCGCCGCCCTGGCGAACGGGTGCGCCGTCGTCGCGCTCGAACCCCGGGACCGCGGCGTGGAGGGCACCCTCGACGACCTCGCGGCCCACCGTGCCACCGTCGTGCTCGGTACGCCGCACCTGCTCCGGTCGATCACCGGCGCCGTCGCCGGCTCCGACCGCGGGCCGCGACCGGGACTGACGGGCCTCCGCCTCGTCGTCACGGTCGGCGAACCCATCACCGGCACCGACGTCGCCGCGACCCGGCCGCACCTCGGCCCGCACACGGTCCTCGTGAACGGGTTCGGCGCGAGCGAACTCGCCAGCGTCGCGTTCTGCCCGGTCGGGCCCGACGACGCGGTCCCGGACGGCGTGGTGCCCGCGGGGTGGCCCATCGCGAGCAAGACCATCCGCATCGTCCGCGAGGACGGCTCCGTCGCGGACCCCGGTGAGACCGGCGAGCTCGTGGTCGTCTCGGACGGGGTCACCACCGGGTACTGGGGCGCACCGGACCAGACCGCGGCGCACCTCGGCGTCGACGCCGACGGCACCCCGACCTGGCGGCACGGTGACCTCGCGAAGGTCGACGAGGCGGGCCGGCTCGTCCTGGTCGGCCGGGCGGACGACGCCGTGAAGGTCCGGGGTTACCTCGTCGAGCCGTCCGAGGTCGAGGCGGCTCTCCGCGCCGTCCCGGAGGTGCAGGACGTCGTCGTGACGGCGCTCGTCGCCCCGCCGGCAGCGACCCGGCTCGTCGCCTACGTCGTGCCGCGCCCCGGGTACCGGACACCGGCACCGGCCGCGCTCCGCAAGGTCCTCCGCGACAGCCTGCCCGAGTACATGGTGCCGGCGGCGATCGTCCCGATGACCGAGCTGCCCCGCAACGAGCGTGGCAAGGTCGACCGCTCGGCGCTGCCCGGTGCCCCGGCGGTCGAGGCCGAGATGACCGAGGGGACCTACGACCAGTGGGAGCTCGTCGTCGGACAGATCTGGTCCGAGGTGCTCGGCCTGCCGGGTGTCCCCCTCGACGAGGACTTCACCGCGCTCGGCGGCGACTCGCTCTCCGCGGAGGAGATGCTCGCGGTCGTCGAGGAGCGGCTCGGTGTCGCGCTGCGGTCCTCGGAGCTGCTCGAGCACCCGACGCTCCGCCAGTTCGCACGGCGGGTCCGTGGTGGCACGAGCGCGCTGCCGAGCCACCCGGACGTCGTGAAGGTCTCGTCCGCCCGCACGGCCGGTCGGCCCCCGGTCTTCTGCTTCGCCGGCGGTGGTGCGCTCGCCCTCACCTTCCTGCCGCTGTCGCGCCACCTCCGGGACCACGACGTCTACGCCTTCCAGCAACACGGCCTCGAGCGGCGCGGGGTGCCGGACTGGAGCATCGAGCGGAGCGCCCGACGCTACCTGGCGCTCATGCGCGTCGTGCAGCCGCGCGGCCCGTACCTGCTCGTCGGGCACTCGCTCGGAGGCCTGGTGGCGCTCGAGGTGGCGCGACTGCTCGAGGAGAACGGCGAGCACGTCGAGCACCTCGCGCTGCTCGACACGTACCTGCCTCGGACGAAGAGCGAGCAGGCACGACTGCTGTTCAGCCGGATGGAGCCCCGCCCGCCGAGGAACCCCGCGTTCCACGCGTTCCGCGCGGGCGTCGACCGGGTGGCGAAGCGGATCATGCCCGCGGGCGTACCCTACGGTGCGCTGGCGGCGAAGCGGTTCCGCGCCTACACCGCGGGCGTCCTCCGGTTCGGTGGGCAGGACGACTTCGACGCCTTCTTCGACCAGGCCGAGATCGTCACGCGGCGACACCACCCGACCCCGTTCGATGGGCGCTCCACCTACGTGCTCGCGGACGCCAACCCGGACGCGGACGGCTGGCACCGCTACCTCGTCGGCGACTCCCAGACGGTCCGGATGGCCTGCGAGCACACCTCGCTGCTCCGGGAGCCCCACGTCGCCGAGCTCGCGGCGACGCTGCGCGCCGCGTTCGACGCACCCCTCGCCGCCACGTAGCGCGACACGGACGGAGCTGCACATCGCCGACCACGGCGACCACGAGACGGCCTGGAGGCCCGTGCCGAGCCCGGCACGCGCCTCCAGGCCGTCCGTCGTCACCTGCAGAACCGCCGGCCGGCTCCGGTTGCGGGTTTCCGTATCCGCACCCGGGGGTCCGCAAGCGGACCCGCAGGGCGTTGACCCCCCACCGCGCCGCCGCGATGGTGGGAACACAGGGGGAAGACCCGCCCCCTGCACCTCCCGGCGGCGTCGTACCCGCGCCCCTGCCGGACTGCGGACCGTGACCGTCCGCGCCACGTCCGAAGCACCGAACACGGCAACCTGAACCCGACAGGAGCACGTCCAATGCCCGCCAACACCGTCCGACCCGCAGACCCCCGGGTCTCCGTCGTCATCCCGGCACGGAACGAAGCCCGCAACCTCGAGATCATCCTGCCCAAGCTGCCCCCGGTGTACGAGGTCATCCTCGTCGACGGCAACTCGGTCGACGACACCATCGCGACCGCGCAGCGGCTCATGCCGGACATCCGCGTCGTGCACCAGACCCGGAAGGGCAAGGGGAACGCGCTCGCCTGCGGCTTCGAGGCCGTCACCGGCGACGTCGTCGTCATGTTCGACGCCGACTGCTCCGCCGACCCCGACGAGATCCCGCGCTTCGTGCAGGCCCTCGTGGACGGCGCCGACGTGGCCAAGGGCACCCGGTACGCACTCGGCGGCGGCAGCGACGACATCACGATCGTCCGCAACGCCGGCAACCGCGGCCTCAACATCGTCTGCAACGCCATCCTCGGTACCCGCTACAGCGACCTCTGCTACGGCTACAACGCGTTCTGGGCGGACACCCTCCCCGCGATCGAGCTGCTGTCCTCGACCCTCCCGAAGCCGGCCGACGGTTCGATGCTGTGGGGCGACGGGTTCGAGATCGAGACCGTGCTCACCTGCCGCTGGTCGGCCGCGGACCTCCGGATCACCGAGGTCGGCAGCCACGAGAAGCTCCGCGTGCACGGTGCGAGCAACCTCAACGCCGTGACGGACGGCATCCGCGTCCTGAAGTCGATCATGCACGAGCGTCGCCGCGCCACGAAGGCGAAGAGCCGCGCCCGAGTCGCTGCCGCTGCCGCCCTGGCGATGCCGGCGCCCGTGTCGCCGATCGACGCGCCCACCGGTGAGATCACCGCACCGGCCGCGCGTGCCCGCACCGCGGACGCCGCGGTGGTGGACGCCCGCGCGCTCGACGGGGACCTCGCGTGAGCAGCGTCGCCGTCGTCATCTGCGCGTACACGCAGCTGCGGTGGGGCGACCTGCAGGACAGCGTCGAGTCGGCGAAGCGCCAGCCCGAGCAGCCCGAGGTCGTCGTCGTGATCGACCACGAGCCCGAGCTGTACGCGCGCGCCAAGGCCCGCTGGCCGGAGCTCAGCGTCGTCGAGAACACCGAGGACCGCGGCCTCTCCGGTGCGCGGAACACCGGAGTCGCCCTCACGGACGCCGACGTCGTGGCGTTCCTCGACGACGACGCCACCGCGGACGCCGACTGGCTCGGCCACCTCATGGCGGCGCTCGACGACCCCGAGGTCGTCGGGGTCGGTGGGCGTGCCACACCCTCCTGGCCCGACGCGACCGGCTCCGGACCGTACTCGGACGAGCTCCTCTGGATCGTCGGCTGCAGCTACGCGGGCCTCCCCGAGACCGCGGGCGACGTCCGCAACGTCATCGGGTCGAGCATGGCCTTCCGTCGGGAGGCGATCCTCGCCGCCGGCGGCTTCCGCTCCGGCATCGGCCGGGTCGGCAACCAGCCGCTCGGGTGCGAGGAGACTGAGCTGTGCATCCGGCTCGCACAGGCCCGTCCCGGGAGCCGCATCCGCCACGAGCCGCGTTCGAACGTCTCCCACCGGGTCTCGGCGGACCGCGTCACCATGCGGTACATGCGCCGCCGCAGCTACTACGAGGGCATCTCGAAGGCGGTGCTGAGCCGCCGTGTCGGCACCGGCGACTCGCTGTCGAGCGAGTCCACGTACCTGACCCGGGTGATCCCGGGGGCCGTCGCCCGCGAACTGCGACGCGTCGGACGGGGTGGTGGCGTCCGCGCCGCCGCGATCGTGCTCTCCGTCGTCTCGACCATCACCGGGTACGCCGTCGGACGGATCCTCGGGGGCGTCGTCGTCTCCGCCCCCGTCACGCCCGCCGTCCGCCAACCGATCGGGACACCATGACCAGGACGACCCTGACCCGGGTGCTCCGCCCGGTCGTCGAGACCTCGCTCGTGCCGACCTGGGACGGGGCCGTCTGGATCGGCGAACTCGACCGAGCCGAGCTCCACGGCGCCGGACACCGTGACGCGATCGGGCTGGCCGGAGCCGACGGCTACGGCCGCGCCCGGCTCCTCGTGCGGGACCGCGGCGAGCCCGTCGGCTTCGTCGAGGCCGAGGTGACCGACCGTCGCCGGATCGGCCCCTCGATCGAGCTCCGTACCCTCGAGCGTGCCGTCCGGCACATGCCCACCCCGGAACGACGACCGGCCGCTGATCAGGCGTTGCCGTCCGTCACCGTGGTGCTCTGCACGGACGGGGACGCGGGGGACACCATGCGCTCGGTCCTCGCCCAGCGCGGCGTCGCCCTCGACGTCGTCGTGGTCTCCACCGGCGCCGACGGCGACGGCCGCACCGAGATCGCCGGCCGGACCGTCACCACCGTCCCGGCACCGACCGGCGGGCTCGCTGCCGCGCGGAACGCCGGACTCCTCGCCGCCACCGGCGACGTCGTGGCCTTCCTCGGCTCCGGCGCGGTCGTGGACGCCGACTGGGCGAGCGCGATCGCGACCCCGTTCGTGCTCGACGACGACGTGGCCTGCGTCACCGGTCTCGTGCCGACGGCCGAGATCCGCACGCCGGCGCAGCGCTGGCACGACGAGCACACGCCGGCGGCACGCACGATCCGCCGCCGGGTGTTCCGCCTCGGTGACGAGCCGGGCGACACCCCGCTGCACCCCTTCGCCGCTGCCGCCTACGGCACCGGCGCCAACCTCGCCGTCCGCCGCCGCGCCGCGCTCGCGATCGGCGGCTTCGACACCGCGTTCGGGCCCGGCACCCGGGTCGGTGGCGGCGACGACCTCGACCTCTTCACCCGACTGCTGTTCGCGGGCTCCGCGATCGCCGTCGAACCCGCCGCGATCGCCTGGCTCCGGCCCGCGGACGACACCTCGTCGCTCCGCCGGACCGCCGCCGCGCACGGCCACGGACTCGGAGCCTGGATGACCAAGAACGCCCTCGACCGCGACACCGCCGCGGCGACCGTCGACACCGTGCCGGAGGCCATCGCCGCGTTCGCGCGGCTGGGGCTCGAGCAGGGGGACGCGGTCACCGAGCTCGGCGGTGGGACCGGTCGACGTGCCGTGGGGCGCTCGGCTGCGGCCCGTGCCGCGGCCGTCGATGGATCTGGTGCTGGTGCTGGTGCTGGTTCTGGTTCTGGTTCGGGAATCGTCGTCGCGGACCGGGCTGCCGGCGGTGTCTCGCCGGTGCCCGGTGCCGGTGCCGGTGCCGGAGCTCGGCCCGCGGCTGCGGTGGGGGCTCCGTCCGCGGCGCTCGCCGGGGTCGAGGCGGCCTGGACCGACACGTCCCGGCGTCTGCGCCGCGTCGAGCGTCGATCGGTGCTCGTGGCGCCGTTCCTCGCGCTCGCCGAACGCCTCGGCGGTGCCGGCACCATCGACCGGACGCGACACGGTCGGCACGAGCTGGCCATCGTCGCACCCGCACCCGTGCACCCCGGCGTGATGGGGCCGGCGGCCCGGCTGACAGCGGCCGGTCTGGTCGTCGTCACCCTGCTCGCCGCGGCGGTCGGAGCGGCCTTCGACATCCCCGTGCTGCGTGGCTCCGCGGTCGGTGTCCTCCTCTTCGCGGTCGTCGGCGTCGCGCCGATGCTGCTCCTCCGCCCGATGCCCCTCGCCCGCTTCGCGCTGTTCGCGGTCACGACGTCCATCGTCGGGACCATCGCGATCGGCTACACCATGGCCACGGCCGGCCTCTGGGCCCCCGTGGTGCCCTTCGCCGCGGTCGTCGTCCTCACCGCCGTCGCCGTCGCGGCGGCCGTCCCTCGGGACCTCCGCGAGCTGCACCGGCAGCGCCTCGAGCGCGCCGCCGCCGGACGACGTCGGACCTGGACGACGACCGGCACGGTCACGACCGCGTCGATCGTGGGACTCCTCGTCGTGGTGGTCTCCGCCGTCACGCACATCGGCGACCCGGTCCCGGACGGACTCTTCGGTTCACTCGGGATCGGACTCCCGATCGGGCTCGCGATCGTCGTCGCCGCCGCCGTGGTCGCGCTCGTGCGGGGCCGGGGCGTGGCCCTGCCCGTCGTCGTGCTCGGCGGTGTCGTCCAGCTCGCCCAGGCGATCACCTACGGCATGCCGACCGTCATGGCGGCCGCACGGCACGTCGGGGTGCTCGAGTACATCCGGCAGTTCGGTCGCACCGACCCCTCCGCCGACATCTTCCAGACCTGGTCCGGGCTGTTCGCCGGCGGTGCGTGGGTGGCCGACGTGGGCGGCATCGTGAACGCGATGACGATCGCCGCCTGGGTGCCCGTCCTGCTCGCGTTCGCCACGACCATCGGTGTCGGCGTGCTCGCCGCACACTGGCTCCCCGGCGCCCGGCGGCCGTGGATCGCCGCGTTCCTGACCGCCATGACCGGTTCGCTCAACACGACCTACTTCTCCCCGCAGTCGACGGGCATCCTGCTCTCCGTCGCGATCCTCGTGCTCGCCACCGGCGCGCTGCGTCGGGTCACGGTCACCGGCGAGGACGGCGAGCCCACGACGGTCCTGCGGCCGCAGCCGGTCGGGCTCTCGCGCCTGCTCGGGATCGGTGCGATCAGCATCGTGCTCGCGGTGACGCACCAGATCTCGCCGTACCTGACCGTCGCGGCCATCGTCGTGCTGGTCGTGTTCCGCATGCTGCGCCCGTGGTGGGTCTCGCTCGTCGTGCTCGTGCCCGCCGTGGTGTTCGCGCTGCTCAACGGCAGCATCCTCGACAAGTTCCTGTCGCTCGCCGCGGTCGGGCAGGTGCTCACCAACGTCCAGCCGCCGTCGCACGACATGACGGTGCTGCCCAAGCCGCTCGTGACGCGGCTCGCGTTCGACGTGCCCGCGGCCGCCCTCGTGGTGCTCGGCCTGGCGGCGATCATCACGGTGCTGCTCCGCCGCGACCGCGTCCACTGGGGCCTGCTGCTGGCCGCCGCCAGCCCGATCTCGCTGCTCGTCGCGACGAACTACGGCCAGGAGGGCATCTTCCGCGTCGTCCTGTTCGCGACGCCGTGGATCGCCGTCCTCGCCGCCGGACTCCCGGTGCCCGCTGGGCGCCTCGCCCCGGTCGGTCGACTCGTGGCCCGCGCCGGACGCCCTGCGGCCGTGCGGATCGTCGCCGCGACGGTGCTCGTCGCCGGGATGGTGGCGGTGGGGTCGTTCGGGCAGACGGCGCTCGACTGGAACCGCGTCCCGACGCGCAGTCAGTCGGAGGCCACGCAGTACTACGACGCGACCGCGCCGAAGGGCTCGATCATGCTGCTCACCGGTTCGGCGAACGCCGTCCCGAGCAACACCGGTGCCCGGTACTTCGACGTCGGCGCGCTCTCCCGGGAGGCCCTCGGGGCCTACCCGGCGAGCGAGGGCTACGACGCCACCGCGGACGTGTCGAACATCACGCGGAAGCTCGTGAGCACCTGGTCCGCCACGAAGTACTACGCCCTCGTCGCTGCTCCGTTCGGCGCGTACGACGAACGGTACGGTTACCAGAGCGACGCGGACTACCGGAAGCTCGCGGCCGCGATGGCCGACTCGCCGTACTGGACGCCCGTCTGGTCGAAGGGCACGACCGTGGTCTACGAGCTCACGACCGAGGGCATGCGTCATGCCGCGCGGTGACGCACCGCACCGACGATCGCCCCGACTGACCCTGCTCGTCACGGCGGCCGTCACCGCGGTGGCGCTCGTGCTCACGGGCACGAGCGTCCTCGGTGGACGGGCCGCCGCCGACGCCGCGACGACCGACCCGGTGTCCACCGCGGACTGCCGGGCCGGACGGGTGCTCGACGTGGTCGCCCACCCGGACGACGACCTGCTCTTCCAGGGCAGCGACCTGCGTGCGAGCATCGAGTCGGGCGCGTGCGTCCGGACGGTCGTCGTGACGGCGGCCGACAGCGGCTACCCCGCGTGGTACTGGCGCGAGCGACAGACCGGACTCGTCGCGGCGTACGCCGCGATCGCGGGCGTCGACGCCGCGACCACCACGTCCACGCTCACCGTCGCCGGCAAGACGCTCCGGCTCGAGACCCTCACCGCGAACCCGAGGATCAGCCTCGTCTTCATGGACCTGCCGGACGGCAACCTGAGCGGCAACGGGTTCTGGGCGACCGGCTACACCGGCCTCCAGCAGCTCTACCAGGGCTGGGTCTCGACCCTCGCCACGGTCGCGGACGCCCCGGCTCCCGCGACCTACACGATCGCGGAGCTGCGGGCGACGATCTCCGGACTCCTCGACGGCTACGCGCCGACGGCCGTCCGCACACTGGACCACGCGGGCGGGTACGGCGACGGCGACCACAGCGACCACCACACCGTGGCGTACCTCGCGAACGAGGCGCAGCAGCGGTACGCCGGCGCGCACACGTTCACCGGCTACCTCGGCTACACGATCGAGGGTCGTCCGACGAACCTGACGTCGCAGCAGGTCGCCGCGAAGTCGTCCGCGTTCTTCACCTACGCCGCGCACGACAGCGAGACGTGCGCCACGTGGGAGGCCTGCGCGCCGCCGCGTCCGGAGTCGTCGTGGCTGCAGCGGCAGTACACCGTCGGTCAGGCGGATCCGTCGCAACCGACGAACCCGTCCGCACCGGGCAGCGGCAGCGACCGCACCGACGTCACCGGCTCGGCCACGGTCACCGCGAGCGCGGAGAACGCCGCCGACGGCCAGACGGCGGCGAAGGCCGTGGACGGTGTCGTGTCCGGGTACCCGGCGAACCCGTCGGCTGAGTGGGTCGCCCCGAACGGCCGCGCCGGCACGTGGCTGCAGCTGTCGTGGGCGTCGGCGAAGACCCTCACCGGCATCGACCTGGCCGACCGACCGAACAGCGACGACCAGGTCACCGGTGGCACGCTCACGTTCTCCGACGGGTCGAGCGTGGCGGTCCCGGCGCTGCCGAACGCCGGCGCAGTGCAGCAGGTCACGTTCGCGGCGCGGTCGGTGACGTGGGCGCGGTTCACCGTGACCGCCGTGAGCAGCAGCACCCAGAACACCGGACTGGCCGAGCTGCGCGCGTTCACCGCGTCGGGGGAGACCACCCCGCCGGCGACCACGACCGCTGACGTCACCGCGGCCGCCTCGGTCACGGCGAGTGCCGAGAACCCGACCGACGGGCAGACCGCCGCGAAGGCCGTCGACGGCGTCGTGTCCGGGTACCCGGCGACCCCGTCGGCCGAGTGGGTCGCGCCGAACGGGCGAGCCGGGACCTGGATCCAGTTGACGTGGGCCTCCGCGCGGAAGCTCGTCGAGGTGGACCTCGCCGACCGGCCGAACACGACCGACCAGGTGACCGGGGGGACGCTGACGTTCTCGGACGGGTCGAGCGTGACCGTCCCCGCGCTGCCGAACGCCGGTGCGGTGCAGAAGGTGGTGTTCCCGGCGCGGAACGTGACGTGGGCGCGCTTCACCGTGACGTCGGTGAGCAGCGTGACCCAGAACACCGGGCTCGCGGAGATCCGGGCGATCGCGTCGACGGACTCGACGACGCCGAGCCCGACGCCGACACCGACCCCGACGCCGACGCCGACCCCGACGCCGACGCCGACCCCGACGCCGACGCCGACGCCGACCCCGACTCCCACCCCGACCCCGACCCCGACGTCGCGGGACGTCACCGGGACGGCGACACCCACGGCCAGCGCGCAGAACCCCGCGGACGGGCAGACCGTCCAGAAGGCCGTCGACGGCGTCGTGTCCGGGTACCCCGCGAACCCGTCGGCCGAGTGGGTCGCGCCGAACGGGAAGTCCGGCACCTGGATCCAGCTCACCTGGTCGTCGGCGCAGCGGCTCGGACGGATCGAGCTCCACGACCGACCGAACACGACGGACCGCATCACGAGCGGCACCCTCACGTTCTCGAACGGCACGAGCGTCCGCGTGGGTTCGCTGCCGAACGACGGGTCGACGCTCAACGTCGACTTCTCCGGCCGGGACGTGACCTGGGTGCGCTTCACCGTCACGGGCGTCTCCTCGGCGACGCAGAACGCGGGACTCGCGGAGGTGCGCGCATGGACGACGACCTGATCCGCCCGACGTCGGTGGACCCGGAGGCAGCGTCCGCGAACGGCGCACCGCCCGCGCACGGCACCGGGCTCTCCCGCCACCGGCGGCCCGGTCGACCCGCGCGTCGGAACCTGGCGATCACCGCAGGGGCCTTCGTGGTCACCGCGGCGATCGTCGCGGCCGCGGCCACCGGGTCCTCGACCGGCAGCGCCGTCGACCCGAGCGGCGAGACCATGCCCACCGCTGCCGCGTCCGGGTGGAAGCGCGTGTTCTCCGAGGACTTCGCCGAACCCACCGCCACCGGCGGCTTCGAGAAGCCCTACGCCGACCGGTTCTCCGTGTACCACGGCTTCGCGGACACGGCCGGCACCGGTCGGTACTCGGCGTCCGCGTTGACCGCGCACGACGGCGTGCTCGACATGCGCATGCGCACCACCTCCGGCGGGACACCGCTCGCGGGCGGCATCGTGCCGCTCGTGGACGGGAAGTGGGGCGGTCAGACCTCCGGACGGTACAGCATCCGGCTCCGGAGCGACGAGGTCGACGGGTACGGCGTCGCCGTCCTGCTCTGGAGTGACCGGAACGTGTGGGCGGACGGCGAGATCGACTTCCCGGAGGGGGCGCTCGGTGCTCCTGCCTGGCTCAACGTGCACTGCCTCGTCGACCCGGCGGAGAAGTGCATCCACCAGGAGACGACGGCGTCGCTCAAGGACTGGCACACGTACACGATCGACTGGACGCCCCAGCGGATGACGTTCTCGATCGACGGTCGGCAGATCGCCTCGACGGACAAGGACATCCCGACGATGCCGATGCACTTCGTCGTGCAGGCCGGTTCGCTCGGCGGGGTGCCGCCGAAGGAGTCGGACGGCTCGCTCCTCATCGACTGGATCACGGTCGACGTCCCGAAGGGCTGATCGCGGTAGCGTCGCCGGGTGGCTGACCTGGACCGACGACTCGTCGACCTCGACGACCTCGACAACCCCGACGGTCCGGACCACGACCTGTGGCGTGCGCTCGCCGACGAACGCGATGCCCGCCGCGTGCTCGACCTCGGTCGCGGCACGGGCATCCTCACGGTGACGCTCGCGGCGCCGGGTCGGACGGTCGTGGGCGTGGACCCGTCGGCGACCATGCTCGACCGCGCCCGGCAGCGGCCGGGCGGTGACCGGGTGACGTGGGTGCTCGGGGACAGCCGGAGCATCCCGACGGACGAGTACGACCTCGCCCTCATGACGGGGAACGTCGCCCAGCACGTCGGGGACGACGACTGGCCCCGGACGCTCCGGGACGTCCGTGCGGTGCTGCGCCCCGGAGGGACGCTGGGGTTCGAGAGCCGGAACCCGCGCGGGCGCGCCTGGACGCACTGGACGACGAGCGGACGGAGCGTCCGGCCGACCGAGCACGGGCCGCTCGAGGAGTGGTCGACGGCCGAGGAGGTCGCTCCCGGGCTCGTGCGGCTCGTCGCGTCGAACCGCTTCACCGCCGACGGCGGCGAGACCCTGGAGCACACGGAGGACCTGCGCTTCCGCGACCGGGACGAGCTCGTGCGGGACGTCCGTGCGGCCGGGTTCGGTGCGGTCGAGGTCTTCGGGGACTGGCAGCGGGGACCGTTCGAGGACGACGCCGCGGTGATGGTGTTCGTCACCACCGTCGACTGAGCACAGCGTCGTCAGCTCAGCTCAGCTCAGCGCAGTCAGCGACCCGCGTGCTCCTCGAGCGCCGCGAGCAGCGCGGCGACGTGCGGGGTCCGGCCGTAGCGCGCGCTCACCCACGTCCGGCCGCGCGCGCCGAGCGACGGGTCGGCCGCGGCCTCGGCGAGGACCTCGACGATCCGTTCCGCGAGGGCGTCCGCGTCCGTCGGGTCGACCGTGTACCGGGCCCACTCGCCGGACAGGATCTCGGCCGTGCCGCCGGACGCCGCTGCGACGACCGGCGTGCCGGCGGACATCGCTTCGACGACCGTGCGGCCGAAGCCCTCCGGCTCGATCGACGGCACGACGACGAGGTCGGCGGCGTGCAGCAGCGGCAGCACGTCGTCCCGCTCGGGGAGCACCACCACGCTGCCCTCGGGCTGCGCGTCGACCGCCTGCTGGACGGCGGTCGTCTCGTCGGGGTAGAGCGCGCCGGCGAGGACGAGGACCGGCGCCGTCGTCGTGGAGGCCGTCGCGGCGGGTGAGGCGACCCGCTGGCGGGCGCGGGCCGACGTGCGCACCCTGCTCCATGCCTCCAGGAGAGCCACGACGCCCTTGGCGCGGCTGAGCCGACCGTAGTAGAGCACCACCGGAGCGTCGGTCGGCAGGCCGAGCCGCTCGCGGGCCGTCTGCACGTCGTCGGCGGTCGGCGGCGGGAACTCGGCGGTGTCGACGCCGTTCGGGACGACCGTGATGCGGTCGCGCGGCGCGCCGACCGCGGCCCAGGCGTCGGCCATCGCGGCGGAGACCGCGAGGTAGCGGGTCCGGCCGCCGGCGAAGGGTCGGAGGCGGCCGTAGTTCGGCGCGTGGTGGAGGTGGACGGCGAGCGGTACGCGCGACACCGCGGACAGGACGCGGCCGTAGGGCAGGTACTCGGGCCGGTTCAGCCAGATCACGTCGGGTCGCCAGCTGCGCATGCGGAGGCCCTCGCGCACGAAGCGGAGGACGTCGCGGAACGCGGTGCGGACGCCGAAGCGCGGGTCGGTCCCGTGCACGAGGCGGACGCCGAGCCGCTCGTAGGGCGGGCGGCCCTCGCCGGCGCGGGCCATCTCGTCGTCCCGGTGCCAGACCACGACGTCGTGGCCGGCGGCGACGAGTTCCTCGGTGTCCTCGAGCACGCAGCGCTCGAGCCCACCGGTGATCGCCAGCCCGGAGGTGACGAGGGCGATGCGCAGGGGGCGTGCGGTGGTCATGAGGACCCTCCTCGGGCGGCTCGGAGACGACGGATGAACCAGGGCAGGCAGGCGAGTGCCCCGGCGAAGCGGAACCAGTTCCAGAAGACGTCCTGCGGGACGAAGAGCGACGCGACGGCCACGGCGAGCGCGGCGCCGACCGGGACGGTGACGCGCCAGCTCGGTCCCTTCCACGCGCGGCGGTCGGGGAGCGACGCCTGCTGCAGGACCGCGAGCACGACGTAGGCGACGACGGTCGCGACGGCGGCACCGGAAAGTCCGAGCCACGGGACGAGGACGAGGTTCGCCGCGATGTTCACGCCCCCCGCGATCGCGGCGATCACGCCGACGGCGACACCACGGCGCTCGATGACGAGCAGTCGACCGGTCGCGCCGCTGGCCACGACGGGCAGGGCGGTGACAGCGACGATGAGGACGACGACGGTCAGTTCGTGGACGCGGTACGACGCGGGCGCCAGGATGGGCAGGGCCACGGGCGACACGAGGGTCACGGCGAGGAGCACGGGCGCGAGCATCTTGTAGAGCTCGTCCCGGGCGTGCATCGCGAGCTCCCGGCGGGCGACGGCGTCGCGGAGCGCGGCGAAGTGCGGGGCCCACGCCTGGTTCGTGAACGACAGCAGCAGGATGACGGCCGACCCGACGACGTAGGCGATCTGGTAGCGGGCGACCTCCTCGGGGCCGAGCATCCGCTGGATGACGATGCGGTCGCCGGCGTTGAGGACGAAGTACGACAGGTTGCCGAGCGCGATCGGGATGCCGAGCCGGAACGCCCGGGCGGTGGTGGGGCGGTCGAACAGCCCGGCGATCCGCGGACGGGTGGCGGCGATGCCGATCACCATCGCGATGCCCTGCGCCACGACGCCGCCCCACGCGTACGTGACGGCGTCGGCGTGCACGAACGTGAGGAGTCCGAGTCCGATGATCGACCCGCCGATCGACGAGAGCAGGCTCGTGACGGCGAACACGCGGATGCGGTCCTGGGCGACCAGCAGCGCGAGGGACAGCTGCACGATCGCGGCCGGGCCGACCCAGAGGACGGCGATGAGGAGGAGCGGGTGCTGCCCGACGAACCCGGCGGCGTCACCCCAGACGGGGATGGAGACGAGCGAGACGATCGTGACGAGGACGGCGGTGGTGATGCCGACGCTCAGCAGGCCGCGCGCTCGCCGGTCGTTCCCGTCCTCCGCGCGTTGGAGCACGGTGGCCTGGTCGAGGCCGGCGACCGCGAGCACGCCGAGTGCCTGGTACAGGGCGATCGCGGACGCGAGGACGCCGAACTCGGCGGGGGGCATCAGGTGCGCGAGCACGGGCGAGATCAGCGACGAGACGACGAGCTGCATCGACCAGACGACGACGTACAGCAGGCCGCGGCCGAACAGCTTGGACGACACCGTGCGGGTCGTCCCCGTGGTCGTGTCGGCGCCGGGAGCGTTGCCGGTGCCGGGCTGCGATCCGTCGGTCGACGGGGTCGCCGCTGCCGTGCGCGCCGTGCCTGCCGTCCGTGCCGTCTCCGCCGGACCTGCAGCAGCCGCTGCCGCTGCCGCTGCGCGGGCTTCGCGCGCCTCCCGACGCGTCGTCGGTTGGTCCGTCCGGGTCTCCTGCGGCGCGCTCACCGGACCACCACGCCCCGATGGACGTCCGCCGTCGTGGGGCCGCTCACGCCGCCCGTCGTCGAGCGGAGTCCGAAGGCCGCGTCGACGAGGTCCAGCAGCTCCGAGCTCCGGTCGGTGGAGAACTTCCGGGCGAACAGCTGCGGCGCCCGACGAGCCTCGGCCGAGGGCTGCGTGCGCCACTCCAGCAGCCGTCCGGCGTCCGCGAGCGTCAACCACGGCGGGCTCTTCATCGCCGAGCCGTCCCACCCGATCCACCACAGCGAGTGCGGCACGTGGGCGTCGCGGAAGCCCGGCGTCAGCGACTCCGTCCAGAGCACGGAGGGCACGAAGGTCTCGTCGGCGATCCACACCCGCTGCCAGAACCGGACGAGGTCCGGTCGGGTGTCGACGGCGCGGACGACGGCCTCGGCGTGCTCGCGGGCGAGGACCTTGAGCTGCGAACCCCCGGCCGGCGTGAGGTCACGGGGGAGTCGGCGCGGGACGGGGACGCGCACCATGTGCTTCCGCCACGCCCAGTGCAGGAACCGCAGCCGCGGCAGACCGCCCCCGCGGCCCCACTCGCTGTAGGGCAGCGGATGCACGCCGAGGAACGACTCGCCCCGGTGCTGCTCCAGCAGCGCGGTCAGCTCGTCCGGGTTCCCGAGCGGGTAGTCGCTGCCGGTCAGGACCGCCACGTGCGAGGCGTCGGTCGCGGCGAGCGCCGCCCGGTAGCCCTCGACCTCGGCGGCGACGTTCTCCCACTTCGCCCACCCGGTACGCATCCGCGGCAGGAGCCGGACGCGGTCCGGCAGGTCGGTCGTCATCGTGGTCCACTCCGACTCGGGCGTGCGCGCGTCGACGTGCAGGAACACCGGGAACGGTGCGAGCGCCTCGATCAGGCGGCGGACGTGCGCCGGGTCCTCGTGGGCGAGGACGACGCACGCCACGGCGGGGGAGTTGGCCATGTCCGCGACGCTACGGGGGCCGCCAGAGGGCGACAAGGCGGGGTCGGACCGGGTGCGGGGAAGCAGCGGTTTCCCGCACCCAGGCCCCTGATCAGCGCTTCTTGCGGAACTTCGGGCAGTCGCAGAGGGCGCAGTCGGTGCCGGGACGGTAGTGCTCGTGCGCGTCACGAGGGTGACCGCACACGCACGTCACGGCATCGTCGAGCACGACCTCGAGGAGCCCTCGGGACTCGGTCGTCGGGCCCAGCGGCATGCGTCCTCCTCGTGCCCCGACCCGGTGCCCGGGGATCCCCACGATCCTAGGGGAGCGGGGCTGTCAGATGGCGGCAAACCGCAAGGTCCGCGCACGCGCCCACGACCGTCGTTGACCGCCACCCGGCACCACCGGAGCATCGGAGCATGACCGACCGTCCCACGATGACCGGCGTGCTCACCCTGCAGCCCGCGATGCCCGCCGCGGAGGCTCCGACCTGGTCCGGAGCGGCCTGGGTCGGCGCGGTCGACCGGCGCGAGGCGCTCACGGCCGACGCCGTCGTCCTCGCCGGCGCCGAGGGGTTCCACCGCGCGCGGCTCCTCGTCCGGGACGGCCGCGAACTCGCGGGCTCCGTCGACCTCGCGGTCGGACCCGGCGGCGCCCTGGACCCGACCGAGAC
>NZ_JBPUGH010000068.1:0-17720 GCF_051548005.1 Curtobacterium flaccumfaciens | reverse complement strand
TTCCAGAACTCTGGCATCTGCTGGGCAGGGCGGCCTCGCCGTGGAACCTCGGCGAACGTGAGCGGGGAGGCGTGGAACCTCCGCGACGGCCGGAGACGTCCTACGGATCGCTCCGTGCGGGTCAGCGGGTCAGCGGGTCAGCGGGTCAGCCGGTCAGGCGGCGAGCACGGCGTGCACCCGCCGCACGCGGTCGAGCCACCAAGCGGTCCGCTCGGGCGACGCCGCGTGCTGCTCGAGCAGGTCGCGGTCGACGTCCGCCCGCCGTACGTCGATCCGCCCGCCCACAGGGAGCAGCGGGTCCGCCGAGACGTCCGCCGCGAACATCACCGCCGTCCCGAGCCCGGCCGCGAACCCCGGCGCCATCGAACGCGCCGCCAGGAACGCCCCCATCCCGAGCCCGACCGAGGTGTCGAGCGCACTGGAGACCACGCAGGGGAGCCCGGCCTCGGCGACGATCGCGGCAGCGGCACTGATCCCACCGAGTGGCTGGGCCTTCACCACGAGGACGTCGGCTGCTCCGGCCCGGGCGACGGCGAGCGGGTCGGAGGCCTTCCGGACGCTCTCGTCCGCAGCGATCCGGACGCCGAGACCGTCGATGCGCGCCCGCAGCTCGGCGAGCCCCGACACGGTCGGCACCGGCTGCTCGGCGTACTGCAGGTCGAACGGGGCGAGCCGCTCCAACGCCACGACGGCCTGCTCGACGGACCACAGACCGTTCGCGTCGATCCGGACCGCGGCGTCCGGGCCCATCACCCGCCGGACCTCGGCCACCCGGGCGACGTCGTCGTCCAGACCCGTGCCGGGCTCGGCCACCTTGACCTTGGCAGTCGTGCAGCCGGGGTAGCGGTCGAGCAGCTCGGCGACCCGCGCCGGTTCGATCGCGGGCACGGTGGCGTTCACCGGCACGGACCCGGCGGCGGGCTCGTGTGCGGTCCAGCCGAAGTCAACGGTCGCCCGGAGCCACGCGGCGGCCTCGGCGTCGTCGTACTCCACGAAGGGCGAGAACTCCGTCCACCCCTCGGGGCCACGGAGGACCACGGCCTCCCGGGTGGTGATCCCACGGAACCGGACGCGCATCGGCAGGGACACGACATGGGCGTCGGTGAGGAGTTCAGCGAGGTCGGGGAGCACGGTGACCATCCTCCCAGGAGCGTCCAGGGTGCCCCACGGTTGTTCGGAGGGGACCGCCAGCGCGGCGCACTAGCATGCGACGGTCGGCCTCGGTCGGCGCTGACGTCGGCGGGGCCCGAACCCGCCGCACGACCGACGTAGAGGGAGGCTCGGTGTCGCCGGATCCGCAGCGAGGAGCAGCACCACGCGGTGCGACTCCACAGCAGCGCGCCGCGGCAGCCCAGCAGCAGCGCGCCACCGCAGCCCAGCAGCAGCGGGCAGCGCAGCAGCAGCGGGCAGCGCAGCAGCGGGCCGCGCAACCGCAGCGCGCACAACAGCCGCAACGAGCGGCTCAGCCCCGCACCGCCGCCCGGCCCCCGTCCCAGCAGCAACGACCCGGCACCGCCCAGGCCCGTTCGACCGGAGCCGCCCGCCCCTCCGCACAGACGGACGAGTTCGCCGCCCTCGTGCAGCGGAACACCGTGGACGTCCGGAACGCCCGCGGAGCCACCCGCCGCCGGCGCAACCCCCTGGTCGGCAAGATCGCGCTCGGGCTCGCGATCGTCTGCGCCGCGATCGACGCGAGCGCCTTCGCCGTGTTCGTCGGCGGTGACACCACCTTCGCCTTCGGCATCTGCTTCGTGACGGTCTTCCTGACGCTCGTGGCCGCGGTCCTCGGGTTCATCGCCGCCGTGGGGTCGCTCGGCCGCTGGTACGGGGCGATCGGCGTCGTGGTCGCGTTCCTCGCCAACCCGGTGATCCTCATCGTGCTCATCGTCGTCGTGGCGCCGGAACTCCTCACCGACATGGGCGGCAGCGCGACCTGACGGGGTGACCTCCCGCGGCCCGGCGGTACGTTGGAGGCATGCCTGCCCCTGTCTCCGACCTGTTCGACCCCGACGTCTGGACGGAGGCTCCGATCGCGGAGCACTTCACCGACATCACGTACCACAAACACGTCTCGCAGGGGATCGTCCGGGTGGCGTTCGACCGTGCCGAGGTCCGGAACGCCTTCCGCCCCCGCACGGTGGACGAGCTGTACCGGGCTCTCGACGACGCCCGGCAGGACCCCCGCGTCGGTGTCGTCCTGCTCACCGGCAACGGCCCGAGCCCGAAGGACGGCGGCTGGGCGTTCTGCTCCGGCGGCGACCAGCGCATCCGTGGCCGGAGCGGCTACCAGTACGTCGGTGACGAGGGTGCTCCGCCCGAGGGTGTCGACCCGGCCGCGGCGCAGGCGTCGATGGGTCGGCTCCACATCCTCGAGGTCCAGCGCCTGATCCGCATGATGCCGAAGGTCGTCATCGCCGTCGTCCCGGGGTGGGCGGCCGGCGGCGGCCACTCGCTGCACGCGATCTGCGACCTCACGATCGCGAGCGCCGAGCACGGTCGCTTCAAGCAGACCGACGCCGACGTCGGATCGTTCGACGGTGGGTACGGCAGCGCCTACTACGCGAAGCAGATCGGGCAGAAGTTCGCGCGCGAGGTCTTCTTCCTCGCGCAGGAGTACTCGGCGCAGCGTGCGTACGAGATGGGCGCCGTGAACGCCGTCGTGCCGCACGCGGACCTCGAGCGCGAGGCCATCCGCTGGGGCGAGATCGTCCTCGGGAAGTCCCCGACGGCGATCCGGATGCTCAAGTACGCCTTCAACGCGGTCGACGACGGCATGGTCGGACAGCAGGTCTTCGCGGGCGAGGCGACACGGCTCGCCTACGGCACCGACGAGGCGGTCGAGGGTCGCGACTCCTTCCTCGAGAAGCGCAAGCCCGAGTGGACCTCCTTCCCGTGGCACTACTGATCGAGCCCCGGGTCTCGAGGCGGGGCTGATGCCCCGTCCACTGGTCGCGCTCGGCACGTCCGACCCGTCCGCCGTCATGCGCGGCCTGGAGGCAGCACTCACCGGCGGCCCCGCCCTGCTCCCCGTCGCCGAAGGGGCTCCGGCGCTGCCGACACCGCCTCCGGCCGACGTCCCGCAGCGGGTCGCCCTGGTGGTCGAGACGAGCGGGTCCACGGGCACCGGCAAGCGGGTCGCGTTGTCCTCCGAGGCGCTGCTCGCCGGCGCCGCCGCCGCCGACGCGGCACTCGGCGGACCGGGACACTGGCTGCTCGCGCTGCCGACGCACTACATCGCGGGGCTGAACGTCCTGACGCGGTCCGTCACCGCGGGGACGACGCCGGTCCTCGTGCCGCCGGGGCACTTCGACCCGCGCGCCTTCGCTGACGCCGCGGCCCGGCTCGGGACCGACCGTTCGGCACCGAACCGGTACACGTCACTCGTGCCGGTCCAGCTCGCCCGGGTGCTCGACGACGAGCGGGCCACCGCAGCGCTCGCCGACCTCGACGCCGTGCTCGTCGGGGGGCAGGCCACGCCGGAGCCGCTGCGGGACCGCGCCCGGGCCGCCGGCGTCCGGATCGTGACGACGTACGGCGCGAGCGAGACCAGCGGCGGCTGCGTCTACGACGGCGTGCCCCTCGGGCCCGTGCACGCTGCCGTGGACGACGGGGAGCTGCTCCTCGCCGGACCGGTGCTCGCCGAGGGGTACCTGGGTGACGACGGCCGCACGGCCCGGACGTTCACGGAGCTCGACGGGCAGCGCTGGTACCGCACGGGTGACGCCGGCGAGGTCGTCGACGGCCGGGTCCGCGTGACCGGCCGGCTCGACGACGTCGTGATCTCCGGCGGCGAGAAGGTCCCGCTCGGCGCCGTCGAGCGCATCGTCCGCGGACTGCCGGGCCAGGAGGGTGCGGTCGTCACACGGCGTTCGTCGGGGGAGTGGGGCGAGGTGCCGGTCGTCGTCACCGATCGTCCGCTCGACCTCGATCGGGTTCGCGAGGCGGTCGGCACCGCCCTCGGCCGTGCTGCCCGACCGGCGGACGTGGTGGTCGTCGACCACCTGCCGATGCTCGCCAGCGGCAAGCCCGACCGCCGGGCGGTCCACGCGCTCGCCGACCCGACCGCCTGACGGAGCCGGACCCACCCGGTCCGGCGATCCGCGCCTCCCGGCCGCTGCCCCGACCGTCGGACCGGCGCGGACGTGGCCCTCATGGCGAACGCCGGTACGATGATCGGCCGTGGCACGATCGAAGCAGCAGAGCCGTCCCCAGGGCCGGAGTGGGAACCCCGCGAAGGCCGCAGGCCTCCAGCGAGGCGGACAGCGGAAGGCGACCGCCCGCGACTGGATCGGCGGCGCCCGTCTGCGGACCCTGACGCTCGGCGTGGTCCCGGTGGTGCTCGGCACGGCCGTCGCGTTCGTGGACAGCGGTGACCCCGGCGACTTCGGCGACTACCTGGCGAAGGACGGGCACCTCGCGATCGCCCTCCTCGCCCTCGCCGTGGCCCTGTTCCTGCAGATCGGCGTGAACTACAGCAACGACTACTCCGACGGTGTGCGCGGGACGGACGAGTACCGGGTCGGACCCGCTCGACTGACCGGAGCGGGCATCGCGAAGCCCCGCACCGTGCTGACCGTCGCGCTGACGTTCTTCGGTCTCGCCGCCGTCGCGGGGATCGTCATCGTGGTGCTGACCGGCCTCTGGTGGATCCTGCTCGTCGGCGCAGCGGCGATCGTCGCCGCCTGGTTCTACACCGGCGGCGAGCGCCCGTACGGGTACAACGCCCTCGGCGAGGTCTTCGTGTTCGTGTTCTTCGGCCTCGTCGCCGTGCTCGGGACGCAGTACACGCAGATCCAGCAGGTCACGACGAGCGGTTGGGCGGCGGCCGTCGCCGCCGGGTTCTTCGCGTGCGCGGTGCTCATGGTGAACAACATCCGGGACATCGACGAGGACCGGGCGGCCGGCAAGCGCACCCTGGCCGTGGTGCTCGGGCGGCCGGTCGCGCGGACGCTGTACGGCCTGTTCCTGATGCTCCCGTACGTGGTGCTGCTCTGGTTCGTGCTGCTCTACTTCCGGACCGGGTTGACGTACTTCTCGCTGCTGCTCGCGCTCCCGGCGCTCGCGATCGGCGTCTCCTCGCGGAAGCCGCGTGAGCTCATCACGGCACTGCAGCTGTCGTCGTTCGCCTCCCTGGCGTACGGCGTCGTGCTCGGCATCACCCTCGCCGTCCAGCCGTAGTCGGCACGGCGCCCGACGCTCGCCGCCCGCGGGGGCGCGTCAGGCGTCGTCGCGACGTGTGGCGTGTCGGTCGGCATCCGAGAGGGGCTGCTCCCGCGGAGCCTCACCGTCGGCGGCGTCGACGAAGTCGTCCTCGAAGTCGGTGTCGGCGTCGTGCGCCGGGCCCGGTCGACGCTCGGCGAGGCTCAGCGCGACGCGGTGCCGGAGCTTCCCGAGGGCGATGTACGACACCAGGAGCCCCACGAGCGCGGCGATGATCGTGGCCCAGTACCAGGGCATCGGCGTCAGGACGAGCAGCAGCACGAGGGCGGCCGCGAAGATGCCGAGACGCGCCAGGGAGTAGAGGAGCCACGCTTTCACCCGACAAGTGTACGAAGCCCGGGATGGCAGGTGCTGTACAGGCGGGCTGCCTAGACTCCGTGCATGGTCCGACTGTGGCTGATCGTCGTCGTCGCCGCCGTGGCGTTCACGGTGTGGACGGCCATCGACTGCGCCACGATGCCCCGCCAGCGTGTGCGCTCCCTGAGCCGCGGCGTGTGGGTCCTGCTCGTGATCGTCCTCCCCGTCGTCGGCGGTGTCCTCTGGCTGCTGCTCGGTCGGGCCCCCGCCGGTCCGGCACCAGCACAGCGGTACCGTGGACCCGAAGACGACCCGGACTTCCTCGGCGGCGGACCCACGCCTCCGGGTCGGTCCCCCACGGACAAGGACCAGGACGACGCAACCCTCCGAGACCTCGAAGACCAGTTCCACGACCGGGACGACGACGGACGCCCCAACGGCTGACCGCGGTGCCGTGAGCCCGTCGGCCGGGCGGAGTCCCGCCACCGACTTCGCCGTCGCGCTCCTGCAGGAACTCGCGCGCGCCGGCGTGACGGACGTCGTCGTCAGCCCCGGGTCCCGTTCGCAGGCCCTGGCCCTCGCCGCCGTCGCCCTCGAGCGGGCCGGCGGCATCGTCGTGCACGTCCGGCTCGACGAGCGCACCGCAGGGTTCTTCGCACTCGGCCTCGCGGTCGAGACCGGTCGCCCGGCCGCGGTCGTGACGACGAGCGGCACGGCCGTCGCGAACCTCCACCCCGCCGTCCTCGAGGCGCACCACTCCGGCGTCCCGGTGATCGTCCTGAGCGCCGACCGCCCCGACGAGCTCCGGGGCATCGGGAGCAACCAGACGACCGTGCAGCCCGGCATCTTCGGCCCCGCCGTCCCGTTCGTCCGCGACGTGCAGGCCCCGGTCGCCGAGACCACCGCGGACGAACTGCACCGCACGGCGCGCGAGCTCGCCCGGCAGGCGGTCGCCGCGGCGGCAGGACACACGGGGCAGCCCGGGCCGGTGCAGCTCAACGTCGCGTTCCGCGAGCCGCTGTCCGCCGGCCTCGCCGAGGGCGCCGTCGCGGCCGTCCCCGACGACGAGGTCGACACCGCGTACGCCACCCGCCGTCAGCACACCGGACTGCCGGTCGCCGAACTGGCTCCGGACGACGAGCCTGCGACGGTGGTGATCGCCGGGCACGACGCCGGCGAGGACGCCGAGCGGATCGCCTGGGAACTCGGAGCCCCGCTCCTCGCCGAGGTGTCGAGCGGCGCACACTTCGGCCGCCACCTCGTCGTCGCCTACCGACAGCTCCTGCAGGACCCGTCGTTCGGCGGCGCGGTCCGCCGCGCCGTGGTCCTCGGGCACCCGACCCTCAGCCGGGAGGTCCCCGCGCTCCTGCAGCGCGCCGACGTCGAGACGGTCGTGGTCCGCGCGCCTGGGGCCGACGTCTACGACCCGGCCCGTGCCTCCCGGCCGGACGCGGCGACCACCGTCGTGTCCGACGTCCGCGTGACGGGCCGGACCACCCCGGCACACCGCGCGTGGGTAGGCCGCTGGGTCGTCGCGAGCCGCGCGCTGCTCGGCGAGGGCGACGCGGCCCCCGACCTCGACGCGAAGCGGTCGCCGGACCGCGCCGAGCGGAACCGGTTCCTCCGCGACGAGGTGGCGCTCCGACGCCGCCCCGTCGACCGGGCGATGCTCACCGAGGCCGTCTGGGGTGTGACCTGGCCGCACGACCGACTCGTGCTGGGCGCGTCGCAGCTCATCCGCGTCGCCGACGGGAGGGTCCCCGGCAAGAAGCTGCGCGTGCACGCCAACCGCGGCCTCGCGGGCATCGACGGCACCGTGTCGACCGCCCTCGGCATCGCTGCGGCGCTCGAGCGGTCGTCCGCCGCGATCGGCACGACCCGCGTGCTCGTCGGGGACCTCACGTTCCTGCACGACCTCGGCGCGTTCGTCACCGGGACCGCCGAGCGCACGCACCGGGTGCAGGTGGTCGTGGGCAACGACGGCGGCGGGGCGATCTTCCGGGGGCTCGAGGTCGCGGCCACCACGCCCGAGGCCGACATGACGCGCATGATGAGCACGCCGCAGCACGTCGACGTCGAACGGGTGGTCACCGGGCTCGGGTGGGAGTACCGGCGCGCGGCGACGTGGGGCGACCTCGAACAGGTCCTGACGGACCCGGCCGAGCGGCTCGTCATCGAGGTGCCGCTGGCTGACTGAGCGGCGGTGGTGGCGCGGTCTCGCCGGTCGCGTCCGTGGGGCGCGAGACGTGACGGCCTGGAGGCACGGTGCCGGCCCGCGACGCGCCTCCCGTCCGGCGGGTGGTCACGCTGTCGACCGACGGTGACGCCGTCGACCGGCGGTCGCGCCGTCGGCGGGTGGCCGAGCCGTCAGGCGAGCGCGTCGGTGATAGGGCGGAACTTCAGCGCCGTCTCGGCGACCTCGCGCTCCGGGACCGACCCCGCGACGATGCCCGCGCCGGCCCAGGCGCGCACGGTGCCGTCCGGGGTGATCCGGGCGCTGCGGAGCGCGAGCATCCACTCACCGTCCCCGTTCGCACCGAGCCAGCCGACCGGCCCCGCGTAGCGCCCACGGTCGACGCCCTCGAGCTCGGCGACCAGCCGCACCGCGACGTCGGTCGGGGTCCCCGCGACGGCCGCGGTCGGGTGCAGGGCGTCGGCGACGTCGAGCGAGGTCGTCCCGGACGGCAGTGTCGCCTGCACGTCCGTGGCCAGGTGCCAGAGGTTCGGCAGCTGCAACCGGAACGGCTCCGGGTCGGCACGGAGGTCGGTCGCGAGGGGACGCAGCGCGGCGAGCAGGCTCTCGATCGCGAAGGCGTGCTCCTCGACGTCCTTCGTGCTCGACGCGAGGGCCTCGGCGGCGGCGCGGTCCGACACGGGGTCGTCACCGCGCGCCGCGCTGCCGGCGAGCACCCGCGCGGTCACCCGCGTGCCGTCGGTGCGGGCGAGCGTCTCGGGCGTCGCACCGACGATCCCGTCGACCGCGAACGTGACGCACTGCGGGTAGGCCGAGGCGAGGTCGAGGAGGAGCGCGCGCTGGTCCGCACCCTCCGGCAGCGTGCCGACGAGGTCGCGGGCGAGGACGACCTTGCGGGCCTCGCCGGCGCCGATGCGTCGGACGGCATCGGCGACCGAGCGGGCGTAGGCGTCCTCGTCGATGCGTCCGGGGGTGAGCGCCACCCGGACGTGCCCGCCGACGCGGGGGACCGGTACCGAGGTCCGTCGGAACGCCAGGGGTGTCGGGTCCGGGGTGGTGTCGACGGCGGTCAGCCAGGCCTTGCCGCGACGACGGCCGATCACCACGCGGGGGACGATGAGCACGCTCGTGTCGGCGGAGTCGTCCGCGAACGCGAAGGCTCCGAAGGCGACGAGTCCGGAACCACGGAGCTGCACGGGGTCGTCGACCTCGGCCGCCGCGACGAGGTCCCGCCACACCGCCGAGGCGTCGCGCATCCGGGACGGGCCGGTGAACTCGAACCGCAGCGCCTCGCCGATCCCCACGATCCCGTCCCCACCGCGGACGAAGGCCAGCGGGGCGTCGTGCAGCGTGTGGCGGAGGACGGCGCCCGGGTCGTCGAGGATCCGGGTCGAGACCGTCAGCGGCGGGGCGACCGTGGTGGTTCGGAGCACGCCCCGATGGTACGCGCCGCACCCGGACCGGGCCGTCGCGGGCGTCGCGCAGCCGCCGTTCCGGGCGCGTCCGGGCCACGCGCCGCTCGCTCACGGGAACGCCCGGGTGCGGACCTCTAGGATTGGTCGGGTGAGCAGAGCGGACCTGAACAAGCGGCCGGACGAAGTGGCGGCCATGTTCGACGACGTCGCGGCGAAGTACGACCTCACGAACGACATCCTCTCCGCGGGCAACGCCCCGCTGTGGCGTGTCGCGACGGTCCGGGCGGTCGACCCGCAGCCGGGCGAGAAGGTGCTGGACATCGCCGCCGGCACCGGCACGAGTTCGGCGGCGTTCGCGAAGAAGGGCGCCGACGTCACGGCGCTCGACCTCTCCGCGGGGATGATCCGCGTCGGACGCGAGCGCCACCCGGAGATCACGTTCGTCGAGGGCGACGCCGAACACCTGCCCTTCGACGACGACAGCTTCGACGCCGTCTCGATCTCGTTCGGCCTCCGCAACGTCAACGACCCGCAGCAGGCGCTCGGCGAGATGCTCCGGGTCCTCAAGCCCGGCGGCCGCGTCGTCATCTGCGAGTTCTCCACGCCGCCGCTCGCGCTCCTGCGCTTCGGCTACGGCACGTACCTCAAGCGGGTGCTGCCCGGCGTCGCGAAGCTCTCGTCGAGCAACCCCGCCGCCTACCGCTACCTCGCCGAGTCGATCGACGCGTGGCCCGAGCAGCAGGTGCTCAGCCAGTGGCTCCGCGGCGTCGGCTTCACGATGGTCGCCTACCGGAACCTCACGGCCGGTATCGTCGCACTGCACCGCGGCCGCAAGCCCGTCGCGGGCACCGTGCGCGCCTCGGTCGCCCGTCGCGCGAAGGCCCGCCGTGACCACCAGGCCACGGGTGAGCAGCCGAGCGTCCAGCGGGGCACCGACGCCGCCGACCACGACGGCTGAACCATCCCCTCCCCGAGTACGGAGCAGCACTTGAACCCGAGCGTCCCGGTCGCACGTCGCGCACCGAGTCTCCGCGCCTCGCTGGGCATCGGCGAACGGCTGTTCGCGTCCCCCGCCGACCGACGGTTCATCACCGCGGTGGACGACGGGCTCGAGGTCGTCGAGCACGCGCTCGAGGCCGCGATGCACTCGGCCGACACGCTGGCCGACACCACGAGCCGGTACCTGCTCGCCGCCGGAGGCAAGCGCATCCGGCCAACGCTGACGCTCCTCATCGCCCAGCTCGGCCGCGGTGTCACGGACGAGGTCGTCAAGGCCGCCGTGAGCATCGAGACCACGCACCTCGCGTCGCTGTACCACGACGACGTCATGGACGAGGCTCCCGTCCGGCGCGGGGTCCCCGCGGCGCACGTGACCTACGGCAACAACGTCGCGATCCTCACGGGTGACCTCCTCTTCGCCCGCGCGAGCCTCATCACCGCCGACCTCGGCGTCGAGGGCATCCGGATGCAGGCGGAGACCTTCCAGCGTCTCTGCCTCGGGCAACTCCACGAGACGACCGGTCCGCGGGAGGGGGAGGACGCCGTCGAGCACTACATCCAGGTGCTGAGCGACAAGACCGGTTCGCTCATCGCCACCGCCGCACGTGCCGGGGTGCTGTTCTCCGGCGCCGACCGTGCCTACCTCGAACCCGTCGGCGTCTTCGGCGAGAAGGTCGGTGTGGCCTTCCAACTCGTCGACGACGTGATCGACCTCGCCCCCGCGGGGGACCGCACGGGCAAGATCGCGGGGAACGACCTCCGCGCCGGGGTCGACACGCTGCCCCTGCTCCACCTGCGCGCGCTCGCGACGGACGACCCCGACGCCGACTCGCTGCTCCGTCGGATCGAGCACGACGTGAAGGGCGCCGACGACGACGCGGTCGACACCGACGGGTACCAGTCCGCGGTCGCCGCCCTCCGTGACCACGAAGCGACCGCGACCACCCGTGCGGTCGCCGTGCGCTGGGCCGAGGAAGCCGTCCAGGCCCTCGCCCCCCTGCCGGACGGCACCGTGAAGAAGGCCCTCACCCGGTTCGCGGAGTCCGTCGTCGACCGCAGCCGCTGACAGCCGCTCGACGGCGTCGCGAGCCGGCGCCGACGAGCTGCACCACCCCCGGGAGCACCCCACCCGAACGAACTGGAGACGATCAGTGCCCACCCTCCGACTCGCCATCGTCGGCGCCGGTCCCGCCGGCATCTACGCCGCGGACATCCTGCTCCGTGAAGCGCACGGCCACGACGTGTCGATCGACCTGTTCGAGCAGCTCCCCGCTCCCTACGGCCTCGTCCGCTACGGCGTCGCACCGGACCACCCCCGCATCAAGGGCATCATCAACGCACTCCGGGACGTCCTCGACCGCGGTGTCGTCCGGCTGTTCGGGAACGTCCGGTTCGGCGAGGACATCACCCTCGAGGACCTCAAGAAGCACTACAACGCGGTCGTGTTCTCGACGGGCGCGATCAAGGACGCCGACCTCGACATCCCCGGCATCGACCTCGAGGGGTCGTACGGCGCGGCGGACTTCGTGAGCTGGTTCGACGGGCACCCCGACGTCCCGCGCACGTGGCCCCTCACCGCGGAGAGCGTCGCGGTGATCGGCAACGGCAACGTCGCCCTCGACGTCTCGCGCATCCTCGCGAAGCACGCCGACGACCTGCTCCCGACCGAGATCCCGGACAACGTGTACGAGGGCCTCAAGGCGAGCCCCGTCACCGACGTGCACGTCTTCGGCCGCCGCGGTCCGGCGCAGGTGAAGTTCACCCCGCTCGAGCTCCGCGAGCTGGGCGAGGTCCGCGACGTCGACATGATCGTGTACGACGAGGACTTCGACCACGACGCGGCCTCGCTCACGGCGATCCAGACGAACAAGCAGGTCATGGTCATCAACCGCGTCCTGAACCAGTGGCGCGAGCGCGAGGTCGGGCAGGCCAGCCGCCGTCTGCACCTGCACTTCTACGCGAAGCCCCTCGAACTCGTCGGCGACGCGGACGGGCACGTCGCGGCGATCCGGTACGAGCGCACCCGGCCGAACGGCGAGGGCGGCGTCGAGGGCACCGGGGAGATCCGCGAGATCCCGATCCAGGCCGCCTACCGCGCGGTCGGCTACTTCGGCTCGCCCCTGCCCGGCCTGCCGTTCGACGAGCGTCAGGGCGTCATCCCGAACCGCGAGGGGCAGGTCCTCGGCGAGGACGGCCAGCAGCTCCCCGGCGTCTACGCGACGGGGTGGATCAAGCGTGGACCGGTCGGGCTCATCGGGCACACGAAGTCCGACGCGATGGAGACCGTGCAGCACATCGTCAACGACCAGGCCTCGTGGTGGACCCCGGAGGACGCCTCCGCCGAGGCCGTCCCGGCGCTGCTCCGCGAGCGCGGCGTCGCCTACACGGACCTCGACGGCTGGCACAACCTCGACGAGCACGAGCTCGCCCTCGGCGCAGCGGCTGGTCGTGAGCGCATCAAGGTCGTCCCGCGTGACGAGATGATCGACGTCTCGCTCGGCCGGGCCGCCGCCCCGACGAGCTGACGGACCACCCGACGTGACCACCGCAGCACGCCCCGTACCGCCCGACGCGGTCCGGGGCGTGCCCGCGTCGGGGCCCCGGCTGCAGGGCGTCGACGTCGCCCGCGCGATCGCACTGCTCGGCATGATCGCGACGCACGTCGGTGACGTGCCGGACGCCGTCGACTGGTCGGACCCGACGACGTGGGCCGCGGTCGCGCACGGCCGGTCCTCGTCGCTCTTCGCCGTCCTCGCCGGGGTGTCGATCGGACTCACGAGCGGTCGGACCCGCCCGCCCGGTCCGCCGCTCATCGGCCGGGTGCGCGCCCGTCTGGCGATCCGCGCCGTCGTGGTGGTCGGGATCGGCCTCCTCCTCATGGCGCTGGGCACGCCCGTGTACGTGATCCTCCCGACCTACGGCGTGCTCTTCCTGCTCGCGATCCCGGTGCTGCGGGTGCGCGCCCGGTGGCTCCTCGCCCTCGCTGCCGCCTGCGCTGTCGCGTCACCGGTCGCAGCGCTCGCGGTGCTGCCCCTGTACGCGGACGCCGGCACGTGGGAGGTGCAGCTCGGCCTGGTGTACCCCGTGGTCACCTTCCTGGCGTACGTGCTGGTCGGCCTCGCGGTCGCCCGGGCGGGCAGCCTGGGCCCCCGCCGCCGGTTCCCGGACGACGCGCCAGCGGCGTCCGGGCCGAGCCGGTGGGGAGAGGCACGGATCGCGCGGATCACGCTCCTCGCGTCCGGCACGGTGGTCGCCGTCGTCGCGTACGTCGTCGGCAACCTGCTGGCGCCCGTCCCGGCGGACGCGGCGTGGGCGTCGTTCCCCGGCGTGCCGTACACGCCGGAGGGCAACACGCCCGCGCAGGCCCTCGCGCAGGAGTTCCTCTCACCGCGGGACCACTCGTCCTCGATCGTCGACGTGGTCGGGACCGCCGGGGTCGCGGTCGCGGTGACGGCACTGTGCTGTCTGCTCGTCGACGGGCGCAGCCGCACCGTCCAGAGGATCGCGTTCCCGCTCGTGGCCCTCGGCGCCATGCCGCTGTCCGTCTACGCGTTCCACCTCGTCGTGATCGCCTTCCTGCCCGAGTACCCGCAGAGCGCCGCGGCGTGGGGCTGGTTCGCGGTCGGGTCGGTGCTGTTCGCGATGACGTGGCGGACGTTCCTCGGTCGCGGGCCGCTCGAACGCCTGCTCGCACGCCTGACCGACCTGGTTCCGCTCACCCGCTGAACCGCCGCCCCTCGCGCACCGTGCCAGGCCCCGCACACGGTCTCACTCCGCCCCGCACCGTGCGAGGTGGGCACCGCGTGCGCCGGCCGCGCGACGTGGGGAGCGCGTGCGCGGACGGTGCGAGGTGGGCACCGCGTGCGCCGGCCGTGCGACGTGGGGAGCGCGTGCGCGGACGGTGCGAGGTTCCGCACGCAGTGCGAGGCTGTCGCCCTCGCACCGTGTGCGGAAGCTCGCACGGTGTGGTCGCGCGCTCGCACCGTGCGAGGTGGTGTGCGCAAGGCCCTCACACCGTGCGAGGTGAGTGAGGCCCGCCCGCGCGCGCAGAACACCCGCCCGCGCGCGCAGAACGCCCGCGCGCGCCAGCGCGCCGGAGCCGACCCGTCCCTCCAGGCCGTCCCTACTGCAGCGCCGCCGTGAGCCGCGCGACGTTGTCGAGCACCTTGGACCGACGCGGCCGGTCCACCCACGAGTCGAGCGTCAGCTCGAAGCTGTGCTCCTTGTAGGCGTCCTGCACTCCGCGGAGCGCGTCGACGAAGCTCCTGCCGCGGACCATCACCGACACCTCGAGGTTGAGGCTGAACGACCGCATGTCCATGTTGCTCGAGCCGATCACGGCGACCTCGTCGTCGATCGTGAAGTGCTTCGCGTGCAGGATCGTCGGCGCACGGTACAGCCAGATCCGCACCCCGGCGCGGAGCAGCCCCTCGTAGTAGGAGCGTTGCGCGTGCCAGGTCATGGCGTGGTCACCCATCTCGCCGACGAACAGCTCGACCTCGACCCCGCGCTGGGCGGTGGTCGTGATGGCGTAGAGCATCGAGTCGTCCGGCACGAAGTAGGGCGACGTGATCGACACCTTCTGCTGCGCCGAGTAGAGCAGCGCGTTGAAGAGGCGCAGGTTGTTCTCGCCGTCGAACCCCGGCCCGGACGGCACCACCTGGCAGTCGAGGGCGTCACCGCGGTCCGCGCGCTGGACCGGGTCGCTCTCGCGGAGCAGCAGCTCGTCGGTCTCGCTGTACCAGTCGGTGACGAACAGGGCGTTGAGGCCGGCCACGACCGGACCCTCGAAGCGAGCGAACAGGTCCTTGTAGGCCATGTGCCGCTTCTTGTGCGACTCGAGGTCGTACGACTTGTCGATGAGGTTCTGCGACCCCGTGAACGCGACCGAACCGTCGATCACCATGATCTTGCGGTGGTTCCGGAGGTCGGGGCGCTGGAACTTCCCCTGCAGGGGCTTGAGCGGCAGCATGAGGTGCCACTCGATGCCGGCGCGGTCGAGGAACGCGAGCGTGTCCTTGTAGTCCGGGTAGCCGCGACTCGCCCAGTGGTCCAGGAGGAACCGCACGGTCACACCCCGGGACTGGGCACGAGCGAGGGCCTCGAAGAACGGCCGGGTCGTGTCGTCGAGCGTGGCGATGTAGAACTCGACGTGCACGAAGCGCCGCGATTGGTCGATCGCGCGCGTCATCTCGGCGTAGGACTCCTCGTAGTCCGGGTAGAGCTCCGCCGAGTTGCCGCCGACGAGGGGCATGGACCCGAGGCCGCGGTTCAGCGTGACGATGCTCTCGAGCCACGGCGGCCACGGGTGGTCCTTGCGGACGCGGTCCATGCCCTCGGTCTGGTCGAGGATGTACTGGTTGATCTCCGCCTGCTTCTCGCGGCGGTCCCGCGGGAGCTTCGTCGACCCGATGATCAGGAACACGATGAACCCGATGTACGGGATCAGGAAGATGGCGAGCAGCCAGGCCGTCGCGGTCTGCGGCTTCCGGTTGATCGGGACGTAGATGATCGAGAACACACGGATCGCGAGGTCGAGCAGGACCAGCAGGATCGTGATCGCGACGGAGAGCCAGTGCTCCACGGTGACGTCGTCGGTGTCGGGTCAGGCGGACGCGGGCGTCAGCGGAAGTTCACGAACTGCAGCGGGACGTCGAACTCTTCGCCCTTGAGCAGCTGGATCGTGTTCTGGAGGTCGTCGCGGCTCTTGGAGGAGACCCGGAGCTCGTCGCCCTGGATCTGGCTCTTGACGCTCTTCGGTGCCTCGGCACGCAGGAACGCCCCGATCTTCTTCGCGACGTCCTGCTCGATGCCGTTCTTGAACTGCACCTCGATGCGGAACTCCTTGCCCGAGGGGAAGGGGTCACCGGCGTCGAGGCTCTTGAGGCTGATGCTGCGCTTGATCGCCTTGGACTGCAGCACGTCGAGGACGGCGCGGGCCCGCTCCTCGGAGTTCGCCTTGATGAGGACGTCCTCACCGCTGAACGCGATCGAAGCGCCGGCGCCCTTGAAGTCGTAGCGCTGTTCGATCTCCTTGGCCGCCTGGTTGACGGCGTTCTCCGCCTCCATCTTGTCGACCTTGCTCACCACGTCGAAGGAACTGTCTGCCATGCGGGACAGCCTATCGGCGGCCAGGAGGGACGGTTCAGGAGCGCGGACCGCCTGCGGTCGACGACGTGGTCACGACCACCCCCGCGCATCGGCTATGCTGTTCTGCGCGCCTCCGGTTGGTGATCACACGGGCTGGGTGCGCGATGGCAAGTTACCCAAGCGGCCAAAGGGATCTGACTGTAAATCAGCCGGCGTAGCCTTCGGGGGTTCGAATCCCTCACTTGCCACGTGATGAACGCCCCCTCCTCGGAGGGGGCTTCGTCGTTCCCGGGCAAGATGGGGGCATGTCCCTCGAACCCACGCCGTCCGAGTTCGCCGACCTCGCCGAGTCCATCGCACGTGAGGCCGCGTCGCTCGCCGCCCGTCGCCGCGCCGAGGGGGTCGAGGTCGCCGACCGGAAGTCGAGCGTGGTAGACGTCGTCACCGCCGCCGACCGGGAGGTCGAGGACCTCGTGCGACGCCGCATCGCCGAGGCACGCCCGGACGACGCGGTCCTCGGCGAGGAGGCCGGCGGAACGGACGGGACGAGCGGTGTCACCTGGGTCGTCGACCCGATCGACGGCACGGTCAACTACCTCTACGGGCGCCCTGACTACGCGGTGAGCATCGGCATCGTCCGGGGTGCACCCGATCCCGCGACGTGGGAACCGCTCGCGGGCGTCGTCGTCGCGCCCGCCACCGGCACGGTGTTCCGTGCCGTCGCCGGCGGGGCCGCGACCCGGGACGGTGCACCGATCGCGGCATCGTCGCCCGCGTCGCTCGCCGAGACGCTGCTGTCGACCGGCTTCGCGTACACGGCGGAACGTCGCCGCGGGCAGGTCGCCGTGCTCGCGGAGTGCATCGGCAGCGTCCGGGACATCCGCCGCGGAGGGTCAGCGGCGCTCGACTGCTGCGCGGTCGGGGACGGCACCGTCGACGCGTACTACGAGCGGGGGATCAACCCGTGGGACATGGCCGCGGGCTCGATCGTCGCGGCCGCGGCCGGGGCCGAGGTCCGGTCGTGGCGAGCGGGGGACATCCGCTCGTTCCTGTTCGCGAGCCCGGCGGTCGTCGACGGACTCGAGGCCCTGCTCCGCCGTGCCGAAGCCACCGCGCTCGGCGTCTCGGAGGTCTGACGGAGAGGGCTCGACCTCGGACCGCGGACGTGCCGGTCCCGGGGGACACGAGTGGCGAGCGATGTTGTCCTTTGCTACCGTTCAGGAGTTCCGTTACCGGCTCGTTACCAACGGCCGCCACCCTTCCCCGATCAGGATCAGCACCGAACGCATGCCCGACGCCTCCACCACGCCCGCACCGACCGACGTCATCGTCGACGCACCGACCCCGGTCGTCCACCTGACCCGACGAGCGCGCATCGAGGCCGAACGAGCCGCCGCACGCACCACGACGCCGATCGGCACGACCGACGAGTTCGCCGCGATCGTCGGGACTCCCGTCGAGGCCGCAGCGCCCGCGTCCCCGGTCGACCTCGCCCCGACCTCGCC
>NZ_JBPUGH010000067.1:0-17807 GCF_051548005.1 Curtobacterium flaccumfaciens | reverse complement strand
GGGTACCACTGGTCGCCGTTCTGGATGCACCCGGATCACGAGCCCGCCTGACGAGGTCACGGAGCGGGCCGCGCCCGACGGGAGGCGCGGTGCGGTCCGGCACCGCGCCTCCCGTCCGCGTGTGGTCGGGTCGCGCCACCGCATGGCGCGCGACGACCGCGGGAGCGTCAGACGGTGGTCGACGCGCCGACCGTCGTCGGCGCCGACCGGAGCGCCCACTCCTCGGCGAGCAACTGGTAGGAGCGGACCCGTGCGGCGTGGTCGTGCGTGATCGTCGTGACGAGCAGCTCGTCGGCTCCGGTGACCCGGCGCAGGGTGTCGAGCTGGTCGGCCACGGTCCGCGCGGTGCCGACGAACCGGGTCGCGACACGGTCGGCCACGGACGACGCGTCCGCGGGGTCGAGCGGGCGCGCTCGCGCCTCGCCCGGGGTGGGGTACGCGATCGCGCCGACGCCGGAGCGGATCGAGTGGACCCAGCGGTCGTACCCGAGCGCGAGCTCGTCCGCCTCGTCGGCGCTGCGGCCGACGACGACGTCCGCGGAGACGATCACGTGCGGCGCTTCGAGCACCCCTGGTCGGAAGGCCGCCCGGTAGGCGGCGACCGAGTCGAGGACGGTGCCGGGCGACGAGTGGTAGTTCGCCCCGTAGGGCAGGCCGAGGGATCCGGCGATGCGCGCGCTCTCGCCCCCGGTCGACCCGTGGATCCACAGCTCGACCGGCGCGGCGGACGCCGGGGGCGCCTCCACGACCGCTCCGTCGACGGTGTGGTCCCCGGCGAAGAGCGCGCGGATCAGGGCGAGCTCGTCGGCGAAGCGCTCGACGTCGCCCGGCACCCGACCGAGCAACTCGCCCTGCAGCGCGAACCGCGAGCCGGGGGCGATGCGGAACGCGTACGGCGCGGGGGCGAGCAGCCCGTCGACGACCTCGTCGCCGCGGGGCGCGGGAGGCGGTGGTTGCGGGCCACCGGGCGCCGGAGCGCCGGAGCGGCCGAGCCCGAGGTCGATGCGCGGCCCGTGCAGCGCCGCGAGCGTGCCGAAGGCCTCGGCGATCTGGAGGCCGCGGACGTTCCCGACGAGGGTGGCCGCGCTGCCGACGCGGATCGTCGAGGTCGCGGCGGCGACGGCACCGATGACGATGGTCGGTGCGCTGCCCGCGACCCCGGGGTTGAGGTGGTGCTCGGCGAGCCAGTACCGGGCGTACCCGGCACGTTCAGCAGCGCGCGCGAGGTCGACCGTGGCGTGCAGCGCCTCCGCGGCGGTGGAGCCGGACGGCACCGGGACGAGGTCGAGGACCGAGAGCGGGACGGTGCTCACGCGGGCACCGCCTGACGCCGGGTGATCGTGCCCGGCAGGCCGAGGGTCTGCCGGAGCGTCGCACCGTCGCCGTACGACGCGCGGTACACCCCGCGCTCCTGTAGCAACGGCACGACGCGGTCGACGAACTCGTCGAGGCCGTACGGGTTCGTGTGCGGCACCACGACGAACCCGTCGGACGCCCGCTCCTGCACGTAGCGGTCGATCTCGGCGGCGAGGTGGTCGGGTGTCCCGACGAAGCCGCCGCGGGTCGAGACGGCGATGACGAGGTCGCGGGTGGACAGGTGCTCCGCGGCAGCACGGTCCCGCCACTCCTGCACGGTGGCCCGGGGGTCGCGGACGTGGCGGACCCGTCCGCGCGTGATCGCGTCGGCGTGGACGTCCGGTTCGACCGTGGGCAGCGGGCCGTCGACGTCGTGGTCGGACAGGTCCCGGTTCCACACCTGCTCCAGGAACGCGATCGCGGTGGCCGGGCTGACCTGGGCCCGTCGGATCGCCCGGGACTTCTCCTCGGCGTCGGCCGCGGTGTCGCCGATCGTGAACGTCGCGCCGGGCATGACGAGCAGTTCGTCCTCGGTCCGGCCGACCGCCTCGAGCCGGGCGGTGACGTCGCGGCGGAACGCCTGCGCGTCCTCGAACTCGGTGTGCAGCGAGAAGATCACCTCGGCGTGTGCCGCCGCGAGGTCACGGCCCTCGTCGGAGTCGCCGGCCTGCACGACCACCGGGTGCCCCTGCGGGCTCCGCGGGACGGGGAAGGTCCCGACGACGTCGAACTGCGGGCCGTGGTGGTCGACGTCCCGGATGCGGGAGCGGTCGGCGAACACCCCGGACGGAGCGTCCGCCACCACGGCGTCGGACGCCCAGGAGTCCCAGAGCTCGCGGGACAGCTCGATGAACTCCGCCGCTCGTGTGTAGCGCTCGGCGTGGTCGAGGAACCCGCCGCGTCGGAAGTTGGCGCCGTGGAACGCGTCCGAGCTCGTGACGACGTTCCACCCGGCTCGTCCGTCGGTGAGGTGGTCGAGGGTCGCGAGCTGCTTCGCGAGTTCGAGCGGCTCGTTGAAGGTCGTCTGGAGCGTGCCGACGAGTCCGATGTGCTCGGTCACGCCCGCCAGCGCGGCGAGGACCGCGAGCGTGTTCGGGCGGCCGACGACGTCGAGGTCGTGGATGCGGCCCTTCTGCTCGCGGAGGCGCAGGCCCTCGGCGAGGAACAGGTAGTCGAAGAACCCGCGCTCGGCGTTCCGCGCGAAGTGCTCGAACGACGAGAACGCGATCTGGCTCTCGGCGCGGTCGTCGCTCCACACGGTCGTGTTGTTGACCCCCGGGAAGTGGGCGGCGAGGTGGACCTGGCGCTTCGTGCTCATGCTGAGACCCCCTGGGTGGTCGTCGTGCGGGTGTACCGGCTGACGGCCGGTCGGATGCCGAGCCGCGTGCGCAGGTCGGTGGTGGGGCGGGACGCGACGTCGGCGCGGAGGCCCGCGGTGACCAGCGCCGGCACGACCTGTCGGGCGATCGCCGTGCTGTCCGCCGGGATGCGCAGCGGTCGGAGCCGGACACCGGCGTAGCCGAGCGCGCCCAGGTCGCCGATCAGGGTCACGAGGTCGGCGACCGTCGTCGCGAGGACCGACGTGTCCGATCCGGCACCGACCGCGTACGGCACGCCGGCGGCGGCGTCGAGCGCCGCGAGGCCGTCCTCGGCCTCGGCGGTGGACGACCCGATGAGGACCGCGAGGTCCGCGAGGACCGGGCGGCGGACGTCCGACCCGGCCACCTGCTCGAGGTGACGGACCTCCTCGAGCAGGTCCCGTGCCTCCCGGCCGGCGAAGCCCGGGGTGACCAGGACGACGTCCGCGACGTCGACGGCGAAGGCGGCCGCGTCGGCCCGGTGTGCCAGCGAGAAGACCGGCGGGCGACCCTGGGGCGACCGCGGCACGATCGATGCACCGTGCACGGACACGTGCTCGCCGACGAACTCGGCGTTGTGGATGCGGTCCCGGTCGATGAACCGGCCGGTCGTCACGTCGCGGATGATCGCGTCGTCGTCCCAGCTGTCCCAGAGGCGGCTGACCACCTCGGCGACCTCACGGGCCTCGTCGAAGAGCGGCGCGGTCGCCGTCGGGTCCGGGACACCGGTCCACGCCGGGACGGCACGGCGGCCGAACAGCGCCGCTTCGCGCGGGGTCGGACGCACCTGGATCCGCCACCCGGCCCGGCCGAGCGAGACGTGGTCGAGGGTCTGGAGGCCCGTGGCGACGTGGAACGGCTCGGTGTGCGTGACCGAGACGGTCGGCACCAACCCGAGGCCGCGGGTCGCCGGAGCGACCGCGTTCGCGACGAGGAGCGCGTCGAGCCGCCCGACGACCGTCGAGGTGTCGAGGTCGCCGCTGGGGTCGGCGGGGCCCGCGGTGAAGGAGTCCTCGATCGTGACGGCGTCGATGCCCGCACGGTCCTGCTCGACGACGAGGTCGCGCCAGTGCCGGAGGCTGCTCAGCCGCGTCGCGGTCGGACCGGCGACGCGCCAGGCGGCAGGGTGCCAGCCGGCGCCGTGCAGGGCGGTGACGAGGGTGGTGCGGTCAGGCACGGTGCGCCTCCGGGCGGTGCTGGGCGTCGGTCATGCCGTGACGCTACGGCGGATCCGTCTCCGTGACGGCCGGTGTTGCCGTGCGTGACCGGACGTTGCGTCGTGTGACGCCGAGGGCGGCGCGCCGGTGTCGCAGACCGTCACGCGACGGGGCGCTCGTGGTCGGCGGTCCGCGGCGCCGCGTCCGCGGTCCGCGCCGCCGAGTCTCGTGCAGGCGGACACGTCTCGTGCTCGTGCGCACGAGGTTCGTCCGCCTGCACGAGTCTCGGCCGGGCCGCTACGAGACTCGGACGCCGGTGTGCGAGGGTCGGGGCATGACCTTCTGGTTCCTCACGCACGCGGAGCCCGTCGTAGATCCGGCCGCACCGATCGAGTCGTGGGGGCTCTCCCCCGTCGGTCGGGCGCGGGCGGCGACGTGGCGGGCGCCGGCGGCCTGCCGCGTGGTGTCGAGCACCGAGCGCAAGGCCGTCGAGACCGCGGAGCTCATCGCCGACGGATGCCCGGTGGAGCATGACCTGGCACTCGGCGAGATCGACAGGAGCGCGACCGGGTACCTGCCGTTCGACGAGTTCGACGCCGTCGTCGACGCGTTCTTCGCGCGGCCGACCGAGTCGGTCCGGGGCTGGGAGCGTGCGATCGACGCCCAAGAGCGGATCGTCGCGGCGGTGCGGTCCCACGCCGGTGCCGGCGACGTCGTGCTCGTGTCGCACGGTGCGGTGGGGGCGCTGCTGCTCGCGTCGTTGTCCGGCGAGCCGATCGCGCGGACGGCCGAGCAGCCGGGCATGGGCAGCGTGCTCACGCTCGACCCGGCGGCGTGGCGCGCGACGGGCGGTTGGCGGCGCCTCCCCCTGCCGGCCTGACCGCGCTGCCGGCCCGTCCTGCCCGTCCTGCTCAGGGCGGCTGCGGCTGCGGCAAAGCGACACTCGCACCGGATAGACCCAGACAAGTGCTCCGAAAGCGACAGATCGTGCTGCGGAATCCGCGGAACACTGTCGCTTTCGCGAAAGCGACAGACCGCCGGACGCGCCCCCGCGACGCCGCCGCTACGCGGGCAGGCGCTCGCCGGCCTCGACGGCGACGTCCAGGCGGTTCTCCGCGGGCGGCAACGGGCAGGTCGCGTGCGGCGTGTAGGCGCACGGCAGGTTCGTCGCCCGGTTGAAGTCGACGCGGGTCAGGCCCGAGGCGTCCGGCGCGGGCACGTCGAGGCTCCGGGTCGCGGCGTACGTCGTCACGCCCGAGGTCCGGTCGGTGAACAGCACGAGCAACCCGTCGCCGTGGCCGTTGAACGCCGTGAGCGTCCGTGGGCCGTCGAGGTCGAACCGCAGCACGCCCGGCGCGGTGTACACGTGCTGGAGGCCGTCGACGACCGACCCCACGGTCACCTCGCGCGGCTCGTCGAACGGCTCGAACCGTGCCTCGACGGCGAACGCGGGGTCCGGCTCGTACGCGGGCGTGCCCCGGTAGGACGTGCGGAGCGGCGCCGAGGGACGCCGGGGCCGGATGATGTCGCTGCCACCGCGCCGTGCGACCTCGATGACGACGGTCTCGTCGCCGTCGTGCCACACCACGTCGACGCCGGACCGCTCGGCGAGCGGCCCGAACCGGTGCGTGCCGGTGACGACCTGCCCGTCGACTTCGATCGACTGACCCGGTTCGAGCGCGACGACCGGCCCGTCCTCGGAGGTCGACCACGTCCCGGGTGCGTCCTCGAACCGCTCGGGCTCGGCCTGCAGCCACCGGATGCTCGTGATCGCGAGGAACCCGTACGGCGCAGACCGCGCGGCCTCGTGTGCGTCGTGCCAGCTCGTCCAAGCGGTGGCGAAGTCGGGTGCTGAGGTCGCGGTCGTCATGCAGCGACCGTACGACGCTCGGGCTGCGGCCGCGACGCGGCCGGTAACACAGCGCCGTCCGGGAGGCACGACCCGCCTTCCCGACGCGCGTCGCTCACCAGGGGTGGCTGATGCTGCGGGCGTGCACCGTGCCTCCCGTCCGCTGCCGCACCGCCGGGACGCGAGCCGCCGTCTCGAGGCTCCGCGCGATGGCGGAGCACGCGGCGCCGCGCGCGACGGCGACGACGCCGGCGCTCGAGAACGCGACCTCGGCGAAGGGTCCGCGGGGCAGCCGGTCGCGGAGGCGCGACCGGACCGCGTCGAGGAACGGTGCACCGCCGAGGACCGCCGCGCTGCCGCCGATCGTGACCCGTGGCACGTCGAGGAGTTCGACCACGTGCGCGAGCGCCGACCCGAGGGCTGCGCCGCCCTCCGCGACGAGGTCGGCGGCGGCGGGCTCCCGGCACATCCGGGCGTAGGCGGCGCGGACGGCCGCGGCGTCGTCGGACGAGACCTCGGCGTCGAGCACCCCGGCGGACACGGCGCGCCGGACCTGCTGGAGCGGCTGGCAGGCCTCCCAGACCGCGGTCCACCGGCCGTGCGCGTAGACCGGCATGCCGCCGAACTCCCCCGCGTTGCCGGTCGCGCCCCGGACGACCTCGCCCGACGCCACCGCGGCGGCGCTGACCCCGCTGCCGAGGTGCACGGCGACGAGGTCCTCGCGCTCCGGGGTCGTCCAGGCCTCGCCGAACGCGCCCGCGATGGCGTCCTTCTCGAGGTGCACCTCGGCGTCGGTCCGTGCGGCCAGTTCGGCGGCGAGCGGGTAGGCGAACCACGGGCGGAGCTGGGCGGGCGTCCGGAGCCGCTCGGAGACGGTGTCGATCGGGCCGGGGACGGCGACCGTGATCCCGTCCACGACCTGGCCCGGTGCCTCGGCTCGCAGCCGTCCGACCGCCGCGGCCATCGCGTCGAGCACCGCGTCCGGAGCCGTCCGTGCGGCGAGGTCGTGGTGCTCCGCGGCGAGGACCGTCCCGGTGAGGTCGACGAGGACGACCTCGAACGCGGCCGGGTCGAGGTGCACGCCGATCGCCGTCCGCTCCGAGGGGATCACGGCGAGCGCCCGGTCCTCGTCCTGGCGCACGAGTCCCTCGGCGACGAGTCGGGCGGTGATGTTCGAGACGGTCTGCGCGCTGAGGCCGGTGTCGCGGGCGAGTGCGACCCGCTGGACCGGTCCGGTGCGGCGGACGAGGTCGAGCACGAGGGCCCGGTTCCGGGTGCCGACGTCGGCGATGTTGGTGCCGCCGTGGGTCGTTCCACCGTGCAGCACGGTTCGCCGGGAGGGTTGACGGGGCTGCTCCATGCTCCCTAGCATCGCTGCTCGAGGGGTTTTGTCAATCGATTGGATTGAACCGATCCGGTCGGACGGACCTCGAGTTCGACCGAGGCCACGACGAGGTGGCCCGGGATCCGAGAGGACGCTCGTGACGACGACGACACGGACAGGGACCGCAGCACCTCCGAGGCCGACGACCCGCAGCATCACCACCGCGGCCTCCGGTCGACGTCACCGTGAGAAGCACCCGTGGACCGCCGCCGAGAAGCGCCGGCTGCGGATCGGACTCGCGTTCGTGTCGCCCTGGATCGTCGGCGTGCTGGTGTTCATCGGGTACCCGCTCGTGTACTCGTTCGCGATCAGCCTGACCCGGTACTCGGGCATGCAGGGCGCGACGTGGGTCGGGTTCGGCAACTACGTCGCGGCGTTCATCGACCCGCTGGTCCACACCGCGGTGGGCAACACGGTGTTCTACGCGGTCATCGCAGTGCCGGTCGGGATCGTGGTGGCGATCATCATCGCGATCGCCATGAACCAGGACGTCCGTGAGATCAGCTGGTACCGGACGGCGCTGTACATCCCGTCACTCATCCCGACGTTCGCGCTCGCGTTCATCTTCGTCGTCCTCGTGAACCCGCAGACGGGGCTCGTGAACCAGGCGCTCAAGCTCGTGGGCATCCCGGCGACGAACCTCCTCGGGGACCCGACGACGGCGAAGCTCGTCATCATCGCCCTCGCGCAGATGGGCGCGGGCAACGCGGCGCTCATCTTCCTCGCTGGTATGCGGGGCATCCCCAAGACGCTGTACGAGGCCGCTCGCGTGGACGGCGCCGGACCGGTCCGGCAGTTCTTCGCGTTGACGCTGCCGCTGCTCTCGCCCGTGATCCTGTTCAACCTCATCACCGGGATCAGCAACGGGCTGCAGGTCTTCACGGAGGCGTACGTGATCTCGTCCGGGACGGGAGGCCTCGGGTCGCCGGACAACGGGACGTTGTTCTACATGCTCTACCTCTACAAGAACGCCTTCAGCTACGCGCAGCTCGGGTTCGCGAGTGCGATGGCCGTCCTGCTGTTCCTGGCCGGGATGATCCTCTCGGGGCTCGTCTACTGGCTGTCCAAGCGGTTCGTGAACTACGACGTGACCGGGGAGTGATCGACGTGACCACCGAAGTGACGAAGTCCATCACCACCGCTGCCGCGAAGGGCGACCGCGGGGCGTCCCGGAACGCGGACGGGTCCGTCCGTTCCGTCTGGTCGTCGATCACGGCCCGCATCGTGCTCATCGCCATGAGCGTGCTGTTCCTCATCCCGATCTACTGGATGGTCATCTCGGCGCTGAAGGGCAACACGGAGCTCGGGGCCTTCCCCGCCACGTGGTTCCCGCACTGGCTCGACTGGGGCAACTTCGCGCAGGCCGTGCAGGCGATGCCGTTCTTCACGTTCTTCCGGAACACGCTCATCATCACGGTCCTCGTGACGGTGTTCTCGGTGTTGTCGAACCTCGTCATCGCGTACGGGTTCTCCTGCATCGAGTGGCGCGGCCGAGACCGGCTGTTCTACGTCGTGCTCGCGACGCTGTTCATCCCGTTCCCGGTGACGCTCATCCCGATGTTCGACCTGTACGCCCGGCTCGGCTGGATCAACACGTTCCTGCCCCTCGTGGTGCCGGCGCTGTTCGGGTCGGCGTTCTACACGTTCCTGCTCCGGCAGTTCCTCCTGCAGATCCCGAAGGACCTCCTCGACGCCGCCCGCATGGACGGGGCGTCCGAGTGGCGGATCCTCTGGACGATCGTGTTCCCGCAGGCCCGTGCGGCCCTCGTCACGGTCGGCATCTTCGCCGCGGTCGGCGCGTGGAACGACTTCCTCGGACCGCTCATCTACCTGCAGGACCAGAGCGTGCAGACGCTGTCGATCGGTCTGCAGGTGTTCCGGCTCAACAACTCGCAGGACTTCCAGTTCAACCAGCTCATGGCGGCGTCGGTGCTCATCATCCTGCCGCTGGTGATCCTGTTCTTCGTGTTCCAGCGGACGTTCCTCAAGGGCGTCCAGATCGGGAGCTTCAAATGACCTCCGCGTTCAGCCGCCGATCCTTCCTCCGCGGGGCGACCGCCACGGCCGGTGCCGGAGCGCTCGCGCTGCTCGCCGCGGGGTGCGCGACCGGGTCTCGATCGTCGAACCCGGACCAGGTGTCGCTCTGGGGCGTCACGGGCACGTTCGTCCCGTTCCAGACGAAGGTGATCAAGCAGTTCAAGGAGCTGCACCCCGAGGTCGACGTCGTCGTCAACCAGGTCCCGTCCCAGGGCACCGGTGACGCGACGAGCATCATCACGGCCGTCCGCGGCGGCACCGCACCGGACCTCTGGCTGCTCGACCGGTTCAGCGCCGCGCAGTACGCCGCGATCGGGCTGATCGAGCCGATCGACGACCTCATCGCCGAGTACGAGGACCAGTCGAAGGAGGAGTTCCTGTCGCAGTGGCTCGGGTTCGCCGTCGGCGAGGTCTCCTACGAGGGCAAGACCTACGGGCTCCCGCACGACACCGACGCCCGCGGGATGTTCGTCAACCGCACGATGCTCAAGGACGCGGGGGTGGACCTCGACGAGTTCGACTGGGAGCAGAACGGCCCGGTGACGATGGACCGGATGTGGGAGGTCAGCCAGCAGGTCACGAAGAAGTCCGCCGGCGACTACACGCACATGGGGCTGCTGCCCTGGTACGGCGAGGGTTGGCCGTTCACGTGGGGCCTCGGGCTGAACGCGTCGTACTACGACCAGCAGGACTCCCGGATGACGATGGACTCGGCGAGCGTCCGCAGCATCTACGACTTCTACGGCGAGTGGGCGAAGCGTCTCGACTACCGCGCGGCCGACACGTTCATCGCGACGTACGAACCGACCGGACACCCGCCGGGCCAGACCGCGTTCATGGGCAACCGGATGGCGTTCATGGTGAGCGTGCCGTCGACCATCCAGAGCTTCGACAACTTCGGCCCGAAGGACCTCGACTGGACGACCGCGTTCCTGCCCGTCCAGAAGGCGGGCGACCCGAAGTACACCTGGTCGGGCGGCTTCGCGCTCTGCCTACCGAAGGGGTCGAAGAAGACCAAGGCGGTCTGGGAGCTCATGAAGTACTTCACGGGCAAGCGCGGCCAGGAGTCATACATGGTGCCCGCGACGAGCGTGCCGACGAACATCGCCGCGCTCGAGGACCCGAACGGCTCCGCGAAGTCGATCCGGTACTTCGTCGAGTCGATCACCGCGAGCACCTGCCGGCCGCCGCTGCCCGTCGGCGGCGCGTGGTGGGACTCCCTCGCCGACGCGCGCTCGAGCGTGCTCCTCGGCACCGCGACCCCCGAGCAGGCCGTCGAGCGGGCACAGAACCGCGTCGACCCGATGATGCAGACCTACGCGCCGTTCAAGCTGCCGAAGGACTACGACAAGGTCCGCATCTAGCGGACCGCAGCCCGACCGGCCGACGCGACCCGTGCCTCCAGGCCGTCACGACGCACCACGAGACCACCGGGACCAGCGCGTCCCGACCGACCGACAAGGACCCAGAACCATGCCCACCGCACCCCTCCGTGTCGCCGTCCTCGGCTTCTGGCACGTCCACGCCGGCGACTACGCCCAGCAGGCCGTCGACCACCCCGACACCGAACTCGTCGCCGTCTGGGACGACGACGACGCCCGCGGCCGCGAGGGCGCCGAGCGCTTCGGCGTGCCGTACACGGGCGACCTCGACGCGCTCCTCGCCCGGGACGACGTGGACGCCGTGACGATCACCACCTCCACCGACGTGCACCACGACGTCATCGCCCGCGCCGCCCGCGCCGGCAAGCACGTCTTCACCGAGAAGCTGCTCGCGCCGACCGTCGAGGAGTGCGAAGCGATCGTCCGCGCCTGCGACGAGGCCGGCGTCGCGCTCGTCGTCTCGCTCCCCCGGCTGTACCACGGGTACACGCGGGCGATCTCGGACGAGATCGCGAGCGGCCGACTCGGCGAGCTCACGTACGCCCGCGTGCGGCTCTCGCACGACGGCGCCATCGCCCCCTGGCTGCCCGAGCGGTTCTTCGACCCGGCGACGGCGATCGGCGGCGCGCTGACCGACCTCGGCTGTCACCCCGTGTACCTGACGCAGCTGTTCCTCGGCGCCTCGCCGGACGCCGTGCACGCCGTCTACCGCTCGTTGACCGGCCGCGCCGTCGAGGACCACGCGGTCGTCACCGTCGGCTACCCGTCGCAGGCCATCGGCGTCATCGAGGCGGGCTTCGTCGCGGGCACGCCGTTCACGATCGACCTGTTCGGCACCACCGGCCGGGTGTCGTACACCGACGACGGGAACCACCTGACCGCCGGCGGGCCCGGGTACGGCGGCGAGACCGTCGAGCTGCCGGTGCCGGACGACGCCCCCGACGCCTTCGCACAGTGGGTGACGCACATCCACGACGGCACCCGGGCCGACGACAACGTCGCGCGGGCCATCGAGCTGACCCGCCTGGTCGTCGCGGCGAACGCCGCCGCTGCAGGCGCGCCGGCCGCGAACGCGGTCGCTGCCGACTCGCCGGCGACGACCGCCGCGAACTCCGCCTCGCCCGTCCCCGCCTGACCCGCACCTGATCCCCGCACTCGACCGACGACCACCCACCGGAGACCACCCATGACCACGACCCTCCCCGCCCCGATCCGCGTCGGCCTCATCGGCGGCGGCGGCATCGCGTCCTTCCACATCACCGGCTACGGCGAGCACGCCGACACGATCACGATCGGCGCCGTCGCCGACGCCGTCCCCGCGACCGCCGAGGCGCGCGGCACCGAGCTCGGCGTCCCGTCGTTCACCGACTACCGCGAGATGCTCGAGCGGGCGGACATCGACGCCGTCGACATCTGCCTGCCGCACCACCTGCACCGCGACGCCATCGTCGCCGCCGCCCGGGCCGGCAAGCACGTCCTCTGCGAGAAGCCCCTCTGCCTGACCGCTGAGGAGGCCGCGGACGTCGAGTCGGCCGTCCGCGAAGCCGGCGTGACCCTGATGTGCGCCCACAACCAGCTCTTCATGCCCGCGGTCGCGAAGGCCAAGGAGCTCATCGACGGCGGCGCGCTCGGCACCGTGTACGAGGTCCGCACGACCGACTCGTTCCGGAACGAGTTCGACCCGTCGAACATGGGCTGGCGCGCGCACGCCTCGACGAGCGGCGGCGGCGAGCTCATCGACACCGGCTACCACCCGAGCTACCTGCTCATGCACCTCGCGGGCGGCGTCCCGGTGTCGGCGACCGCGATGCTCTCCACGCACCGTCTCGCGTTCATGGAGGGCGAGGACTCGGCACAGTGCCTGTTCCGCTTCGACAACGGCGCGGTCGGGCAGCTCGTCACCAGCTGGGCGTACGAGCCGGCAGCCGGGACCGAGCGCTTCAGCGTCGTCGGCGAGCTCGGCGCACTGACCAGCGACGGCACGACCCTCCGCTGGGACCTCCACGACGCGGACGGTCGACCGACCACCAGCGAGACCGTCACCTTCGACGAGGTCGACACGTTCTCCGCCGAGATCGCCGCCTTCGGTGCCTGCCTCCGTGACGGCACCCGTCCGATCCACACCGAGCGCGAGGGGCTCGCCGTACTCGGGATGATCCTCGCCGCGTACGAGGGCGCCCGCACCGGCACGATCGCCCCCGTCCGCACCGCCGATCGCGCGGTGTCGGTGTGACCGCGCGACGCAGCCGGCAACACGGTGTCGGCACCGACCGCCCGGGCTCGCTGTGATCGTCAGCGCCGGCGTCGCCGCGCTGCTCCGGACCGCCGCCGACGCCGTCCGGAACAGCGCCGGTGAGCGGGTGGGCGACCTCGTCGAGGACGCCCTCCGCCGGACGCTCGAGCACACCATCACGATCGACGACGACGGCACCGCGTTCGTCATCACCGGCGACATCCCGGCGATGTGGATGCGGGACTCGACCACGCAGATGCTCCCCTACCTGCGACTCGTCGCCGCGGCGAGCACGGAGGCCCCCGCCGCCGAGGAGCTCGCCGACGTCCTCGTCGCCGTCGTCCGACGGCAGTTCGCCAGCATCGCCCACGACCCCTACGCCAACGCGTTCAACCGCGACCCGACCGGTGCCCACTACGACGACCGCGACCTCTGCGACGACCCCGAGGTCTGGGAGCAGAAGTACGAGGTGGACAGCCTCGCCTACCCGCTGCAGTTCGCGGCGGCGGTCCACCGGGCGACCGGCCGCACCGACCACCTCGGCCCCGACGCGCACGCCGTCGCCCGGACGATCGTCGACCAGCTGCGGCTCGAGACGGACCACGGCCGCTCCTCGTACCGGTTCGTCCGCGAATCCCCGGAGCCGACCGAGACGCTCGTCCGCGACGGCCGTGGCACCCCGGTGGCGGTCACCGGCATGACGTGGTGCGGCTTCCGCCCCTCGGACGACGCCTGCACGTACGGGTACAACGTGCCGGAGAACCTGCACGCGGCGTCGGCGCTGGGCGACCTGGCCAGACTCGCGAAGAAGGTCTGGGACGACCCCGCACTGGCCGCCGACGCGACCGCGCTCCGCGACGGCATCCTGCGCGGCGTGGCGGAGCACGGCATCGTCCCGCACCCGTACGACCCCGACACCCGGATCTACGCCTACGAGGTCGACGGCCTCGGCGGTGTCGTGCTCATGGACGACGCGAACACCCCGTCGCTGCTGTCCCTGCCGCTCGACGCGCCCGACGTCCTCGACCCGGTGGTCGCCGATGCCACCCGGACGTTCGTCCTCGGGCCGGACAACCCGTACTGGTACAGCGGGACCGCCGCCGCGGGCATCGGGAGCCCGCACACGGAACCGAACCGGGTGTGGCCGATCGCGCTCGCGGTCGAGGGGCTCACCGGCACGCCGTCGCTCCGCCGGGAGCTGCTCGACGTCCTGCTCGCGACCGACGCCGGCACGGGGCGGATGCACGAGTCCTTCGACGTGGAGGATCCGTCGGCGTACTCGCGGCCCTGGTTCTCGTGGGCGGACGCGATGTTCTGCGAACTCGCCTTCACGGTGGCCGAGGACGCGGGCGTGTCGCTGACGGACGCCGCGCGCGTCGCCGAGGCGACCACCTGACGGCCGGGAGGCACGGGTCGACCCCGCCCCGTGCCTCCCGTCCGCGGGCGGTAGCGCAAGCCGCTCGCGGTGCCCATCCACGAAACGCGCGCGCTTCGACGACGCGCGCGTCGATCACGTGACGCTTCGTCGCACCATGCGCGCACATCGACGACGGCGACACGGGGACGACGAAGCACGCGTCGATCACGGCGCGCTTCGTCGCACTCGTGACGCGCCTGGGGCTCGGTCCGCGGGCTCCGGGCCGGGCGTCCGGCGTCCCGCGTGCGGCGTCCGGGCCGCGACGGACGGAACGCTACCGACGCGACCGCAGGACGACCGCCGCAGCGACGGCGATCGCCCCGCCCCAGACGAGCGGCCGGGTGACCCGCCGCCGCTTCGCCACCCAGCCGCCGTTCGTCGCGTTCCCGGCGTCGGCGGGGACGTGCAGGTTCCCGTCCGTGGGGTCCTGCCGCCCGCGGAGCGCGAACGTCTCCACCATCGGCTTCGTGATCAGGTGGAACAGCCCCGGGAACACGTACTGCAACGGCACGAGGGACGCCTGCACACGCCCGACGAACCGGTAGCGCTTCGGGTGGAGCGCGGCGTGCACCACGGCACGTCCCGCGCGCTCGACCGAGACCGTCGGCGGCAGCGGGTGCGAAGCCTTGCCGGTGTAGTTGGCACCGTTCTGGTAGATCGGGGTGTCGATCGTCGAGGGCAGCAGCGAGGTGAACCGGATGCCGGTACCCGCGTACTCGTCGCCGAGGACGTCGACCAGACCGAGGGCCGCGTGCTTGCTCGTCACGTACGCCGATTGGTACGGGGCGCTGAGGAGCGACTGGATCGATCCGACCAGGACGTAGGTCCCCTTCCCGCGCTGCTTCCAGTGCGGCAGCAGGTGCGTGATCGCGTTGAGGTGGCCGTACAGGTTCGTGTCGACGACGCGCTTGAAGGAGTCGGTCGGCGTCTGCTCGAAGAGGCCGTAGACGAACAGGGCCGCGTTGCCGACGAAGACGTCGATCCGTCCGAACCGGGACGTCGTGGTCCCGATGAGGTCCTGCACCGCGTGCTCGTCCGCGACGTCGGTCGGGATCGCGATCGCCTCGGGCGCCCCGAGTCGTCGGCACTCCGCGGCGGCGGCTTCGAGGCTCTCGTGCGACCGCGCGGCGAGCACGAGCGTGGCGCCCTGCCGTGCGAACTCGTGTGCCGCGGCCCTCCCGATGCCGCTCGATGCTCCCGTGACGACGACGACCTGACCGCGGAACCGATGTGCCATGCATCCGTGGTACCCGGTCACGAGTCCGCCACGGCACAGGAAGGACGCGCAACGACGGCCGCCGCTGCGTGGGAGCACGGCGTCGGTGCTGCCCGCTAGCGTGGGGACGTGCACGACGACGCAGTGGACACCCTGGGTCACGACGGAGTGTGGTTCGACCCACTCTGGCGTGTCGAGGTCGCGCTCACCCGCACGGAACGCGCCCTGCTCACCGCGTGGCCGGTGCGGCGCCTCGCGTTCGTCGCCCACGCCGGAGCCGCGTCGATCACGACGACCCAGGCGTACTCGAGGCTCGAGCACTCCCTCGGCGTCCTCGCGTTGGTCGCACACTTCGCCCCGGACGACCACGACGCCCGGGTCACGGCGTTGCTCCACGACGTCGGGCACCTGCCGTTCAGCCACACGCTCGAGGGGATCGCGGGTCTCGAGCACCACACCCTCGGGCGCGCCGCGGTCCGGGCACTCGCCGAGGAGCACCCGATCGACGCCGAACGGGTCATCGCGATCGACGACGGTCGGGTCCCCTCGGTGCTGACCCCGGCCCACGGCGGCCTCAAGCTCGACCACCTCGACTCGTTCCTCCGGAGCGGGCAGGTCCACGGCCGCACGACGACGCCCCCGCACGAGCTGCTCCGGCGGCTCCGGCTGGCCGACGGAGCGGTGGACGCCGACCCGGACGACGCCGCGGAGCTCGTCGACCTCGCCGTCCGGGAGGCCCGTGCCCAGCGATCGACCGCCAACCTCGTGCCGGTCACGGTGCTCCGTGCGCTCGTGTCGCGCGCGGTCGCCGGCGGCCTGCTCGACGAACGGCAGCTCGCCGCGGCGACCGATGACGAGCTCTGGGCACTCCTGGCGACGGATCCGTCGACCGCGGCCGAGGCCCGTACGCTCCGGCGGCACCCCGAGCGGTGGCGGCTGCGGGTCGGGCGGACCTCCGGTGTCGGCGTGTACCGCCACGTCGTGCGCCGGAGCTACCTCGACCTGCCGACCGCCGACGGGCGGCGACTGCACGACCCGCGTGTCGACGAGCTGCAGGGCTCGCTGCCGTACGAGGTCGCGGTCCGGTACACGCCGACTGCGACGAGCGCGGGCGCCCATGACCCCGCGGAGGCGACGAACGCGGGCGCCGAGGCCCCCGCGGGTGCGACGATGGGACCATGCGCAAGGACGAGCTGACCGTCGAGGAAGCGACGGCCATCACCGAGCACGCCCGCTCCGGCTCCCTCCCGCTCGACGATCCCGAGGTGCGGAAGGTCGTCGACCAGGCGAACCGGGTCCTCGTCCGTGCGCAGATGTGGGGCGAGGACCGGAGCCCGAAGCTCCGCCGCCGACGCCGGTGGATCGCCGTGTGCGGTCTCGTCGTGGTCGCCGCGTGGGTGGCCGGGCTGATCCTGCCGCTCATCTGGCACCTCACCCGCTGACGCGCCCGAGCCCTGTGGACCGCGCCGGGACCTGCGGATTCCGGCGGAACACTGGACCCCGTCGACGTTGCACCGGACAATTCCGCTCATGGACCAGGGACCAGCCATCGACCGACGTCGCTTCGTGACGCTCGGCCTCACCGGCGCCGCCGCGACCGTCGCCGCCACGACCGCCGCCCTCGCGCAGGGCAGCGGTACCGCCCGCGCGGCGACTGCGGGCACCACGACGCTCCTCGCGGCCGACGAGTTCGACGGCGCAGCCGGCAGCGCGCCGAACCCGTCGATCTGGCGGTACGACCTCGGTGCCGGCGGCTGGGGCAACGGCGAGCTCGAGACCTACACGGACTCGCGACGGAACTCGCAGCTGGACGGCAAGGGCAACCTCGTCATCACCGCCCGCCGCGAGGCCGACGGTACCTACACCTCGGCGCGACTGAAGTCCGAGGGCACCTACACCGCGCAGTACGGCCGGGTCGAGGCACGCATCACGATCCCGCGCGGTCAGGGCATCTGGCCGGCGTTCTGGATGCTCGGCGCCGACATCGGGCAGGTGGGCTGGCCGGCGTGCGGGGAGATCGACGCGATGGAGAACGTCGGCTACGAACCCACGCTCGTGCACGGGACGGTGCACGGCCCCGGCTACTCGGGCGCGAACGGCATCTCGTCGACCTACCGGAACCCGCCCGGCGCCGCCTTCGCCGACGACTTCCACGTCTTCGGCGTCGACTGGCGCCCCGACTCGATCACGTGGACCGTGGACGGCACGGCGTACCGCACGGTCACCCGCGCGGACGTCGGCTCGAACCCGTGGGTGTTCGACGGTCCGTTCTTCGTGATCCTCAACGTCGCGGTCGGCGGCGGCTGGCCGGGGTCGCCGGACGCGACCACGCGCTTCCCGCAGCAGATGCTCGTCGACTGGGTGCGCGTCTCCCAGCTCGCCTGACAGCGGACGGGAGGCCCGTGGCGGCGCCGCCAC
>NZ_JBPUGH010000066.1:0-17989 GCF_051548005.1 Curtobacterium flaccumfaciens | reverse complement strand
CTGCGGTACCCGCTGCTGCGGCGCCTGCCGACATGGATGGAGACGGCCGAGACTCGGCCTGACGGACACGTCTCGTGCGAACGCGCACGAGATTCGTCCGCCAGTACGAGACTCGGGTCACGTGGCGCTGACCGCTCGGACCGCTCGGACCGCTCGGGCCACCGGACGGGAGGCGCGGTGCCAGCTGACACCGTGCCTCCCGGCCGTCATGTGGTGCGTCCCGCGCCGGCCGAGGGCTCCGCGCGATCTGTCGCTTTCGCGAGGGCGACAAATCGCCGCGCTCTGCACGCGCGCATCTGTCGCCCTGGCGGCACTGACGGTGCCCCGCGCCCGTGCTCTGTCGCTTTCGCGCGCCGGCTGCCCGATGCCCGGGTGACGGCGCACCGCGCCCGTGCTCTGTCGCTTTCGCGAGGGCGACAGATCGCCGCGCTCTGCACGCGCGCATCTGTCGCCCTGGCGGCAATGACGGTGCCCCGCGCCCGTGCTCTGTCGCTTTCGCGCGCCGGCTGCCCGACGCCCGGTTGACGGCGCACCGCGCCCGGCGCCGTCAGCCGGCGGTGCTCGCGCGGACGACGAGCCGCGTGGGGAGCGACGGGACCTCGGCAGCACCGCCGTCGAACGTCGCGAGGAGCCGCAGCGCCGCTGCCCGGCCGAGGTCGGCGCCGGGAAGCGCGACGCTCGTCAGCGCCGGCGCCGTGACCGACGACGACGGCAGGTCGTCGAAGCCCGCGACCGCGAGCTGCTCCGGCACCCGGAGCCCGCGCTCCGACGCGGTCCGCAGCACGCCGTAGGCCAGGGTGTCGGCAGCCGCGACGACCGCGGTGACCCCGTCCCCGACCCAGTCGTCGAGCATCTCCGACGCCGCCGCGGCGCCCGCGTCCACCGTGAGGTCGGCGCGTCCGACGAGCGATGACACGCTGAGCCCGGCGGCGGTCGCGGCATCCTCGAGCAACTGCCGACGGAGCGCGAAGGTCGCCGCGCGCGAGGTGCCGTCGAGGTACGCGACCCGCCGGTGCCCGGCCTCGGCGAGGTGCGCGACGAGCTCGTGCACGCCCGTCGCGAGGTCGTAGTTCACGGCGTCCGGGCCACCGGGAGCGTCGAGCTGCACGACCGGCACGCTCGCCGAGAGGTCTTCGCCCGCCGCGGGGGCGTCCACGAGGATCCCCGCCGGCCGCAGCCGTTCGAAGCGACGGACGTCGGCCGTCTCCGGCTGCCGCCCGCGCTCGGTCACGGAGAGCACGAGCTGGAAGCGGTCCGTCAGGGTGTCCCGGACGCCGCGGATGACCTCGGCGAAGAACGGGTTCGAGAGGTCGGGGGCGATGAGCACCACGAGGTCGCCGCTCCCGCGCGCCAGGGAGCTCGCCGCGTGGTCGACCACGTACCCGAGTTCGTCGACCGCCGCGCGCACCCGTTCGGCGATGGGGGTGGAGACGCGCCCCCGGTCCTTCCCGTTCACCACGAGCGAGACGGTGGCGATGCTCGTCCCGGCGCGCTCGGCGACCATCGCGGCGGTCACGCGGGCGGGGGAGGGCACCCGATGATCGTAGCGAGCGACCGCGGTCGGCTTGACGTCAAACGCTTGACGTGGTTCCATGTCAAACGCTTGACGCGCCGCGGGAGCTGATTCCTCCGCCGCGGACCCCACCGCGTCGAGCCTCAGCGTTCCATCCCCGACGAAGTGGAGACCCCGTGGCAGAAGACCGCGTGTCGGCTCGCGTGCCGAGCAAGATCATCCTCGACTGCGACCCCGGCCACGACGACGCCGTCGCCATGTTGCTGGCCCACGGGAACCCCGACATCGACCTGCTCGCCGTGACCACGGTCGTCGGCAACCAGACCCTCCCGAAGGTCACCCGCAACGCCCTCGCCGTCGCCCGCATCGCGGGCATCACCGGCGTCCCGTTCGCCGCCGGCTCGCCCCGACCGCTCCTGCGCGAGATCGAGGTCGCCGAGGACATCCACGGCGAGAGCGGCCTCGACGGGCCGATGCTCCCCGAGCCGTCGTTCGACCTCGACGAGCGGCACGCGGTCGACCTCATCATCGACACCGTGCTGGCGCACGAGCCCGGGACGGTGACCCTCGTCCCGACCGCCGGTCTCACCAACATCGCCCTCGCCGCCCGCAAGGAGCCCCGCATCGTCGAGCGCGTCAAGGAGGTCGTCCTGATGGGCGGCGGCCTGCACGTCGGCAACTGGAGCCCGGTCGCCGAGTTCAACATCGTCATCGACCCCGAAGCCGCGGACATCGTCTTCAGTGCCGGGTGGGAGGTCGTCATGGTCGGACTCGACCTGACGCACCAGGCACTGGCCACCCCGGAGGTCGCCGCTCGCATCGCCGCCGTCGGCACCGGCCCGGCCGCGTTCGTCGGCGAGCTCCTCGACTTCTTCGGACAGACCTACCAGGACGCCCAGGGCTTCGACGCGCCACCCGTGCACGACCCCTGCGCCGTCGCGTACGTCATCGACCCGACCGTCGTCCGCACGGTCAAGGTCCCGATCACGGTCGAGACGAAGGGTGAGCACACCCTCGGCATGACCGTCGCCGACTTCCGCGCGCCCGCACCGGAGGACTGCCGCACGAACGCCGCGACGGAGCTCGACCACGGCCGCTTCTGGGACCTCGTCGTCGACGCGCTCGAGCGCATCGGCGAGACGCCCGACACCGGCTGGACCCCACTCGCCGCAGCCGCCAGCCTGGCCGACCCCGACACCGCCGTCACCCCGGAGCACTGAACCCCCATGACCACCACCTCGACGAAGAAGTCAATCGGCGCACTCACCGCAGCCCTCCTCGCCGCGTGCATCGCGTTCCAGCTGAACGCGAGCATGCTCAGCCCCGCCCTGGTCACCATGGCTCGGGAACTGCGGACCGACGACGCCACGATCGGGCTCTCGCAGACCCTGTTCTTCACCCTCGCGGCGTTGTTCTCGCTGTTCCTGCCCCGGCTGTCCGACATCGTCGGCCGGAAGCGCGTCCTGCTCGGCATGCTCGTCGTGATGCTCGTCGGCAGCGTCGTCGCCGCGCTCGCCGTCAACGTCCCGATGCTGTTCGTCGGACGCATGATCCAGGGTGTCACCGGCCCGGTTGTGCCGATCGGTCTGCTCATCCTCCGCAACGAGATCGCCGACCCGAAGCGCTACGGCGCCGCGCTCGGCCTGCTCACCGCGGTCAACGGCGGCATCGCGGGCGTCGACGCCCTCGCCGGAGGGTGGATCGCCACGCACTTCGGGTTCCGCGGGATCTTCTGGGTCATCACCGTGGTCACCGTCGTCGCCGCACTCATGGTGGCCGCCTGGGGCGTCGAGTCCAAGCCGTCCGCCGGCACCCGGATGGACTGGTGGGGCGTCCTGCCGCTCGTCGTCAGCGTCGGCGCACTGCTCACGGCGTTCAACGAGGCCGGCAAGCTCGGCGCTGCGAACTGGGCGCTCGTGGTCGGCGGGATCGTCGTCGCGCTCGCCGCGTTCGGCGTCTTCTGGGCGGTCGAGTCGCGGGTCCGTGAGCCCCTCGTCGAGACGCGGTTCCTCAAGCGCCGCGGCACCTGGGCACTCCTCGTCACGACCCTGCTCACGATGACCGGCGTCTTCGCCGTCGTGAACGGCCTCGTCACGTCGCTCGCGCAGAACACGGAGGTGGGCTTCGGCATGGAGGCCGACCTCGCCTCGCTCGCGTTCCTCACGCCGTACGCGCTGGTCGGCTGGATCGTCGGGCCGTTCGCCGGCCGACTCGCGCCCACCCTCGGCTACCGAGCCGTCCTCCGCGTCGGACTCGTCGGGAGCATCGTCGCGACGCTCGTGATGGCGTTCGTCGGCGTGCACTCGCTCCCGGTGCTCGTCGCCGCCACGGTGCTCATCGGCATCACCTACGCGGGCATCGCGAACATCATCCTCAACGGTCTCGGCATCGTGCTCTCGCCCGAGTCGAACCCCGGGTTCCTGCCCGGCCTGAACGCCGGCGCGTTCAACCTCGGTGCGGGCATCAGCTTCGCGGTCCTCCCGGCGCTCCAGATCGCCCTCGGCACCGGTGGGTCGGCCGGCACCGCCGGGTACTCCGGTGGGATGCTGCTCGGGGCCGTGATCACGTGCGCGGCCCTCGCCACGTCCTTCCTCATCCCGCGCCCGGCCTCGGCCGAGACAGGAGCCGCAGCATGACCGGCATCGTCGTCGTCGGCAGCCTCAACGCCGACCTCGTGGTCCGCACCGAGCGCTTCCCGAAGCCCGGTGAGACCCTCCAGGGGTCGGACCTCGCGATCCTCCCCGGTGGCAAGTCCGCCAACCAGGCGGTGGCAGCCGGGAGGCTCGGGGGCACCGTGCGCATGATCGGTGCGGTCGGCGACGACGGGAACGGCGCGCTGCTCCGCGACTCCGTCGCGGCGGCCGGTGTCGACACGACGCACGTCACCGTCCGCGAGGGGGTCGCGACCGGCACAGCCGTCATCACGGTCGACGACGCGGGGGAGAACACCATCGTGATCTCCGCCGGGGCGAACGGGACGCTGACGCCCGACGACGTCCCGGCCGACGCGTTCGCCGGTGCCGGCGTGCTCGGGCTCTGCCTCGAGGTCTCGATCGACGTCGTCCTCGCCGCCGCACGCGCCGCACACGACGCCGGGGTCACGGTCCTCACGAACCTCTCGCCGTTCGGCGCCGTCCCACAGGAACTGCTGGACCTCACCGACGTGCTCCTCGTGAACGAGCACGAGGCGGCCGAGCTCGGCGACCACGGCGTCGCACGCTCGATCGTCACCCGCGGCGGTGCGGGCTGCACGGTGCACGACGGCGACGCGGACCCGGTGTCGGTGGACGCCGTCCGCGTGGACCCGGTCGACACGACCGGGTGCGGCGACGCGTTCATGGGCGCGGTGGCGCTCCGGCTCGCCGCAGGCGACACGCTCGCCGACGCCGCTCGCTTCGCCGTCGGGGTCGGGGCGTACGCCGCGACCAAGCCGGGCGCACAGGCCTCGTACCCGACCACCGCCGAGCTGGAGGCGTTCCTGCGGGCGTAGTGCGTGCCTCCCGACCGTTACCGTGGTGCCATGCGCGTCGGAGTCCTCGACATCGGGTCCAACACCGGCCACCTGCTCGTGGTGGACGCCCACGGCGGGGCCGCGCCGCTGCCGGCGTCGTCGTTCAAGCAACCGCTGCGACTCGCCGAACACCTCGATGCATCCGGCGCGGTCACTCGCGACGGCATCGACGCCCTGACCGCCTTCGTCGCCGACGCCGTCCGGGTCGCCGAGGAGCGGGGCTGCGAGGACATGTTGGCGTTCGCGACGTCCGCGGTCCGCGACGCGGTGAACTCGGACGCCGTGCTCGCGCACGTCCAGGACGCGACGGGCGTCGAGCTCGCCGTGCTCTCCGGCGACGACGAAGCGCGGTTGACGTTCCTCGCCGTCCGACGCTGGTTCGGGTGGTCAGCCGGGCGGCTCGCGGTGTTCGACATCGGCGGCGGGTCGCTCGAGATCGCCGGGGGAGCGGACGAGGCACCGGACGTGGCGTGGTCGATGCCGATCGGTGCCGCCCGGCTCGCGCGGTCGTTCTTCGCCGCGGGGACGCCCACCGACGACGACGTGCGGCGGCTGCGTCACGAGATCCGGGTGTCGATCGCGCGCGACGCCGGGCTCCTGCTCCGTTCCGGCCGACCGGACCGCGCCGTCGCGACCTCGAAGACGTTCCGGTCGATCGCCCGCATCTGCGGCGCGGCTCCCTCGGCGGCCGGGCCGCTCGTCCCGCGGTCCCTCGACGGCGCCGAGCTCCGTCGACAGCTGCCCGCGCTCCTCGGCATGACCGTCGACCAGCTCGCGACGCTGCCGGGCGTGTCGCCGAGCCGGGCGCACCAGGTCGTCCCCGGCGCGCTCGTCGCCGAGGCCTGCCTCGACATCTTCGACCTGCCGGCGCTCGAGATCTGCCCGTGGGCCCTCCGCGAGGGCGTCATCCTCGAGCGGCTCGACCAGCTGTCCGTGCTGGGCTGAGGTCAGGGGACTCCGGTCGAGCCGGCCTGCGGTCAGGCCTTCCGGGGCGGTGCGAGCAGCCAGGGACGGATCAGCTTCGTCACGAACGGCAGCACCCAGAACGTCATGACCGGGGTGAGCACGAGCGTCGTGATCAGCACCCGCGGCAGCACGGCGAGGTGCCCGAACGCCGGGACGAGCCAGCCGACCAGGAACGTGAACGCGAGGTTGACCGGGAAGAAGCCGAGCCAGATGCTCACGGCCTGCTTCCACCGCGGGGGAGCGCTCGACGTCGGGGTGTCCTGCGGGGCGTCGAACCAGCCCTCGATGCCCGTGCGCTTCTCGACGCGGGACTCCACCACGAGGTCACGGCCGAGGTCGAGCCACCGCAGCCGGTCGTCGGAGTTCTCCCACGTGGCCAACTGCTCGTGGTCGGCGAACCGGTACAGCACGTGCCACTCGCGGCTCGTCGCGTGCGAGCGGACCCACCCCGAGCCGAGGAAGCCCGGGTAGCGGTTCGCGAGGTTGACGCCGGACTGCACCCAGCGGGTGGCCTCCGGGATGCGGTCGGGTTCGACCAGACGGGTGATGGACACGGTGACGGGCGGGCCTGCACTCACGGATGACGAGGTCAGGCTCCCAGGCTCTTGTGGAGTCATGCGTCCAGTGTCCCCGAAGCGTGTTTCCGGCTCGTGTCGTGACCGGGTGGCGGGCGGCGCGATCGGGGCATCGACGCGGGCAGTACGGTCACGGGATGAGCGAGTTGCAGCGGGGTCGGAACGAGACCCCGACCGAGCGGTGGGACCGCAACTGGAGCGACATCCAGCAGGAGCTGCGGATCGTGCAGACGGGGACGCAGATCCTCGCCGGGTTCCTGCTGACGCTGCCGTTCCAACAGCGGTTCTCGTCACTGAGCGCCCGGCAGGAGACGATCTACCTGACGCTCGTCGTGCTCGCGGTCGTCGTCACCGTCGTCGCCCTCGCCGTCGTGGCCACCCACCGCCTCGTGTTCCGGCAGCGGCAGAAGCACGACCTCGTCCGCGCGGGCAACGTCCTGCTGCTCGTGACCCTCTTCGCCGCGGCGCTCCTGTTCGCCGGGACGGTGTGGTTCGTGTTCGACGTGGTGCTCGGCGGTCGCGGCGGGATCATCGCCGGCGTCGCGGTCTTCGTCGGGACCGGAACGTTGTGGACCGTCCTGCCGACGGTCCTGCGACGCACGGCGAGGGACACCGAGGACTAGCTGGCGCGCTTCTTGGCCGGGGCCTTCTTCGCCGGGCTCTTCCCCGCGGCGCTCTTCCCCGCGGCGCTCTTCCCCGCGGCGCTCTTCGTGGTCGGCGTCTTCGTGGTGCTCGACTTCCCCGCCGCCGTCCGCTTCGGGGTCGTCTCCTCCGCAGCCGCCGCCGAGGCGCCCGCCTTCGCGGTGCTCCCCTTCGTGGTGCTCGTCTTCGCGGTGCTCGCTCGCCCGCGGGCCGGCGCCTCCTGGGCGGACGCGTCGCCCGCGGTGGAGTCGTCCTTCGCGGAACGTGAGGTGCCCCGTGATCGCGACCCGGTGCCTCCCGTCCGCTTCTTGTCGACCGACGCCCGCAGGGCGGCCATCAGGTCGATGACGTCACCACCCTCACCCTCGTCCTCGTCCTCGTCCCGCTCGCCGAACGTCTCGGCGGTGTCGACGTCGTCGCCGGAGGCGAGCTTCGCGTCGATGAGTTGCTGGAGTTCCTCCTGGTACGCGTCCGTGTACCGGTCCGGGTCGAAGTCGGTGGACATGCTGTCGACGAGCGAGGACGACATCTTCAGCTCGTTCGCGCTCACCTTCACCGAGGAGTCGAGGGACTTGAAGTCGGCGGCACGGACCTCGTCTCCCCACAGCAGTCCCTGCAGGAGGATGACGTCGTCGTTGACCCGCAGCACGCCGAGCCGGGTCTTCTGCCGGAGCGTGAACTGCACGATCGCGAGCCGGTCGGTCTTCGCGAGCGTCTCGCGGAGCAGCACGTACGCCTTGGGGGAGCGCGAGTCCGGCTCGAGGTAGTACGACTTCTCGAACATCATCGGGTCGACCTGCTCGACCGGGACGAACTCGAGGACCTCGATCTCGTGCGACTGCTCCTCGGGGAGCTGCTTGAAGTCGTCCGCGGTGAGCACCACGGTCTTCTCGCCGTCGTCGTAGGCGCGCTGGATGTCGGCGTACTCGACCTCGTGGCCGAACTCGCACACCCGCTTGTACCGGATGCGGCCCTTGTCCTCGTCGTGGACCTGGTGCAGGGAGACGTCGTGGGTCTCGGTCGCTGCGTACACCTTGATCGGTACGTTGACCAGCCCGAACGCGATGGAGCCCTTCCAGATCGACCTCATGGCCACATGATGCCCGCCCCTGCACCGGAGCGTCCGGAGGGAGGGGTTCTCCACAGGTTCCGACACGGCTGGGCCGACCGGAGGCGACGACGAGCACGATGGGCCCATGAGCCAGCTCGACAAGCAGGACCCGCGGACCCAGCACCCCCGCCCGCCGTTCCCCGCGCAGACGCAGGACGGCTCCGGACTCGCGAGCGCGATGGACCCGGAACCCGACCACGGCGAACGCGGTTACCAGGGCACGGGGCGGATGCCGGGCTACCGGGTCCTGGTCACGGGCGCCGACTCGGGCATCGGTCGTGCGGCGGCGATCGCGATGGCGAAGGAGGGCGCGGACGTCGCCCTGAACGCCCTGCCCGAGGAACGCAGCGACCTCGAGGACGTCCGCGACGTCATCGGGGACCTCGGCCGCAAGGCGGTCGTCCTGCCGGGCGACCTCACCGACGAGGACTTCTGCGCCGAGCTCGTCCGCGACGCCGTGAGCGCGCTGGGCGGCCTCGACGCGCTCGTCACCGTCGCCGGGTTCCAGCAGGTGCACGAGGACGTCGCCGAGCAGACCACCGAGTCCTTCGACCGCACGCTCAAGGTCAACCTCTACTCGCTGTTCTGGCTCGTCCGGGCCGCGGTCCCGCACCTGGCTCCCGGCAGCGCGATCGTCACGACGAGCTCGGTGTCCGCGTACGAGCCGCAGGCGCGGATGATCGACTACGCGGCCACGAAGTCGGCGATCATCACCTACACGAACGGCCTCGCGCGGCAGCTCGCCCCGAAGGGCATCCGGGCGAACACGGTCGTCCCGGGGCCGGTGTGGACGCCTCTGCAGCCGATCAGCTACCCGGGCGACGAGATCGCCCACTACGGCGAGGGCACACCGTTCGGCCGACCGGCGCAGCCCGTCGAGCTCGGCAGCGCGTACGTGTACCTCGCCGGACCCGAGTCGTCGTACACGTCGGGCTCCACCCTGACCGTGGCGGGAGCGACCGGGGTCGCGCTGTGAGCACGGCGGCGGGAGCGATCGGAGCGGCGCTGTGAGCGGAGTGGCACTGTGAGCGGAGTGTCTCTGTGAGTCCGGTGGCGAAGCGTCGGACGGTCCTCGTCGGCGGGCAGCGCATCGCGCTCAGCAACACCGACAAGGTGCTCTACCCGGAGACCGGCACGACCAAGGGCCGGGTGATCGAGTACTACGAGCGGGTCGCGCCGTGGATGATCCCGCACGTGAAGGACCGCCCCGTGACCCGGAAGCGCTGGGCGAACGGCGTCGACGGCAAGGTCTTCTTCGAGAAGAACCTCCCCGACTCCGCCCCCGACTGGATCCGCCACCACACCATCGCGCACAAGGAGCACGACACCGAGTACCCGATCGTCGACGACGTCGCGACGCTCGTCTGGATGGCCCAGCAGGCCGCGCTCGAGCTGCACGTGCCGCAGTGGCGCTTCGGACCGCGTGGCGCACACCAGAACCCGGACCGGCTCGTGCTCGACCTCGACCCCGGCGAGGGCGTCGGGCTGCCGGAGTGCGTCGAGGTGGCCGTCGCGGCGCGCGAGGTCCTCCAGGGCATGGGGCTCGAGCCGTACCCGGTGACGTCCGGGTCGAAGGGCATCCACCTCTACGCGGCGCTCGACGGCCGTGCGACGACGAACCAGGTGTCCGACGTCGCGCACGAGCTGGCGCGGGCGCTCGAACAGGACCTCCCCGACCTGGTGCTCTCGTCGATGAGCCGTGCCGAGCGCGCCGGGAAGGTCTTCGTCGACTGGTCGCAGAACAACGGCAACAAGACGACGATCGCCCCGTACTCGCTGCGCGGCCGTGACCGGCCGACGGTCGCCGCCCCGCGGACCTGGGACGAGCTCACCCAGCGTGGGCTCGCCCAGCTCACGCTGGACGACGTGCTGGACCGCCTGGAGGCCCGTGGCGACCTCCTGCACCCGGTCGCGTCCGCCTCGTTGTCCGTCGGCAGGCCCGACCACGGCCACTGGGACGGCGAACGGACCGAGGACGCCAACCGGGCGAGCGAGGACCGCTTGACCGCGTACCGGGCCAAACGGGACGCCGCGAAGACCCCCGAGCCGGTCCCCGCCGGCGCACCGACCGTCCGCGAGGACGGCACCCCGACGTTCGTGATCCAGGAGCACCACGCCACCAGGGACCACTACGACTTCCGGCTGGAGCACGAGGGCGTGCTCGTCAGCTGGGCGCTGCCGAAGGGCGAGCCGACCGATCCGGGGAAGAACCACCTCGCCGTCCAGACCGAGGACCACCCGCTCGAGTACGGGTCCTTCGAGGGGATCATCCCGGCTGCCGAGTACGGCGGCGGGACCGTCACGATCTGGGACGACGGCACGTACGAGCTCGAGAAGTGGCGCGAGGGCGAAGAGGTCATCGTCACCCTGCACGGCCGGACCGGGGCTGCACGACGCCTGGCGCTCCTGCACACCCGGGGTCGAGGACGCGGCCGCGACGGCGACGAGAAGAACTGGCTCATCCACCGCACGAAGGACCAGCCCGATCGCGAACCCGGTGGCACGGCGGACGGGACGCGAGCGGCGGGGGCGACCCGCGCCTCCCGGCCGACGGCGAAGGCGACCAGCGCCTCGACCGAGCGCCCGGAGGAACGCCGCACCATGCAGGCCACCCCTGCGAAGGGCGAGCCGCGACTCGACCCCGGTGACTGGGCGTTCGAACTGAAGTGGGACGGCATCCGAGCCCTCGCGACCGTCCGCGAGGGCCGGGTGACGCTCCGGAGCCGGAACGGCAACGACCTCACCGCGCAGTACCCCGAGCTGCAGGAACTCGCCGAGCGGGCCGGGGTCGACGGCGTCTACGACGGGGAGATCGTGGCACTCGACGACCGCGGACGACCCTCGTTCCAGCTGCTGCAGAACCGGATGGGCCTCACGAAGGCGCGCGAGGTCGAGGCTGCTCGGGGGGCCACCCCGGTGCGGCTCCTGCTCTTCGACGTGCTCGAGGCCGACGGACACGAGCTCACCCGGCACGGGTACACCGCCCGGCGCGAGGCCCTCGCCACCGTCGTCGAACCCGGCGGAGCGATCGAGGTGCCGGACGCCGTGGACGGCGACTTCGCCGCGGCGCTCGCCGAGTCGGAGCGACGCGGGCTCGAAGGGGTCGTCGCGAAGAAGCGCGGCTCGAGGTACGCCGAGGGCCGTCGGTCCGAGGCCTGGCTGAAGGTCAAGCACCACGCCACGCAGGAGGTGGTCGTCGGCGGGTGGAAGCCGGGAGCCGGACGTCGAGCCGGAGGCATCGGATCACTGCTGCTCGGGGTGCCGGGGCCGGAGGGTCTCGAGTACGTCGGCAAGGTCGGCACCGGGTTCCGCGACCGTGACCTGGACGCAATCGCCCGTGCGCTCGAGCCGTTGGCGAGCGGGACGTCGCCGTTCGTGGACGTCCCTCGACCGGATGCCCGTGACGCGCAGTGGGTCCGACCGGTCCGGGTCGGTGAGGTCGAGTTCGCGGAGTGGACCGGCGACGGACGGCTCCGACAGCCCTCGTGGCGTGGGTGGCGCGCGGACAAGGACCCTGACGACGTCGTGCGCGAGTCCTGATCGCGCACATGCACGCGCATGGGGTCCGCCCCGGGCGAACTTCCGTCCCCCGTTCGGCGCCCCTCCGGGGGACGATCTCGGGGCCGCTCGCCACCGGAGGTACGGCGGCTGTTACGTTCGCCGGGACGGAAGGGCGTGACCATGAGCACGAGCAAGTACCTGCCGCCGTTCTCGCCCGAGGAGCGCGGATCGGCGACCCGCGGGCAGACGCTGCCGGCGAACTCGGCCGACGACGCGCTCGACGAAGAGGTCACCTACGCCGACTTCCTCGGCGACCAGGTCGACGACTGAGAAGGATCCCGGGCCCGCTGCCGCCGATCCCGGGCTCGCTGCCGCCGATCCCCGGCTCTCCGCCGGCGGCCCGGGCTCGCCGCGGGTGGGTTCCGGTCCATCGGTGTCCGGCTCGGGGCAAGGCGGCCCGTGCGCCGGATCAGGGAACGCACGGGCCGCCGTCGAAGCGCCGTGACCGGCGTTCAGGGATGGCCGGCCACGGCGCGCTGACGTCAGCCGCGGTGAGCAACTGACAGGCTCACCACTGAGACGGGTCAGCGCACCGGTTCGTCACACCTGATCTGGAGAATTCTTCCGCGGAGCCCTGCTCTGCGGCGTTCTGTCCTGCTCTGCCCGGGCGGACCGGGCTCAGGGGGCGGGCGCCGGGCCGTCAGCGGGTTCGGCGTCGTCCGCGACCGGGAGGTCCCGCTCGACGAGGTCGTCCTCGTCGGGTTCGGTCACGTCGGCCGCAGCGGCCTTCGCCTCGTCGATCGCGTCCTGTGAGCGGCGGAGGAGTTCGTCGTCGTGGTCGGTCATGCAGCGGACGTTACGCGGGCGTCCCTGTGCCGGCCTCGCGGCGGGGCAGCGGCACGGTCGGCATCGGCGCGACGGGCGCCCGCGAGGAATCGAGGTCGACGGCGGAGGTCGGTGCCGGGGTGGACGGCATCGCCGGGGCGGCGGGGGTGCCGAACGCATCGGCCGCGTCGAGCACGGCACGCGTGGCCGCCGCCGCGGTCCGGAGGGCGTCGGCCGTCGGCAGGGCTCGGTGCGCGGCCGTCCGGACCTCGACGCCCCACGGCTCGTCGAACCCGAGATCGCGCACGGTGCGGATGAACCCGGGCAGGTCCCACGCTCCGGATCCGGGCAGGTGGCGTGCGGCGTGGGACTCCTCGGCGAGGGTCATGCCGTTCGGCGTGTGCAGGAGGCCGTCACTCAGTTCCACCGCGGCGAGCACGGCGGGCGCCACGCCCTCGCGGACGGATGCCAGCGTCGAACCGCCCCGGAGCACGTGCATCGCGTCGAGGAGCAGGCCGCCGTTCGGGTGCCCCGCCGCGGTCACGAAGCGTGCGGCCCGTTCGACCGTCGGCAGGTTCGACCACGGCTCCGGTTCGAGGACGAGCTGCGCGCCGAGCTGCTCGGTCCGTGCCGCCAGCGCCACCCAGTCGTCGGTCATCGCGTTCGGACGGACCGACAGGGTGGTGTCCGCCCGGACGACCACCTGCCACGCCCGGAGCGCCGCGGTCGCCTCGAACACCACACCGCTGTCGGCGTCCTCGTCGTCGGAACGGTCGTCGCTCGTCCACCATCGGTCGAGCGGACCGAGCTGCACCCAGACGATCCCGGCGCCGTCGAGGACGCGTCGGAGCTCGGCGAACCCGATCGTGGCGCGGACCTCGTGCAGGTCGCCCACGGTGAGGGACAGCCCCGCGAACCCCGCGTCACCGACGGCGCGCACACGCTCACCGATCGGTTCGTCGCCCGCCCAGGTCGAGGACGTGGCGAGCAGGTCGTGTTCGAGCACGGCGGCACCTCCGGTTCCGGACGGGCGGCTGCCCCCGGCACCCGGCCCTGTCCGTGATGTTGCGACGCCGTTGACCCCTGACGTCAGGTTGAGGTCTACGCTGCCGACCTGCGTGCGCTCCCAGTCCGCCGACACGTCGCCGGAACGCGCGAGGTCGCTCGACACCCGTCCGGAGCGGAGGCGCTCAGACCACGCGGGTCCGCACGGACCCGATGCCGGAGATGCGCCCCTGGACGACGTCGCCGCGCACCAGCGGGCCGACTCCTTCGGGGGTCCCGGTCATGAGCAGGTCCCCGGGCGCGAGTCGGACCGAACGGGAGAGCTCGGCGATCGTCTCGGCGACCGACCAGATCTGGTCCGACAGGTCGCCGGACTGCCTGACGTTGCCGTTCACGGTCAGCTCGACGGCTCCGGTCGTCGGGTCCACCCCCGTGGCGGGGACGAGCGCGCCGAGCGGAGCGGAGGCGTCGAAGCCCTTGGCGGCGTCCCAGGGCCGACCGAGCCGCTTCGCCTCGGCCTGGAGGTCGCGCCGGGTGAGGTCGAGTCCGACGCCGTACCCCCAGACGACGTGGAGCGCCTCGGCCACCGGCACGTCCACCGCGGGGGCGCCGATCGCGACGACGAGTTCGACCTCGTGCTCGAGCTGCGCGGTGAGCGGCGGGTACGGGGTGTCGGCGCCGTCCACGACGACGGCATCCGCGGGCTTGGCGAAGAAGAACGGCGGCTCGCGGTCCGGGTCGTGGCCCATCTCGCGGGCATGGGCGGCGTAGTTGCGGCCGACGCAGAAGATCCGCCGGACGGGGAACCGGCCACCCGCTGTCGTCGGGACGGACGGCTGGGGCGGTGCCGGGATGACGAGGTCGCTCACCGGTCCAGCCTGGCACGGCACTGCCCGGCACTGCCCGGCACTGCCCGGCGCTGCTCGGCACTGCCCGGCGCGCGTCGACCCGATCAGCCTTCGGCGAAGGACGCCTCGGCGCGGAGCTTCCGGGCGCGGGCGCGTTCCTCGCGCTCGCGGCGCTCGGCGCGGAGCTCCTCGAGGCGCTCGACCCACCCGTCGGCTCGCACCACTCGCTCGTAGTGCGGATCCTTGAGCAGACTGAGCGTCGAACGCTCGAAACGCTTCACCAGGTCGAAGAAGCGGTCGTCGTCCATCTCACTGATCACAGCTCGGTTCCTCTCCGTCGCCCGGTCGGTTGATCGATCTCCTGCTCAGCCAGGGCGCCTTCCATCCACTCGTCGTCAGCGGTCACCCACGGTCGACTCAAGACTGCGTGTGCCATCAGCGGTGCAGCGTCCCGATCCGCCGGGTCGTCCGAGAGCGACCGTTCGGCGATCTATGCCCAACGCTGCCACCAGTGGTCTCGGTGTGCCAAGAACTCTGCATTCCGCCGGACTCGACCGCCTTCGATGATCGTGACCACCAGACTCGCCACCGCCACCACGGCACCGATCACCGCCACCGCTGCGCTCGTCCACCCCACGTCCATGGCCCGAGCCTGACGGCACAGGACCGGGCACGCGGCGGGCGTGACCGGTCCTGTGGAGGGCGAGCCGTGCCTCCAGGTCGGTGCAGGAGACGCGCCCACGGCTGCGGGAGCCGCGATGGGCGCCGCGTCGGCGGACGAGCCGACCAGATCTCGGACTGCTCAGTCCTGCGGCCACCCCGCGAACTCCCACCCGGCGACCGACGGATGGTCCTCGCCCCGCGTGTACGCGTACTCCCGTGCGGCCTCACGCGCCGCGGTCAGGCGGTCGAGCAGCTCGGCGTGCTCCGCTGCGTCGACCCGCGTCAGCGCGTCGTGCGCCAGCGCGAACCGGTCCATGTCGTTCCGCATGAGCATGTCGAAGGGCGTGGTCGTGGTGCCCTGCTCCTGGAAGCCGTGCACGTGGAGGTCGTCGTGCCCGTGGCGGCGGTAGGTGAGCTGGTGCACGAGTGCGGGGTACCCGTGGAACGCGAAGACGGCGGGCGTCCCGGGGAGGAACACCTCGTCGTACCGTTCGTCGGAGACCGGGTGCTCGTGCTTCCGTGGGTCGCCGATGGACAGCAGGTCGACGACGTTCACGACCCGGACGCCGACGGCGGGTGCGTGCTCGCGGATGATCGCGGCGGCCGCGAGCGTCTCGACCGTGGGGACGTCACCCGCGCCGACGAGCACGACGTCCGCCCGGCCGACCGCGGACTCGGTGCCGGCCCAGTCCCACACGCCGAGCCCGGCCGCGGCGTGGGCGACGGCGTCCTCGAGCGAGAGGAACACCGGTTCCGGGTGCTTGCCGGCGACGATGACCTCGATCCGGTTCGTCGTCTCGAGTGCGTGGGCGGTGACGGCGAGCAGGGTGTTGGCGTCGGCGGGGAGCTTGATCCGCACGAGGTCCTGCTGCTTCGACGCGACGACGTCGAGGAAGCCCGGGTCCTGGTGCGAGAACCCGTTGTGGTCCTGTCGCCAGACGTGCGAGGAGAGCAGGATCGTGAGGTTCGACACCGGCAGGCGCCAGTCGAGATCCTCGGAGGACTCGAGCCACTTCGCGTACTGCCCGACCATCGAGTCGATGATGTGGGCGAACGCCTCGTAGGTGTTGAGGATGCCGTGCCGACCGGTCAGGACGTAGCCCTCGAGCATGCCCTCGAGGACGTGCTCGGACAGGACCTCGATGACCCGACCGCGTGCCGAGAGGTGTTCGTCGCCGGGGGCCCGGTCCGCCCGCCAGACCCGGTTCGTGACGTCGAACACCGCGTCGAGCTTGTTCGAGATCGTCTCGTCGGGACCGAACAGACGGAAGTCCGAGCCGTTGCGCTCCACCAGGGCGGCGAGCCACGGACCGAGGGTCCCGGTGGCCGAGGCCGGCTCGCCCGCCGGGACGCCGTGGTCGGCGATCGCCGGGAGGTCGAGCGCGGTCCGGATCCGGCCGCCGTTGGCGAACGGGGTCGCACTCATCCGGAGGTCGCCCTCCGGTCGGATCGTGCCGAGGATCCCGATCGGCCGGCCCTGCTCGTCGAACAGTTCCTCCGGACGGTAGGAGCGCATCCACTCCTCGAGCCGTGCCCGGTCCTCGTCGTTCGTCCGGACGTCGGGCAGCGGGATCTGGTGCGAGTGGAAGCTGCCCTCGTTTGGCCCCGTCCAGCCCTTCGGCGTGCGGAGGACGATCATCGGCCAGCGTGGACGGAGGTCGGCAGCGCCCGCGAGCTGTCCGGCCGCGGCGCGCTCTGCCTGTGCCCGTGCGGCTGCCTGGATGTCGTCGATGCGGGCGAGCGCCCGTCGCAGCGCGGCGTCGAGCAGGGCGTGCACCGCGAACGGGTCATGGTCGACACGGGCCGAGTCGACCACGATCGGCTCGTAGCCGAGCCCGCGGAAGTAGGCGTCGAGGTCCTCCCCGGGGATGCGGGCCAGGACGGTCGGGTTCGCGATCTTCCACCCGTTGAGGTTGAGGATCGGCAGCACGGCACCGTCCGACACCGGGTCGAGGAAGGTGTGCGCCTGCCAGGACGCCGCCAGCGGACCGGTCTCGGCCTCGCCGTCCCCGACGACGCACGCGACGACGAGGTCCGGGTTGTCGAGTGCGGCCCCGTAGGCGTGGGCGAGCGAGTAGCCGAGCTCACCGCCCTCGTTGATCGAGCCGGGGGTCTCCGGGGCGGCGTGCGACGGGATGCCGCCGGGGAAGGAGAACTGCCGGAAGAACCGCTGCAGCCCGTCCGTGTCCGGTGTGATCTCCGGGTAGAGCTCGTTCCACGTCCCGTCGAGCCACGCGTTCGCGTTCATGGCCGGTCCGCCGTGCCCCGGCCCGCAGACGTACAGCAGCTGCCGGTCCGTCTCGGCGATGAGCGCGTTGCAGTGCGCGTAGACGAGGTTGAGCGCCGGCGAGGTCCCCCAGTGTCCGAGCAGGCGCGGCTTGATGTCGTCCGGCTCGATCGGCCGGGTGAGGAGCGGGTTGTCGAGCAGGTGGATCTGCCCGGCGGTGAGGTAGTTCGCGGCGCGCCACCAGGCGTCGATCGCCCGGATGCGGTCGGTGGTCGCGATGTGTGCAGGGGACATACACCCACGCTACGGAGGGGCGGGTGGCGAACTTCCAGCAAACCCGCCCAAACCATCAGGACGGGGGTGCCGAATGCATGACACCAGGGCGAAACGCCCAAGAAGCTCCCCGGTCACGTACGGCCGGTACACGACTCGCGCACAGCAGCGGCGGGTCAGGGCCACCGGCCGGAGCGACATCCACAGCAAAGGACAGAACATCATGCGCAAGAGCCTGAAGACCTCGATCACCCTCGCCACGACCGGCGCGCTCGTCCTCGGTGGCGCCGCGTTCGGTGTCGGCGCCGCGAACGCGTCGACCCCGACGG
>NZ_JBPUGH010000065.1:0-18016 GCF_051548005.1 Curtobacterium flaccumfaciens | reverse complement strand
CCCGTGAAGGACCTCGTCGGCAGCGTCCGACAGGGCATCGCCGACCTGTTCCAGGTGCCGGACGGCTACGAGGTCGTCCTCGGCAACGGCGGCTCGACCGCGTTCTGGGACGCCGCCGCGTTCGGGCTCGTCGAGCGCCGTGCCGAGAACCTGTCCTTCGGCGAGTTCGGCTCGAAGTTCGCCAAGGCCGTCGCCGCGCCGTGGCTCGAGGCGCCGCACGTCATCGAGGCTTCGGGTGGTTCGCTCGCCGCCCTCGAGCCGGTCGAGGGCGTGGACGTCTACGCCTACCCGCACAACGAGACCTCGACCGGCGTCATGGCGCCGGTGGTCCGCGCCGAGGGCGACGCCGGTGCCCTCACCGTGGTGGACGCGACGAGCGCCGCCGGTGGCGCTGCGTTCGACGTGTCCGCGACCGACGTCTACTACTTCGCCCCGCAGAAGAACTTCGCGTCGGACGGCGGGCTCTGGCTCGCGCTGTTCTCCCCCGCCGCGATCGAGCGGGTGGAGCGCATCGCGGCGAGCGACCGGTACATCCCGGAGTTCCTGTCGCTCAAGAACGCCGTCGACAACTCCCGGCTCGACCAGACGCTCAACACCCCGGCGCTCGCGACCCTGCTGCTCCTCGACGACCAGGTCCGCTGGATCAACGAGTCCGGGGGCATCGCGTGGGCCGACGCCCGGACGAAGCAGTCCTCGGGCACGGTCTACGACTGGGCGGCGTCGGTCGACTTCGCCACCCCGTTCGTGGCCGAGCCCTCCCACCGGTCGCAGGTCGTCGCCACGATCGACCTCGACGACGCGATCGACGCCAAGGCCGTGGCCGCGACGCTCCGCGCGAACGGCATCGTCGACACCGAGCCGTACCGGAAGCTCGGCCGCAACCAGCTCCGCATCGCGACCTTCACGGCGATCGAGCCGAGCGACGTCGCCCAGCTCACCAAGGCCATCGAGTACGTGGTTGGCGAGCTGTCGCGCTGACAGGCGTTCTGCACGGACGGGAGGCGCGGTGCCAGCTGGCACCGCGCCTCCCGTCCGTTGCTGGTCGCGTCGCGGACGACGCTCGTCTCCTCAGGACCGGTGGTGGTCCGGGTCGACCTCGCTCGCGTCGAGACGGTCGACCTCGAGGTCGTCGTCCGGGTCGACGGGGCGGACGCGCTGCGCGCGTCGCCGCCGTGCGCGCGGCGGCGCGACGGGCTCCGGCTCCGTGTCGTCCTCGTCCGACTCGTCGTCGTCGGCGTCCGCCGCGTCGTCGAGCTCGTCGACGTCCACGCCGTCGAGGTCGTCGTCGTCCGACTCGCTCAGGTCGTCCTCGTCGGTGTCGAAGTCGTCGTCGTCCGACTCGTCGTCGTCGGCCTCGTCGTCGTCCGGGTCGTCGTAGTCGGCGTCCTCGTCGTCCGCGTCGTCCTCGTCCTCGTCCGACTCGTCGTCGTCCGACTCGTCCTCGTCCGACTCGCCGTCGCCGTCGCCGTCGCCGTCCTCGCCCTCCTGCGCCGCGCGGTACTCCGCGAGCCGCTCGGACCAGGGCACCCACTCGGGCGCGACGAGCGAACCGTCTCCGGGCATGAGCTCGACCTCGAGCACCGTCGGCTCGTCGTCGCCGATCTTCGCGACCGAGACGGTCCAGCGCCAACCGGGGTACCCCGGCATGCGGTTGGCGAACCGGAGCGAGACGACGTCGTCGCCCTCGTCCACGGCGTCGACGAAGGCACCGACGGTCGAGTCCGGCGTGACCTCGAGGAGGGCGGTGCGCGCCAGGCGCTCGTACTCGTGCGTGGGCATCAGGCGTCCAACTGGTCGGCGACGTGACGGAGGATCGCGGCGAGGCGCTCCCCGTTCTTCGGGTAACGGCCGTGGCGGAGGTCCCCGCTGATCCGGTCGAGCTCCTTCACGAGGTCCTCGACGATCACGGCCATGTCGTCGGCCGAGCGACGGGACATCTTCGACAGTGACGGCTGCGGGTCGAGGAGCCGCACGCTGAGCGCCTGCGAGCCCTTCTTGCCCTGGACCACGCCGTACTCCAGGCGCGAACCGGCCTTCACGGTGGTGACGCCGTCCGGCAGCGAGGAGGCGTGCAGGAACACCTGGTCACCGTCGTCGCCGGTGATGAACCCGAACCCCTTCTGGTCGTCGTAGAACTTGACCTTGCCGGTGGGCATGCGTGGACTCCTCGTGGTCGTGGAACGGCCGTGGTGCGTCGGATATCCTGGGCCGATGGCCAAGCCGACCCGATCCACCGGGACTCCCCGCGTCGCAGCGGAGCCCTCGGTGACGTTCAATCGTACCGAACGCGTCCTCGGGTTCATGGTCGGAGGGATCTTCATCGCCGCCTTCCTGTGCCTCGTCGCCGTGATCGTCATGTGGCTCACCGTCCCGAGTGCCGGAGGTTCGATGCCGTGGCCGGTCATCATGGCCATCCCCCTCATCGGGCTCCCGATCGGCATGGTGCTCCTGTTCGCGCTCCTCGGCGTCGTCTGGACGCGACGGGCCCGCGAGAACCGGACGTCTCGCTGAGGACCCGGACCCGGTTCCGAGCGGACGGACGATGACGACCACCGCCGACCTCGCCGCCCGGCTCCGGGCGATGCCCGACGACGCCCTCGAGCGGCTCGTCGTCGCCCGACGGCTGCCCGCGGCGTCGCTCGCCGAGAGCGGGCCGCAGCACATCGCCGACTTCTTCGACCTGGCCGAGGCACTCCGGACCGACGACGCGGTCGACGCCGCGATCGAGCACCTGCCCCGCGCGGCGATCCTGGGCCTCCGGGACGGCGGCGCTCCGGAGGCGCTCGCGCCGGCGGTCGCGCTCGGCCTCGCGGACACGGACGGCGGCGTCGACGACGCGGTGACGGCCCGCCTGGCCGCCCACCCCGACCTGCTGGGCACGACGGACCAGCCGGGAGGCCCGGCACCCGTCCGCCCCGTCGCTCCCGTCGACGACGACGCGGCACGGGCGACCGGTGCCGAGCACGCGTTCGGCACCATGACGGTCCTGGCCGAACTGCTCCGGGCCGTCGAGGCCGGCGAGGTGCGCGAGCTCGTGAAGGGCGGCATCGGCACCCCGCTCGCGCGGACCCTCGGCGAGCGCCTGGGCACCGATCCCGAGGTCGTGCCGGACCGACTCACCCTCCTGCGCCGGACCGGTCTCGCGTCGCTCGACCGCGGTGCGTGGGACGTCTCGGAGCCCGGTGACGCGTGGCTCCTCGCGTCGTGGGAGGAGCGCTGGACGACCCTCACACGCGCCTGGCGGGACGCGCTCGACCCCGCCGTGCGCGAGGTCCTCGACCTCGCGGGCGCCGACTGGCACGACCTCGTCGCGACGGGTCGCTGGGCGTACCCGGCCGGTGCACGGTGGCTCGACGCCGAACTCCTGACGGTCGCGGGCACGGGGAGCGCGCTCGGCCTCGTGGTCGACGGCGCCCTCACGACCACGGGTGCCGCCCTGCTCGCCGGGGCCGCGGACGCAGCCGATCGCGCCGCCGCCGACCTGCCGGACACGGTGCCCGGCGTGTACCTGCAGCACGACCTCACCGTCATCGCTCCGGGGCCCCTCGCCCCGGCGGACGACGCCGAACTCCGTGCCGTCGCGACGCTCGAGGCGCCGGGTCTCGCGGCGCGGTACCGGGTGTCCGAGGAGTCGCTCGCGCGGGCCTTCCGGGCCGGTCTCGACCGCGACGCCGTGCTCGGGCGGTTCGAACGCCTGTCGGTGTCCGGGGTCCCCCAGCCGCTGGCGTACCTCGTCTACCAGGTCGCCGAGCGCGACGGCAGCATCGTCGTCGACCTCGGGCCCGGCGGTGTCGGTTCGGTCGTCCGCGGGACGGCCGACCAGCTCGACCTGATCGGTGTGGACGCCGAACTCCGGCAGGTGTCGTGGGAGCGGCCGGACCTCACCACGCTCACCACCCGGTACCCGGCGCAGGTCGTGCACACCGCGCTCCGCGACGCTCGCTACCCGGCCGTGCTGACGACCGCAGCCCAGGCGACCGTGGAGGCCGCGCCTCCCGTCCGCCGCGCAGCGGGACGCGACCCGCGGGAGGCAGCCCGCGCGCTCGTGGAGCGCCTCCGTCTCACCACCGAGCGCGCCGAGGGCGAGCCGGAGCAGGAGTGGCTCGGGCGGCAGATCGACCTCGCCGTGCGCGGACGCACACCGATCCGGCTCACGGTGCGCATGCCGGACGGCTCCGAGCGACCCTTCTCGATCGTGCCGACCTCGGTCGCTGCCGGACGCGTCCGGGGCAAGGACACGGCGGTCGACGTCGAGCGCACCCTGCCACTCTCCCTCGTGGTGGCTGTGGAGAGCGACGCCTGATCCACACCCCGGTCCGCGCGCAGGCGGAGCGCCTAGGCTGATCCGTCATGAACGGACCGCTGATCGTGCAGAGCGACCGCACGGTGCTGCTCGAGGTGGCACACGCCGACGCCGAGGACGCCCGCCACGAACTCGCCGTGTTCGCGGAGCTCGAGCGCGCGCCCGAGCACGTGCACACGTACCGCATCACGCGGCTCGGTCTCTGGAACGCACGTGCCGCCGGGCACGACGCCGAGGCGATGATCGACACGCTCGAGCGGTTCGCGAAGTTCCCGGTGCCGCAGAGCGTCACGGTCGACATCCGCGACACGGTGTCCCGCTACGGCCGGCTCGTCATCCGGCGCGAGGAACGGCCGGACGCTCCCACGATCGCGAACTCCCCCGGCGAGGAGCTCGAGCGCCAGCCCGTGCTGCTCCTCACCGCGACCGATCCGACGATCCTCGCCGAGGTCACCCGCTCGAAGCGCATCAAGCCGCTCCTGGGCGACCAGCGCTCCCCGGGGGAGATCGAGCTCGAGCCGTGGGCCCGCGGCCAGGTCAAGCAGGAGCTCGTGAAGCTCGGCTGGCCGGCGGAGGACCTCGCGGGCTACACGCCGGGCCAGCCGCACGCGATCGACCTCGCGACCGCCGACTGGCACCTCCGGCCGTACCAGGAACAGGCCGTCGACACCTTCTTCGCGCAGGGCTCCGGCGTCGTCGTGCTCCCGTGTGGTGCCGGCAAGACGCTCGTCGGCGCCGGAGCGATGGCGACCGTGAAGGCGACCACGCTCATCCTCGTGACGAACACCGTGTCCGCACGGCAGTGGCGCGACGAACTGCTGCGCCGGACGAGCCTCACCGCGGACGAGATCGGCGAGTACTCCGGCTCGGTGAAGGAGATCCGCCCGGTCACGATCGCGACGTACCAGATCCTCACCGCCCGGCGGAAGGGCGAGTACACGCACCTGTCGCTCCTCGACGCGCTCGACTGGGGGCTCATCGTCTACGACGAGGTCCACCTGCTGCCCGCACCGGTGTTCAAGCTCACCGCCGACCTGCAGGCCCGCCGGCGTCTCGGCCTCACCGCGACCCTCGTGCGCGAGGACGGGCGCGAAGGCGACGTCTTCTCGCTCATCGGGCCGAAGCGCTACGACGCCCCGTGGAAGGAGATCGAGGCGCAGGGCTACATCTCGCCGGCGTCATGCTACGAGGTCCGCATCGACCTGCCGCACGGCGACCGGCTGGAGTACGCGGCGTCCGGCGACGACGAGCGCTACCGCCTCGCCGCGACGACGCCGGCGAAGACCCCGGTCGTCCGGGAGCTCATCGAGAAGCACCGGGGCGAGCAGATCCTGGTCATCGGGCAGTACATCGACCAGCTCGACGCACTCGCCGAGTCCCTGGACGCCGCCGAGATCACCGGCGCGACCCCGGTCGACGAACGCGAGCGCCTGTTCCAGGCCTTCCGGACGGGCGCGATCGACGTGCTGGTGGTGTCGAAGGTCGCGAACTTCTCGGTCGACCTCCCCGACGCGACCGTGGCGATCCAGGTGTCGGGGTCCTTCGGCTCCCGGCAGGAAGAAGCGCAGCGACTCGGCCGACTCCTCCGCCCGAACAAGGACGGCCTGCCGGCGTCGTTCTACACGCTCGTCACGAGGGACACCGTCGACCAGGACTTCGCGCAGAACCGGCAGCGGTTCCTCGCCGAGCAGGGGTACTCGTACACGATCCTCGACGCCGACCAGGTGGCGGCTGCCGCGTAGCGGCCCGATTCCAGGGGGTGACCGGAGGGCGGCCTGGAGGCGCGGTGCCAGCCCGCACCGCGCCTCCAGGCCGTCCCGTGCTCACGCACGCACCGCTCTCAGGAAAGCCACAAGGAACGGTCAGATGATGGGGCCATGAGCGATGGCCCCAAGATCCTGATCGTCGACGACGAGCCGAACATCCGCGACCTGCTGACGACCTCCCTGCGCTTCGCCGGTTTCGCCGTGCGTGCCGTGGGCAACGGCGCGCAGGCCATCTCCGCCGTGCTCGAGGAAGAGCCCGACCTCATCATCCTCGACGTCATGCTCCCCGACATGAACGGCTTCGGCGTCACCAAGCGCCTGCGCTCCTCGGGCTACACGTCGCCGATCCTGTTCCTCACCGCGAAGGACGACACCGAGGACAAGATCACCGGCCTCACGGTCGGCGGCGACGACTACGTGACCAAGCCGTTCTCGCTCGACGAGATCGTCGCCCGCATCAAGGCCATCCTCCGTCGCACGATGAACGACGAAGAGGACGCCATCATCCGCGCCGGCGAGCTCACGATGGACCAGGACACCCACGAGGTCACCATCGGCGACGCGCAGATCGAGCTCTCCCCCACCGAGTTCAAGCTGCTCCGCTACCTCATGCTCAACCCGAACCGGGTGCTCTCGAAGGCCCAGATCCTCGACCACGTGTGGGAGTACGACTTCAACGGCGACGCGGGCATCGTCGAGTCCTACATCTCGTACCTCCGCCGCAAGCTCGACCAGTACTCGGCCGAGCCGGTCATCCAGACCAAGCGCGGCTTCGGCTACATGCTCAAGGCCGCCAAGGCCTCCTAGGCGCAGTTCTTCACGGCGGCCGTCCGGTTTCACCGGGCGGTCGCTGTCTATCGTTGGGGCAGCATGCACACGCGAATGAGCCGCTGGTGGGACGGGATCTCCCTGCGCACCAAGATCACCGGGATCACGGTGCTCCTGGTCGCGCTCGGTCTCCTCGTCGCCGGGCTCGGCACGATGACGGTGCTGTCGACGTACCTCATGCTGCAGCTCGACAACAGCGTCAAGCAGACGACCGAGCAGCTCGAGGGCCAGAACATCAGCGACGGCGAGCAGTACTGCAACGTCTCCGTGGTGCTGTCGGCGAGCGTGTACGTCGCGGCCTACGACGACTCCGGACACCGCATCTGCCAGACGAAGTCCTCGAGCCGTCCGGCGATCACCGGCACCGAGCTCGCCCGTGCTGCACAGAGCTCGGACCGCGTCACCCTGTACGACGCCCAGCACGACCACGAGTGGCGCGCCCAGGTCATCCCCGCCTCCCTGCAGAACCGGTCCGACGGCGTGACGAACACGGGCTACGTGCTCGTCGCGGTGTCGAGCGCCACCGCGGACCAGACGATCCTCCGGTTCACCGTCATCTTCCTGTTCTTCGGCATCGCGGTGATCCTGCTCGGCGCGATGCTCACGCGGCTCCTCGTCACAGCGACCTTCGACCCCTTGCGCGACGTCGAGGACACCGCTGCGCGCTTCGCCGCCGGGGACTTCAACCAGCGACTCGAGGCAGACACCCCGAACACCGAGGTCGGGCGCCTCAACCGTTCCCTCAACGTCATGCTCGAGCGCATCGACACCGCCTTCGAGGACCGCGAGCGCACCATCGACCAGATGCGCCGGTTCGTCGGTGACGCCTCCCACGAACTCCGGACGCCGCTCGTCTCGCTCCGTGGGTACGCCGAGCTCTACCGCATGGGCGCCCTCCGCAAGGAAGAAGACGTCGCGCAGGCCATGGAGCGCATCGAGAAAGAGGCCCAGCGCATGGGTCTGCTCGTGCAGGACCTGCTCCAGCTGGCCCGCATCGACGAGTCGAAGCCGCTCGAGCTCGGCCCCGTCGACCTCGTGTCGATCGCCCGCGACTCGGCGCTCGACACCATGGCGTCGAACCCTGACCGCGAGATCCAGGTGCTCGTCGAGGACAGTGTCACCGGCGAGAGCGTCCCGCAGGCCGTCCGTCCGGCGATGTCCGAGACGGGCGAGGTCCCCGCCTCCCCGAACTCGGCTTCCGCCAACACGACCGGGCCGATCGCGTTCTCGCGCCAGACGATCGCCCGTCTCCGAGCACGACGCAACCGCGCGATGAGCCTCGACGCCGCCCCGACCGACGAGACGACCCCGCTGCCCACGGTCGTGCTGCCGAAGCGCCCGCCGATCGTCCTCGCCGAGGAGAACAAGATCCGGCAGGTCGTGACGAACCTGATGGGCAACGCGATGCGGTTCACGCCGTCGGACGACCCCATCGAGATCGGCATCGGCGTCGACGAGGAGCGCGGGATGGCGAACATCGACGTCATCGACCACGGCGAGGGCATCCCGCCGCAGCTCCGCGACAAGATCTTCCAGCGCTTCTGGCGTGCGGACACCTCCCGCGCTCGCGACACCGGCGGCTCCGGGCTGGGGCTCGCGATCGTGTCCGGGATCGTGCAGGCGCACCACGGGTCGGTCGAGGTGTTCGACACCGAGGGCGGCGGCGCGACCTTCCGCGTGTGGCTCCCCCTGCTGCCGCGCGACTGGACGCCCCCGGCCCCCGAGGCCGCTCCCGCCGCCTGACCCGCGGCGCGGGTGCGCCTCTTGCGCCGAGCCCTCGGCCGCGCCGAGGTTCCGAAATTCCGGCATCTTGCGGACGCGACACGCCCTGCCCTGGAACCTCGGCACGGGACGCGCGGCGAGCCGCGGAATTTCAGCGCGTCCCCCCTCGCAGCTCAGGCGGAGGGTCGCCCCGATTCGAGTCGTCGTTGCACGAAGGCTTGTCGAAGACGTTCGAAGAGGACGGCAGGTCGAGTCGCGTCCGCAGAGGTGGCGTGCACGAGGATCCAGTCGTTCACGACGAAACCGTTCGATCGTCGCTGGTCGTGCTGGAACGTCGAACGTTCACGATGGTGGTCCCCGTCGTACTCGAGGCCGATCCGAAGTGACGGCCACGCGAGATCGACCCTGCCCAGGAACGCTCCGCGGTCATCGAAGACCTCCACGTTCACGTCCGGTTCAGGGAAGCCGGCATCGATGACGGCAAGGCGGAACTTGGTTTCCATCGGAGATTCGACTCCGCCGCGGACCAGGGCCAGCGCTGCTCGTGCGCGCCCCGCCGCCCGACCGCCCGGGATGATCGCCGCGGCCAGGTCGTCGATGCTCGCGAGTTCCGCCGCGCCGACGAAGTAGTCTCCGAGAACCACCAGCTCCACGAGCGTGCACAGACTGGCACATTCGAACCAGCAGCGGGCCGGAGGACTCACCCGGAGCCCCCGGGCGATCGCCGGTTGGAGACCATCGACGCGCGTGCGGTGAGGCGTCACCTGCGGACGCCGCATGATCGGAGCCGTCCCGATCGAGCTGACGTGGACGGGGTCGCCGTCGAAGCGGCTGGGCACCGGAGCGCCCCAGATACGCGCCGCGTCGACATGGCTGATGAACTGGTCGTCGCGGAGCACGAGTGCGATGGCCTCCACGGTCGTGACCGGGATGCCTGCCCGTGCCCGGACGCCGTGTACGGGCGCTGTGAGGTCTCGACGGGTGAGCCTCGACCGTGGGATGCCCTCGGCCAGCGCATCGCGCACTCGGAAGGCACGCTTCGATGGCTTCTCCTGGGCACGGTCGTCGCTCCGCATGCCGAAAGCGTCGCGAACCGCGCGCCCGCGTGTGCGCCTGCCCTCGCATCTGTGGAGAACCAGGGCGAGCCGCGCCTCCTGTCCGACGGCGCACAGCCGCTCCAGGTTCCACGACTCGCCGCCGGTACCGCACCGAGGTTCCACGGAGGAGCTGCTCCTGGCGCTGAATGCCGCTTTTTCGGAACCTCGGCGGGCCGAGGCACCCACCCGCACCCCACACGCGGAAGGGCCCCCGCACGCGCAGCGTGCGAGGGCCCTTCCGGCTACCGGGACTAGAAGTCCATGCCACCCGTGGGGTCGCCGGCCGGCATGGCCGGAGCCTTCTCGGGCTTGTCGGCGACGACGGCCTCGGTCGTGAGGAACAGACCGGCGATCGACGCGGCGTTCTGCAGCGCCGAGCGCGTGACCTTGGCCGGGTCGATGATGCCCGCGGCGACGAGGTCGACGTACTCGCCGGTCGCGGCGTTGAGGCCGTGACCCGACTCGAGCTCGCGGACCTTCGCGGCGACGACGCCCGGCTCGAGACCGGCGTTCAGCGCGATCTGCTTGAGCGGCGCGTCGATGGCCACGCGGACGATGTTCGCACCGGTCGCCTCGTCGCCCTGCAGGTCGAGCGAGTCGAGCGCGACGGACGCCTGGATGAGCGCGACGCCACCACCGGCGACGATGCCCTCTTCGACGGCGGCCTTCGCGTTGCGGACGGCGTCCTCGATGCGGTGCTTGCGCTCCTTGAGCTCGACCTCGGTCGCGGCACCCGCCTTGATGACGGCCACGCCACCGGCGAGCTTCGCGAGGCGCTCCTGGAGCTTCTCGCGGTCGTAGTCGGAGTCGGTCGCCTCGATCTCGGAGCGGATCTGACGGACGCGGCCCGCGATCTGCTCGTCGTCGCCGGCACCCTCGATGATCGTGGTCTCGTCCTTGGTGATGATCACCTTGCGGGCCTTGCCCAGCAGGTCGAGCGTCGCGTTCTCGAGCTTGAGGCCCACCTCTTCCGAGATGACCTGGCCACCGGTGAGGATCGCGATGTCCTGCAGCATGGCCTTGCGGCGGTCGCCGAAGCCCGGGGCCTTGACGGCGACGGACTTGAAGATGCCACGGATCTTGTTCACGACGAGGGTCGCGAGGGCTTCGCCGTCGACGTCCTCGGCGATGATGAGGAGCTGCTTGCCCGCCTGGATCACCTTGTCGACGACCGGGAGCAGGTCCTTGATGTTGGAGATCTTCGAGTTGACGATGAGGATGTACGGGTCCTCGAAGACGGCTTCCTGGCGCTCCGGGTCCGTCACGAAGTACTGCGACAGGTAGCCCTTGTCGAAGCGCATGCCCTCGGTGAGCTCGAGCTCGGTGCCGAAGGTGTTCGACTCCTCGACGGTGACGACGCCTTCCTTGCCGACCTTGTCGATCGCCTCGGCGATGAGCTCACCGATGGTGGTGTCGGCGGCCGAGATCGACGCGGTCGCGGCGATCTGGTCCTTGGTCTCGATGTCCTTCGCGTTGGCGAGGAGCTGGTCGGAGACGGCGGCGACGGCCTTCTCGATGCCGCGCTTGAGCGACACGGGGTCGGCGCCGGCTGCGACGTTGCGGAGGCCCTCGCGGACGAGCGCCTGGGCGAGCACGGTCGCGGTGGTCGTACCGTCACCGGCGACGTCGTCGGTCTTCTTCGCGACCTCCTTGACGAGCTCGGCGCCGATCTTCTCGTACGGGTCGTCGAGCTCGATCTCCTTGGCGATGGAGACACCGTCGTTCGTGATCGTGGGGGCGCCCCACTTCTTCTCGAGGACGACGTTGCGGCCGCGCGGGCCGAGCGTCACCTTCACGGCGTCGGCCAGGGTGTTCAGGCCGCGCTCGAGGCCACGACGGGCCTCCTCGTCGAAAGCAATGATCTTAGCCATGTGAGTTTCTCGTCCCTCCCGGACGTCGTCATGGGGGTCGTGCTGGCACTCAGCGTGAGCGAGTGCCAACGCCGATTCTGGCACTCGACGGGTGCGAGTGCAACACAGCCGGGAGGCACGGGTCGACTTCCCAGGTCGGGTTCCGCCACCAGCGCACGCGCCCGCGCACCCTCCCACACCGACCGCACACGCGGCGGGCACGACGAACGCGCCGCACACGCGGCGGACACGACGAACGCGCCGCCCCGGAGGGGGACGACGCGTTCCGGAGTGGTTCGGTGGCTCAGGCGGGCCGGACCGCCTCCGCCTGCGGGCCCTTCGCGCCGGTGCCGACGTCGAACGTGACCGCCTGCCCCTCCTCGAGGACCTTGTAGCCCGACATGTCGATGGCCGAGTAGTGCACGAACACGTCCTGGCCACCTCCATCGACGGTGATGAAGCCGAAGCCCTTCTCGGCGTTGAACCACTTGACCGTTCCGTTGGCCATGATTGTTGCTCCCTGCGGTGGTGCTGCTGCGATCGACGGCGTCGTCGGTGCGACTCCTCGCAGTGACTCTTGCGCACGGATGCCGATCCGACAAGAGGTGTGACGTCGATTCACGTCCATTCCGTGCAATCGCAACGCGCCGGAAACACGTTCGTCACGAATGCGTGCGGAATGCGGGTGGAATGCGCGTCAACCGGTGTAGTCGGACCCGAGGACGACGCTGACGTCGGCGTTCGGGAACGCCGTGGACTGCTGCACGGCGGTGGTCCCGAGGGACTGTGCGATGCCCCGCGCGACCGCCGCCGACTCCGCCGAGCGGTAGTACACGATCGTCTGCGTGGTCCCGGTGGTGCCTGCGTCGCCCGTCGAGGCGATCTTCCACCCGGCACCGGTCAGCGCGGTGCTGGCCCGGCCGGCGAGCCCGGTGGTCGTGGTGCCGTTCAGCACGACGACGCTCGTGGTGCCCTGCTGCGCCGGGGTCGCGGCGGATGCACCCGCTCCGGAGCCCGACGACGCGGACGGAGACGAGGACGGAGACGGCTTCGCGGTCGCCGAGGCCGACGGGGTCGGGGACGACGCGCTCCCGCCGGAGTCGTTGCCGTCCGAGAGTCCGGTGGTCGCCAGCCCGAGCCCGAGGACGCCGAGACCGACGAGGACGCCCGTCGCGAGGGCAGCCCACGCGAACACGATCCAGCCGCGGCCCCGACGCTGGGGGCCGCGGTGTGCACCGACGCGCGGTCCGTCGGTGACGTCGTCGAACCGGTCTCGGGGGAATCTCTCGGTCATCGGTCCTCTTCACGGGGTTCTGGTGCGGCCCCGGGGAGCGCGAAGCTGCGCCCCGCCCGCGCCGTGACGCGAGCGCGCCGGAGTCGTTGCAGCCGGGTGACGAGCTGCGGGTCGTACGCGAGCGCCGCCGGGGAGTCGATCACGCGGTCGAGCACCTGGTAGTACCGAGCCGGCGACATGTCGAACTCGACGCGGATCTCCGCCTCCTTCGTGCGGTCGTGCCGTGCCCGGTCGTGCTCGAACGCGAGCACGTGCAGGTCGAGCTCGCTGAGCGCGTCTGCGGGGGTGGTGGTCACGACGGTCCGATCACGAGGCGGTTGGGCACGGTCTCGCACATCGTAGGGGCGCCGCGTCGCCGGACCCTGGCACGGCGCTGGACTGTCGCGAAGCCGGTCACAGGTCCCGGCGCCGCAGGTCACAGGTCCCGGTCTCAGGTCCCGGAGCCACGGGTCACGGGTCCCGGAGCCACGCGTCGCGGGTCACGGGGCCACACGGGTCCCGGAGCGCACGGTCACAGGTCCCGCAGCCACCGCACCCGCGTGCCGAACGGGTCGCACACCGCGACCGCGACCCCGTCGAGCGAGACGGTCGCGAACGCATCGGGGTCGTCCGGGTCGACGTCGGCGGGCAGGGTCGCCGCCACCCCTGCGAGGATGCCGGTCCGCTCGAGGGCGACCCAGTGCACGCCCCGTTCCGCGAGACGGTCGACCACGCGTTGCCGATCGGTCCCCGGCACGTACACGAGGGTCCCCGTCGTGAGGACGACCGGCTCGCAGTCGTCCGGCAGGTGGTCGAGTGCGCGGTCGAGGTCGCCGGGCAGGGTCCCCCGCAGTCGGACGGGAGGCACGGCGCGCGCCGCGGACGCCGCATCGCGCATCAGCGCGGTCCGGTCCGTCGCCTCGGGCGGGACGGCCTCGACGAGCCGGTCGAACGCGCCCGGCTCGGTCAGGTCGATCGGGTTCGGGTCGAGGGCGACGCGCGCTCCGATGCGCACGGGCACCGACGCCGGTGCCGGGACGACACCGCTGGCCTCCGCGACGAGGTGGAGCGCGGGCTCAGCGACCGCGGTGTGCATCCGGACGCGCGCGGTTCGCGCCCCCTCCCGGACGACGCGCCCCGTCGCACCGGGGCGCGATGTCCATCCGGGGGCGCGCAGGCGGCCACCGACGTCCGCCCCCGTGTAGTCGAGTGTCACGCGGTCCGGGATCGAGCAGAGTCCCGCCGCGGCGCCCGCGTCGACGAGGCCGAGCGGCTGCGACGACCGCGCGGCGAGCGCCGCGAACAGCGGGACGACCGGGGCGAGCCGCCGCGGGTCGTTGGCCTGCACCGTGGCGGACGGGAGCTGCGTGACCAGGGCGAGTCGTGCCTCCCGGCCGAGTGCGCGGAGCGCGTCCGGATCCGTCGGGTGCGCACCCAGCCGCCGGGCCACCGCGAAGACCAGCTCCGGCTGCCGGCGCTGCTCGGGGAGCGAGTCGAGGAGCGCGACGAGGTCGTCGTCGAGCGACCGTGCCCACGCTGCGTAGGACGGGGAGACCGGTTCGATGCGGTCGGCGTACGCGCGGTAGCGGTCGCGCGTGGTCACGGGCGGTGCATCCCGACGTGCGGGATGCCGGCCTCGACGTAGGGCGCACCGAACCGGACGAAGCCGTGCTGCTCGTAGAGGCCGGCGACGTACTCCTGCGCGTGCAGGACGAAGGGCTCGTGCCCGTGCTCCGCGAGGACCGCCGCGACCAACCGCCCCGCGATGCCCTGCCCGCGGTGCCGGGGGTCGGTCGCGACCCGGCCGATCACCCACTCCGGCGCGGCCGCTCCGGCCGGGTGGTCCTCGTCCGGCGCGGGACGGACGAGGCGCAGGTACCCGACCGCTTCGGTGTCCGTTCCGAACCACCAGTGCTCGGTGTCGGCGTGCCGGTCACGGCCGTCGAAGTCCTCGGCGGTGACCCGCTGCTCGAGGGCGAAGACGCGGTTCCGGAGCACCACGATGCCGTACAGTTCGTCAGTCGTCAGACGGCCCCAGCGGGCGCGGTGCACGGAATGCTCGGACATCGGCGCGAGTTTACTGAAGGTGGCCGTCCAGCAGCGGCCGAGGAGCAGGAGGAAGCAATGGCATACAACGTCGACAAGTCCGACGCCCAGTGGCGCGAGGAGCTCTCCCCGGACCAGTACGCCGTCCTGCGTCAGGCCGGTACCGAGCGTCCGTGGACGGGTGAACTCCTCGACGAGGAGCGTGCCGGCGTCTACACGTGTGCGGCGTGCGGCGCGGAGCTGTTCAAGAGCGGGACGAAGTTCGACTCCGGCTGCGGCTGGCCGTCGTTCTACGAGTCGGTCCGTCCGGACGCCGTGCAGCTGATCGAGGACAACTCCCTCGGGATGCAGCGCACCGAGGTCCGATGCGCGAACTGCGGGGGCCACCTGGGACACGTCTTCCCGGACGGCTTCGGGACCCCGACGGGCGACCGCTACTGCATGAACTCGATCTCGCTGAACTTCTCGGCGACCGAGTGACACCGGACGCGCCCCGGTAGAGTGGGCGCGTCAGCCGGCATGGCGCAATTGGTAGCGCACCGTACTTGTAATACGGGGGTTGCGGGTTCGAGTCCCGCTGCCGGCCCGGATCCCCAGGGGAAGACGGAGGCCCGGGCGACTTGATCGCCCGGGCCTCCGGCGTACGTGGAACACGGATCAGGGGGTGTTCCTCATCGCTCGACGCGGTAACCAGCCGGTCGTGGGAAGAGGATGACACCGCACCGAAACCGAAGTCCACACGTCGATGCCGATTACGCGGCTTTCCGCATGGACGTCGCAGCGGGCGGTCAGCGTCCTCCCGTGATGTTGCGGTTCCGCTGCGCCACACCTGCGGTTCCGTACGGGTAGTCGTCGATCCGGGGAGCGCTCGCCTCGGTGAGCGACCGGAGCTCGGACTCGTCCAGTACGAGGTCCGCCGCACCGAGGTTGTCCTCGAGCTGCGACACGGTGCGGGCGCCGAGGATGACGCTCGTGACGGCGGGCTGGGCGAGGAGCCAGGCGAGGGCGACCTGGGACTTCGATGCACCGTGCGCGTCGGCGACCGCGGACACGGCGTCGAGGACGGCCCAGGTGCGCTCGTCGCCGTTGCGGGCCTCCCACGCCTCCATGCCGCGCTGCGGGTTCTCGCCGAGACGCGTGGCGCCGGTGGGGGCCTCGTCGCGCTGGTACTTGCCGGAGAGCCAGCCGCCGGCGAGGGGCGACCAGGGCAGCAGGCCGATGCCGGCGTCGAGGCAGGCCGGGACGACCTCGTGCTCGATGTCGCGCACGAGGAGGTTGTACTGCGGCTGGAGCGTGACCGGCGGCGCCCAGCCGTGGCCCTTCGCCTCGTAGACGGCCTTGGTGATCTGGTAGCCGAGGTAGTTCGAGAACCCGTAGGAGCCGATCTTGCCGGCGGAGACGGCGTCGTCGAGGAAGCGCAGGGTCTCCTCGATCGGGGTGAGGGCGTCCCACGCGTGCATCTGGTACAGGTCGATGGTCTCGACGCCGAGGCGCTCGAGCGAGGCGTCGAGGGCGCGGGACAGGTGGCGCCGGGAGAGACCGACGTCGTTCGGGCCGTCACCCTGCGGGAAGCGGCCCTTGGTGGCGAGCACGACCTGCTGCGCCTCGGTCGGGTGCGCTTTCAGCCAGCGACCGATGATGCGCTCGGACTCGTTGCCGGAGTACACGTCGGCGGTGTCGACGAGCGTGCCGCCGGCCGCGACGAACGTGTCGAGCATCTGGTGGGAGGTGGGTTCGTCGGCTTCGCTGCCGAACGTCATGGTGCCGAGGGTCAGCGTCGACACCGATGTCCCGCTGTTGCCGAGGAGTCTGTAGTCCATGGCCGGGACGGTACGCCGGGGCCCCTCCTGCAGCGAGGACCTGCGAGTACCTGTCAGCGCGCGCCGGACAGGGCACGAGCGCTCAACCCTGCAGGAACGCGATCGCCGCCTGGCGGAAGCCACGGGACGTCGGCGCGCCGAACCGTGTCACCGCGTGGTTGCGCCCTCTAGGAACGCGATCGCCGCCTGGCGGAAGTCGCGGGAAGTGGGGGCGTTGAAGTGGTTCCGCCCCGGGATCTCGAAGAACCCCGCGTCCGGTGCCGCAGCGGCGAGCCGCACCGCGCTGTCCTTGATGCCGTCCTCGCTCCCCGCAGCCATGAGCAGCGGCTGCGCCGGCGCGTTCTCGGGCGTGGGCTCGATGCTGTCCCGCATCCCCTCGACCATCGCGACGAGGGCCCGGAGGTCGTTGCCCTCGACGTTCCCCGCCATCGTGAGGTAGCCGTTCGTCACCCGGTCCTCGATCGGCGTGCCGTCCGCGAGGTACGCCTTCGCCTGGTCCACAGCGACGCGACGCATCGGGTCGGCGTCCGGGATGCCGCCGAGGACGGCCCGCGACACCCGGTCGGGCAGCTGCTCCGCGGCGTGCCAACCGACGCGGGCACCGAGCGAGTACCCGAGGTAGGCGACGTCGTCGAGCAGGTAGGTGTCGATCACGCTGACGACGTCGGCGACGAGGAGCTCCATCGAGTACGCGGAGGGGTCGTGCGGCTTCGCGGAGGCACCGTGCCCGCGCTGGTCGAGCGCGACGACCCGGTACCCGGCGCGGAGCAGGTCACGCGTCCACCCGGAGGCGTGCCAGTTGAGGAGGGCACCGGAGGCGAAGCCGTGCACCGCGACGACGACCGGTGCGTCCGGGTCGCCGAAGTCGTAGGTCGCGATCGGGAGGCCGTCCGGGGACATCACGGCACGTGGTCGGGGCGCTTCGGGGACGAGTGACATGGCGACCCCAGGCTAGCGGGGCACTGTGGTCGCCATGGACGGGTACGGAGCGGACCAGATCCGGGCGGCGGAGCGGCCGCACCTCGACGCGGGTGAACCCCTGATGCAGCGGGCGGCCGACGGGCTCGCCCGGGTCGTCGCGGACCTCCTCGACGACCCGGCCGTGCGGCCGGGCGAGGGGCCGGGGACGGTCCTGCTGCTGGTGGGCAGCGGCGACAACGGCGGTGACGCCCTGTACGCGGGTGCGCGGCTGGCATCGGCCGGGAGGCACGTGGCGGTGCTGCGCGTCGGCTCGCGCGTCCACGGGGCGGGCCTGGCAGCGGCGCTGGACGCCGGGGCGCTCCTCCTGGACGGCCCGACCGACCCCGGGGC
>NZ_JBPUGH010000064.1:0-18057 GCF_051548005.1 Curtobacterium flaccumfaciens | reverse complement strand
GTCACGGCACCGCCGCCGTCCGGCGCCGTCGGCGGACGCTCGTCGGCATCGTAGCAGCGGGGGTCGGCGTGCTCGCGCTCCTCGTCGGGATCGGCGTCGTCACCGGGGTCGTCCCGGGGGCGGGCAGCGGCGAGACCGTCGTCGCTCGCGCCACCCTCGACGCACTCCCGGCCTGGAACGGCGCGCGCGGCACCGCCGAGCTCGAGCGCGACCGGGACGGACGACTCACCCTCGTGGTCGACGTCAGCGGCGACCGTGACGCCACGGACTCCGGCGCGCTCCGGGAGGTCTGGATGATGCAGTCGGACCGCAAGGGCCTCGTGAGCGTCGGGTTCCTCGACGGAGACCGCGGCCGCTTCACCGTGCCGGCGGACGTGGACCTGGCGCGGTACCCCGTGGTGGACGTCTCCGCCGAGCGCGACGACGGGGACCCTGCGCACTCGGGCGACTCGATCGTCCGAGGCGACCTCCACGACCGGTAGCCTCGGGCCGTGATCACCGCGGCCGACCTGCTCGAGGGCCCGCGTGGCCGACGGTTCTGCACGGAGCTCCTGCGCCAGGTGCTCGACGAGGACTCCAGGCCTGCCGGGCGGTTGCGCGAGGTGTTCTTCTGGGCGGGGTACCACCTCGACCGTGCTCGCGGCGAGTCCGGGACCCTGTTCGGTCCCGGTGCCGACCACCCCGAGCCGGCGCCGGGCGACGACCGGGTGGCCGCGGCACTCGGTGCCGCGGTGGACACGGTCGACCCATCGACTGTGCGGCCAGTGCACGTCCTCCGCGCCTTGGCGGACGCCGCGACGTTCGCCCGGTACTGGCAGGAGCCGGACGCCGAGGACCTGATCCTGGTCCTGCCCGCGGTCGCGCCCGTCCTCGCACGCCTCGCGGACCTCTGGGCCGGGACGCCGGCAGTCGCGGCCACCGTGGCGGTCTCGGACTCCGGGCAGCAGTGGAGCACGGTGTTCGACGGCCCGTTCGGCCCGGAGCCCCATCGCGACACCGACCCGGGCACCGCCGAACGCCTCCTCAGCGGGTGGCGCCGTGACCTCCAGCAGGAGGTGGAAGCGGTCCGTCCGCGTGACCTGCACGGCCCTGTGGACGCGTTGCACGGCGGCGAGTGGTGGTCCACCCCGCCGTCCGGGCTGCTCGTCACGAGTGCCGCGGTGCCGGACCTCGGACCGCTCACGCTCTGGGCGGTCGAGGACGACATGGGGTGGGAACGCGCCGTCGTCACACCGGTCGTCGCTCGCCCTGACCCCCGCGTGCTCGTCGTCGACGGCCCCGATGACTGGAACGGTTGCTGCCGACGGTGGCCCGTCGACGTCAGCGGGACGACCCGACGGCACGACTGGCACCACACCACCGGCCGGGACGGTGCGTGGATCACGCCCGACTGGTCCGGCGTGGCCGAGGAGTACGACGCGGTGCGCATCACCGTCCGGGGCTGGCTGCGCGCCGCCGGACGGGCGATCCCGGTCGGCGCCGACGTCGCGAGCGTGATCGCCGGCTGGACGCCGGGGAGCACCGTCTGGCTCCGGGATCCGGTGCCCGTGCTCGAGCCGTCCCGGTCGGTCGCGATGGTCTTCGACCGCGACGACCTCGGCTGGCACCCGGTCGCCTGACTTCTCACAAACGGTGTATTCCCGATCTGTTCCTGTGAGTTCGGGCGCGGACGTCACCCGTTTTATCTCACGAGCGTGTTAGCGTGCCGTTCATGACCGACACCACCCTCGTCGCTCCCCAGACCACCGCAGCACCCCTCCGTGAGGTCGGCGCGCTGATCCGCGGCGCCCGCAAGGGCCGCGGCATGACCCAGGCGCAACTCGCCGAACGGGTCGGCACCAGCCAGAGCGCGATCAACCGCATCGAGCAGGGCGGGCAGAACCTCAGCCTCGAGATGCTCACCCGGATCAGCGATGCCCTCGACCAGCAGATCGTCTCCATCGGCGGTGCCCCGCAGCGCGCGCACCTCCGGGTGCAGGGCGGCCGCAAGCTCAGCGGCTCGATCGCGGTGAACTCATCGAAGAACGCCGCCGTCGCGCTCCTCTGCGCCTCGCTCCTGAACCGTGGTGTCACGCGGCTGCACAAGGTGGCGCGCATCGTCGAGGTCGACCGGATCATCGACGTCCTCCGGAGCCTCGGCGCGAGCGTCACGTGGTCCGAGGACGGCGAGGTGCTCGAGATCGTCGCCCCGTCGGACCTCCGCCTCGACGCCATCGACGCCGATGCGGCCCGCCGCACCCGCAGCGTCCTGATGTTCCTCGGTCCGCTCAGCGGTCGGTTCGACGCCTTCCGCCTGCCCTACGCCGGCGGCTGCGACCTCGGCACGCGCACGGTCGAGCCGCACCTCATCGCGCTCCGCCCCTTCGGTGTCGACGTCGAGGCCACCAACGGCTGGTACGAGGTCGACGTGGCGAACAAGGACGTCCCGACGAAGTCGATCGTCCTCACCGAGCGCGGCGACACCGTGACCGAGAACGCGATCCTCGCCGCGGCCGCCCGCGACGGCGTGACGACGATCCGCAACGCCAGCCCCAACTACATGGTGCAGGACCTCTGCTTCTTCCTCGAGCTCCTGGGCGTGCAGGTCGAGGGCATCGGCACGACCACGCTCCGCATCACCGGCCGCAGCGTCATCGACGAGGTCGTGGACTACTGGCCGAGCGAGGACCCGGTCGAGGCGATGAGCCTCCTCACCGCGGGCATCGTCACGGGCTCCACACTGACCGTGACGCGCGCGCCGATCGAGTTCCTCGAGATCGAGCTCGCGACCCTCGCCGAGATGGGCCTCCGCTTCGACGTCTCCGAGGAGTACGACGCCGCCAACGGTCGTACCCGCCTCGTCGACATCACCGTGCACCCGTCCGAGCTGCACGCCCCGATCGACAAGATCCACGCGATGCCGTTCCCGGGCCTCAACATCGACAACCTGCCCTTCTTCGTCGTGATCGCAGCCTGCGCGAACGGCACGACGCTCGTGCACGACTGGGTCTACGAGGGCCGGGCGATCCACCTGCTCGACCTCACCCGCCTCGGCGCGAACGTCACGCTCCGCGACCCGCACCGCCTCGACGTCACCGGTCCGACGCACTTCTCCGGCGCCGAGGTCAGCTGCCCGCCGGCCCTCCGTCCGGCGGTCGTCATCCTGCTCGCCATGCTCGCTGCGAAGGGCGAGAGCGTCCTCCGCAACGTCGGGATCATCGCCCGCGGCTACGAGGGCCTGCAGGAGCGCCTCAACTCCCTCGGCGCGTCCATCGAGACGTTCCACGACTGAGCCGCGCACGCTGCGGTCGCTGACGTGACCAGCTAACGGACTGGAGGCGCGGTGCCAGCGGGCACTGCGCCTCCAGCCCGTCGGTCAGCCGCGTCCGACGAACGGCATGGCGGTCGGCATGACCGTGAGGGTCGGCACGTTGGTGCCGGCCGGCAGGCCGGCCATGTAGGCGACTGCGCGGCCGGTCTCGGCGACGTCCATCGTCGGCTCGCTGCGGGTGGAACCGTCGGCCTGGAGCGTGCCGGCCGCGGCGCCCGACCCCATCGACGTGGCGGCGTTGCCGATGTCGATCTGTCCGCAGGCGATGCCGAACGGGCGGCCGTCGAGCTGGAGCTGCTTGGTCAGCCCGACGATCCCGTGCTTCGCGACCGTGTACGGCGCCGACAGCGGCCGGGGCGCGTGCGCGGAGATCGAGCCGTTGTTGATGATCCGACCGCCCTGCGGGTCCTGCGTGCGCATCACCCGGAACGCCTCACGGGCACAGAGGAACGATCCCGTGAGCGTGACCGCGAGCACCTCGTCCCAGGTGTCGAGGCCGAGTTCGTCGAACGGCGTGGCGGGAGCGCCGGTGCCCGCGTTGTTGAACAGCAGGTCGACGCGTCCGAACCGGTCGACGACGCCGTCGAAGAGCCGTCGGACGTCCGCCTCGACGGAGACGTCGGCGACCACAGGTACGACCCGCTCCGACTGCGCCGCGACCTCGTCGAGCGGCGCGGCCCGACGCCCGGCGACCACGACGGTCCACCCGTCCGCGGCCAGTGCGAGGGCGGCGGAGCGGCCGATGCCGCTCCCCCCGCCGGTGACGATCGCTGTGCGCTCGGGGCCGTCGGTGCTGACGTGGTCGTCCATGCTCGAACGCTACCGCGCCCGAGCCGGCGTCAGATGTCGAGGACGCCGTCGACGGCGGCGCTGCGGGGCGGGATGTGGCCGGTGGCGATGTCCTCCTCGAGGTACACCGTGACGTACCCGTGGTCGACCGGGCGCCCGGTGTCGTCGAACACGCGGTACCGGCGCCGGAGCCGGAGGAACGGGACCGCGGCGTGCTCGAACGATGCCACGACCTCGGTGTCGGGCCACTCCCCCTCGACCTGGACGCGGACCTCCCGGTAGTCGCTCCGGAACCGCCGGGCACCGTCGACGCCGCGCGACCAGCCGACGGCGGGATCGGCGAGGTGCGTGAACTCCTCGACGAGCTCGGTCGTGGCGTGCTCCCGCGCCGCGGGGTCGAGCTCGCGGACGCGCCACCGGGTGCCGTCGACGCCGTCGAGGTCGAACCGGTCGATGAACGGTGCGCGGCGGGCTCCGAGCTCCTCGGCGGCACGCTCCCACTCGGCGTCGGCGGCGTCCTGGTCGAACTCGCCCGGCTCCTCGACGGGCACCGAGTCGAATGCGTCCGTCTCGATCATCCTCGGGAAGCCGGCGGCGACGTCCACGACGACCTCGCGCGGTCGGTAGACGACGTCATGGCCGCCGTACCGACCGGGGAGGAGGTCCGGGCCGGTGCGGTGGAACCGCACGGTCATGCTGTCCCCGCGCACGGAGACCCCCTCCACGAGGTGGTCGACCCGGATGGTCGTGCGGGTGCCGTCCGGAGCGATGCGATCGAGGTCGGTCGGTGGGGTCGGCAACGGCGGGCCGGGCTCGCCCAGCTCGGGTGCGGCGTGCTCGTCGGCGTCGTCAGCGAACCCGATGGACCACTGGTACGCGGTGGCGACGACGTGCTCGCCGTCCGCGTCCGGGTCGGTGTCGTCGTCCGGGTCGGCGTCGTCCTCTTCGGGCTGCCAGGCGTCCTCGTCCTCGTCGTCGTCGTCGTCCGTCGGTTCGATCCAGGTCGTGGGATCGGGCCAGAACGGCTCCGCGTCGGCCCAGGGCAGGTCATCGGACGCGAGGGCATCGAGGGCGTCCTCGTCCTCCGCGCCCTCGTCGTCATCCCCGCTCCCGCTCCCGCTCCCGACCGGGCCCGTCCACGCCGACGCGTCGCGAGGGTCGGCGAGCCAGAGGCCGGTGGCGTCCGCGCCGACCACGCGCCGGTCTCCGAGGTCGACCGCCGCACCCACCCGGTCGGGGTCGAGGTGGACCGCGGTGCGGGTGGTCCCGTCGATGCCGTCAGAGCGGTACACGATCCAGGTACCGTCGGGCGTCGGCCAGACCTCCGCTCCGTCCACCGCCCGCTCCGGCAACGGCGCGCCTGGCCACGTCAGCCACCGTACGAACTCGCCGTCCCGCAGCACGGCGGCGACGGGACGCTCTTCGTCCGGCACGATGACGTGCGGCCCGACGGGCACGGCGTCGAGCGGAACGAGGTGGTCGGGACGGCCGTCGGTGCTGGTCACGACCGCGACGCTACCGTCGCCGGGCCCCGTCGGATCGCCGACACCGTGATCAGCGATCACCGGGTTGACTGGGACGTCGGTCGCAGGAGGAGGAACGCGTGCTCGGACCCGAACTGGTGGTGGTGCTCGGTCTCGCGATCGCGGTGACCGCCGGGATCGCCGACCGCATCCGCATCGCGCCGCCCGTGCTCCTGCTCGTCTTCGGCGCCGGTCTCGCACTCGTGCCCGAGTTCTCGGACCTGCAGCTCCCCGCGGACGCCGTGCTCCTCCTGTTCCTGCCGGCGCTGCTCTACTGGGAGAGCCTGACGACCTCGCTCCGGGAGATCCGGAAGAACCTGCGGGGCATCGTCCTCATGGGGACGCTGCTCGTGGTGCTCACGGCGGGAGCGGTGGCCGTGCTGCTCCACCTGCTCGGCGTCCCGTGGGGGCCCGCGTGGGTGCTCGGCGCCGCGGTCGCCCCGACCGACGCCACCGCCGTCGGTGTCCTCACGCGCATGCTGCCACGGCGGAACGTGACAGTGCTCCGTGCCGAGAGCCTCGTGAACGACGGCACGACCCTCGTCGTGTACGGCATCGCCGTGTCGGTCACGGTCGGGACGCAGGAGCTCACGTTCTGGGGTGTCTCGGGCATGCTCGTGCTGTCGTACGTCGGCGGTGTGGCGGCAGGGCTGGCCGCGGCCTGGCTCGGGACGCTCGTGCTCCGACGCGTCGACTCGGTCGTGCTGCAGAACCTCCTGACCCTGCTCGTGCCGTTCGTCGCGTTCCTCGGTGCCGAGGCGATCGACGCGTCCGGTGTGCTCGCGGTCGTCACCGCGGGCATCGTCGTCAGCCAGGTCGCACCGAAGCTCGACCGTGCCGAGACGCGGCAGCAGGTCCGGGCGTTCTGGTCCTTCCTCACCTACCTGCTCAACGGCGCGCTGTTCGTGCTCGTCGGCATCGAGGCGATGATCGCCGCCCGGGCGCTCGACGCCGGTGAGCTCGTCCGCGCCACCGGGCTGATCGTCGCGGTCGCCGCGCTGCTCGTCGTCGTGCGGTTCGCCTTCCTCAACGCGGCCGGCGGCACGGTGTGGCTCGTGACCCGACGGACGGGCGGAGAACCGCGCGAGGGGCACCGCGACCGGCTGGTCAGCGGCTTCGCGGGGTTCCGTGGCGCGGTCTCGCTCGCGATGGCCGTCGCCGTGCCCCGGACGCTCGAGTCCGGCGGCGCGTTCCCGGACCGCGACCTCATCGTCTTCGTCACCGCCGGGGTCGTCGTCCTCACGGTCGTCGGACAGGCGCTCGCCCTGCCGGCGGTGCTCCGCCGCGCCGCGCTGCCCGAGGACGAGTCCGTCGGCGAGGAACGCCGGTACGCCGAGCGCACCGCTGTCGAGGAAGCCCTGGACGCACTCCCCCGGCTCGCACGGGCAGCGGGCGCCGACCGCACCGTCGTCGAGCGTGTGCGGAAGGACTACGAGGCCCACCTCGACGTGATCCAGGCGCGGGAGGAGGCCGAGGACGACGACCACCCGGCACTGCAGCGTCACGACGCCGCGGTCGCGCTCGAGCTCGCGCTCGTCCAGCACAAGGCCGCGACCCTCCTCCGACTCCGCGACGAGGACGCGATCGACGACCTCGTCCTCCGCCAGGTGCGGGCCGGCTACGACGCCGAGGAAGCACGGCTCGACGGGTCGACGCCCCCGTGACCGTCGGCCTCGGCACGCTCCTCTGGACCCTCGTCGGGGTCGCGGTCCTCGTCGCGATCGCCACGACGGCGCTCCTGCTCGCCCGTGCCCCGTCACCCTGGGCGCCCGCCCTCGCCGTGCTCCGCGGCACCGTCCAGCTCGCGGTGCTCAGCATCGTCCTGACCGGGGTCATCCGCGACCCGGTGTGGATCGCGGTCGCACTCGTCGTCATGTTCGGCGTCGCCACGACGACGGCGGCACGTCGGCTCGGGACGCTCCGGACCCGGCTGCTCCCGGTGGCCTCGTCCATGGCGATCGGCATCGGCGCGGCGCTCGTCGTGGTCTTCGCCACCGGCGCGATCGCGTTCTCCCCGCGCTACGTGCTGGCGATGGGCGGCATCGTCATCGGCAACGCGATGACGATCGCCACGCTGTCCGGTCGGCGTTTCGTCGAGCTCGTCGACGACCGCTGGGACGACGTCGAGGGGTGGCTCGCGCTCGGTGCCACCCCACGCCGGGCGACCGCCGACCTCGTCCGACGCGCGATCCACGCGGCGATGGTGCCGAGCACCGACCAGACCCGCACCACCGGGCTCGTGACGCTGCCTGGTGCGTTCGTGGGAGCGGTGTTCGGTGGGGTGTCGCCGCTCGAGGCCGGCCGGTTCCAGGTCGTCGTGCTCGCGGCGATCATCGCGGCCGGAGCGCTCGTCGCGGTCGCGCTGACGCACCTGCTCGCACCGGTGCGGACGCGCCCGGTGCGCGCCGACTGACACCGGCGCCCCCGGCCCCGACGAGGCGGGGGTGCGTCGTGCCTCCAGGCCGACGTCGAGGGTCTCAGGAGGAGGCCGGCGTCGTCGACCGCACCATCCGCTCGGCCCCCGGCGTCGCCCAGACCGCGCCGTCGACGTCGAAGGCCAGGACGTCGACCGACCCGTCCGCCGTGATCCGGCGGAGGTCGTCCGCGTCCCCGGCCACGATCGCCGTCGCGAGCACGTCGGCGGTGACGATGTCGTCCGCCACCACCGTCGCCTGCACGAAGGTCGGTGTCCCGCGTCGCCAGACGTGTTCGCCGCGCTCCGCGGTGCCCGAGGTGGCGACGGCGCGTCGAGGTGACTCCAACGCCACGACGCCGATGACGACGTCGCGGTGCGCCGGGTCGACCACGCCGACGCTCCACGGCGCCACGCCGCGGTGGCGCCCGCGCGCGAGCACGTCGCCGCCGGCGTTCAGCAGCCAGTCCTCGGACATGCGGTCGAGCACGTCGCCGGCGTCCCGGATCGCCAACGCCTTGACCACGCCGGACAGGTCCAGCACGCCGTCGGGGCGGTGGGGCGTGAACGCGCCGCCGGTGCGGTCGCGCCATTCCAGCGCGAGGGCGTAGACGTCGCGGACCTCCTGCGGGGCCTCCACCAGACGGAGGTCCCCGGCGGCGATCCGGCTCAGCACCGAGGAGGGGTCGTACAGGCTGTAGCGGCGGTCGTAGCCGGCGAACACCCAGTGCGCCTCGGCCGCCGCCGTGGGGTCGGCGCCGCGGATGCTCACCATGGTGCCCATCGTCTCGAAGGTCGCGACGCTCACAGTCCGGCCTGGTCGATCGCTGACTGGAGCGAGGTGACGTAGCCCTGGCTCGTGTACGTCGCGCCGCTCACGGCCTGGATCTGCGCGGACTGGGCCTGCAGGGCCTCCTGCCGGAGGATCGGGGCGGCCTGCTGGCTGATCTGCACGGACCGACCGCCGTCGTTCGTCAGTTGGAGCGCGGTGACGTCGGTCAGCTTGCCGCCGGAGACCGCGATCTGCACCTGGACCGGGCCGTACTGGGTCTGGGCGGTCTGCCCGGTGAAGGTGCCGTCCTCGACCGAAGCCGAGCCACCCGTGTCGGTGCCGGTGCTGCTGCCGGAGCTGCTGCCGGTGCCACCGTTGGTCGATCCGCTGCCGCCGGTGGTGCTACTGCCGCCGCCGGTGGTACCGGTGCCTGCGCTTCCGGCACTCCCCGCGCGGCCGCTCGACCCGCCCGAGGTCGTCGCCTGCTGCTGGGACGCCGCGAGCTCCGGCTGCGCACCGATCTGCCACCCGATGACCAGGATCGCCGCCGAGGAGACGATGCCCCCGGCGACCACACGCGCGCGCATCACTCGAACCGTTCCTGGTGGATCTGGTGCTCCGGGACGCCGGCGAGCCGGGCCTCCCGGACGACCAGGTCCGACCAGGCCTTCGGTCCGCACACGTACAGGTCCGATTCGAGCAGACGGGGGAACACCGTCCGCAGTGTGACGCCGCGTCGCAGGTCGTCCTCGGTCATCCAGCTCTCCCGCGAGTGCGCCCGACGGCCGACCATCGCGAACAGGGCGCTCCCCGTGCGCTCGGCCAGCTCGGCCGTCTCGTCCCAGAGGTACTGCTGATCGGCGTCGGTCCCGCGCAGGAGCACCGTGGCCTCACCGGGTCGGAGGTCGGTGTCCTCGAGGAGCGCGCGGACCGGCGTGATCCCGATCCCGGAGGCGACGAGCGCCAGGTACGGCGCGGTGCGGGCTCGGCTCGTGAAGAGCCCGTAGGGCCCCTCGAGCGACACGACGGCACCCGCGGTGATGCGGCCGAGGCGGGCCGAACCGGCGCCGAGGTCACGGACCGTGATGCGGGCGTGACCGCTGCCGGGCACCGCGGAGAACGACACCGGGTGCGCATGCCACCAGGTACGCGCGGTCCAGAAGCGCCACACGCCGTACTGGCCGCCCTCGACCCCGAGTCGGTCGAGCGCACGCCCGGCCAGGTGGATCGACACGACCCCGGGCGCGATCGGCTCGACGGCGGTGACGCGGATGCGGTGTCGGAACGTCACGACGAGCGGGAGGACGAAGCGGTACAGGGCGATGAGACCGAGCGCGAGCACGTACAGCGCGATCCAGTAGACACGCTGCCACGAGCCGTTCGACAGGACCCCGCCGACGCTGAGCATGTGGGGCAGCGCGACCAGCACGGCCGCGTAGCTGAGCAGGTGGATGACGTGCCAGGCCTCGTACGGCAGACGGCGGCGGACGGCGACGAGTGAGGACACCACGACCGCCACGAACAGACCGAGTGCGAGGTACGCCAGCGGCATGTCCGGCGTGGAGAAGAGCGCGATCGTCTCGGCGACCGGGCTGGTCGCCGACTCGGCCGAGTACCCGAGCGTGAGGAGCGCCCCGTGCGCGAGGAGCAGGTACAGCACCGGCTTGCCGAGGGACCGGTGCACCGCGATCGCGTTGTCCTGGCCGAACACCCGGTCGACGAGCGGGACGCGGGCGGCGAGCACGAGCATGACGAGGGTGAGGTCGGTCCCGATGAGTCCGGCGATGATGCCGGCATCGGTGAGGACGCTCCCGACGCCGGTCACCGACCGCGATGCCGGGGTGACGAGCCAGAGCAGGACGGCGACCGCCGCCGACGCCCAGGCCAACACGCCGAGCAGGTCGGCCATGGCGGTCCGGGCGCGGCGCGAACGCCGGCGCCGTCGCGCTGCCGCGTCGAGCGGTTCCGTGGGTGCCGGACGGAGTCGGGGTCGGCTCCCTGCAGCCGTGCGAGCAGGGGGGCGGGTGGCGGGGCCGGCGGTGTCGATCATCGTCGTGGTCCTCTCCAGCAGCTGATCGGGTGACACCCAGCATCTGCATCGGAACCATGAGCGAACCCGGAACGGGCACGGTGCTTCGTTCGAGACCTCGAGTGAAGGCGCGCCGCGGCGAACGCGTGCGCGGCCCTCAGACCGGCGGCAGCCGGACGGTCGCGACCGCTCCTCCGCCGTCACCGTTCTCGAGCGTCGCCGACCCCCCGGCACGCTCGGCGATCCCCCGGACCAACGCGAGCCCCAGCCCGCTGCCGCCGAGCGCCGTCCGCGAGTCGTCCGCCCGGGTGAACCGGTCGAAGGCCTGCGGCAGGAAGGCCTCCGGGACGCCAGGACCGTCGTCCACGACGGTGAGCACGAGCGTCCGGTCCGTGTCCTGCCGGAGGTCCACCCGCACCACGCCGTCGACGTCGCCCGCCGCGATCGCGTTCGCCACGAGGTTGTCGACCACGCGTGCGAACGCCGCCGGCCCGACGCCGTGACGCGCCTCGGGGACGCCGACCTCGACGGTGAAGTCGACGTCTCGGGGACCCATCGAGTCGATCGCCCGTGCCCGGTCGATCGAGGACATGAGCTCCGACACGAGGTCCGCTGCAGGCGTCGACGGTGTGGGCCCCTGTTCGTCGAGGCGGCTCAGTTCGAGCATCGTGTTCGCGAGCGCGACCAGGCGTGCGGCATCCGCTTCGGCAGCGCTGAGCTCGCGTTCGAGGGCGGCCGCGTCGCCGGAGGACCGGTGCGCGAGCTCGAGGCGTGCGGTGAGCGCGGCGAGGGGTGTGCGGAGCTCGTGACTCGCGTCCGACACCATGCGCCGCTCGCGCTCGGCGTTGTCGCGCTGTCGGTCGAGGAACGCGTTCAGCGTCCGGGCGAGACCCGCCAGCTCGTCGTCCGTCCGACCCTCGGGCAGGTGCCCGTCCGATGAGCCCGCGCTGATGGCCTCCGCCGTCCGGCGCATCCGGCCGACCGGTCGGAGCGCCAGTGTCGTCAGCAGCCAGGCCGTCCCCGCGAACGCGACGAGCGCGAGCAGGGTGCCGACGACGAGCGACCGGTCGACGCGTTCCAGGGTCTCGTGCGCGGCCCGTCCGTCCTGCGCCGCCCAGACGACGTACGAGCCCGTGTCGTTGCGCACCGGGATGCCGACGACGGTCGTCCGGTGCCCGTGCTCGGTGAGCCGGAGGGTCGTCTCGTGCTCGACCGTCCTCGGGAGCGCGTTCCGCAGGCCGTCCGGCAGCCGGTCGAGCACCCACGACCCCGATGACGAACGGATGCCGATGAGCAGTCCCTCGGTCGGGCGGTCCGGTGCCTCCCCCGGGTTCGACCGCAGGTCCCCCACGAACGGCGCTGCGTCGCTCATCGCGAGCGACCGGTCGGTCTCGAGCGACGCGCGGTCGATCTGCACGTGCAACGCGACCGCGCTCGCGACGAGGACGACCGCGCCGACGAGCACGCTGCCGGCCGTGATCCGGACCCGGATCGACAGGCGACGGAGCAGCCTCACGACGACACGCTCCGCACGGCGACCGGCCTCACGACGACCGATCCGGCAGGACGTCGAGCGCGTACCCGACACCCCGGACCGTGCGGATGGCGACGCCGGCGTCGGCCGCCTGCAGTTTCTTCCGCACGTAGCTCACGTACTGGTCGACGATCGTCGGGTCGAAGTGCTCCGCACTCCCCCAGACCTCGTCGAGCACCGCACTGCGCGCGCGCGTCTGCCCGACCCCCTGCAGCAGGAAGCGCAGCAGCGAGAACTCCTTGACGCTGAGTGGGAGGTCGCGGCCGCGGACGGTGGCACGGACCGTCACGGTGTCGAGTCGGACGCCACCGGCCTGGACCACCGTCGGCGTGCCGGCAGTGCGGCGCCGCAGGTGGGCACGGATCCGGGCGTTGAGCTCGGCGATCGCGAACGGCTTCGTGAGGTAGTCGTCGGCACCCGAGTCGAGTCCGAAGACGCGGTCGTCGACGGCGTCGCGGGCGGTGACGAGCACGACCGGGAAGTCCTGCCCCATCTCACGGAGGCGACGACACACCTCGAACCCGCTCATCTCGGGGAGCATCACGTCGATGGCCGCCGCGTCGAACGACGTCGAGCGCGCGGTGACGAGCGCCGCGACCCCGTCGGTGACGAGCGTGACCACGTGGCCCTCGTCGCGCAGACCGCGCTCGACCAGGGCACCCATCTCCGGGTCGTCCTCGACCACCAGGATCTCCGCCACGCTCCGTCCCTTCCGGGGCCATCGTGCCGCATCCGGGTCGGGTCGCGCCGTCCGGCGCGCAGACGTGACCGCCTGGAGGCCCGGTGACGGTCCGCCGGACCCGCACCGGGCCTCCAGGCGGTCACCGTCGACCCGCCGGTCAGGCGACGCCGGTGGTCCCCAGCAGCGAGCCGATGACGAAGGTGGCCGACACCGGCCAGACAACCACTCCGCCCGCGACGCGTTCGTGTGTGTTTTCGAACGATCCGCGAGTGCGGTGACCGGCCTGCTCACGGTCGCGCGGCCGGACGAGCGGGTTCAGTGGTCCGAGGACGTCGAGGTCGCTCGACGCGGAACCTGGAAGGGCTCTCGATGACCTGGCAGTACGGGGGCATCCCGCTCCACCCACTGTTCGTCCACCTCACCTCCGTCGCCGTCCCGGTCGCCGCACTGGCGGCCATCGCGGTCGCCGCGTGGCCTGCTGCCCGACGCTGGCTCGCGGTCGGCGCGCCGATCGTCGGCCTGGTCGCCCTCGTCTCCGTCCCGCTCGCCACCCAGTCCGGCGAGTGGCTGGAGGAGCACGAGAAGGAGACGGCGCTGCTCGAGCGCCACACGCACCTCGCCGACGGACTCCTGCCGTGGTCCGTCGCGGTCTTCGCGCTGCTCACCCTCTGGTGGGTGTGGCAGCGCTTCGGTGTCGCACGGGTCGACAGCCGCGGACTCGTCCGCGTCGTCGGCATCGTGGGACCGGTCCTCCTGATCGCAGCCGGCATCGGCTCGCTCATCGAGGTCGTCGTCATCGGACACGCAGGGGCCGTGTCCGTCTGGAAGGGATAGGGAACGGGATCGATGGAGCACGACGAGACGAACACCTGCAGCTACCACATGGCGGGGGCACTGCCCGCGGGCGGTGACCACCTGGGCGGGGCGTTCGGCCAGTCGCCGACGCTCGAGCACTGGTACCCCCAGCGCCTCCGCGTGGACGCGCTGCACCGCAACGGCGTCGACGCCGACCCGCTCGGCGCGGACTTCGACTACGCCGCGGCCTTCGCGACGATCGACCTCGAGGAGCTCAAGCGCGACATCACGACGCTCCTCACCACGAGCGTCGACTGGTGGCCCGCCGACTACGGCAACTACGGCCCGCAGATGATCCGCATGGCCTGGCACGCCGCCGGGACCTACCGGATCGCCGACGGCCGGGGCGGTGCCGGCACGGCCATGCAGCGCTTCGCACCGATCGGCAGCTGGTGGGACAACGGCAACACGGACAAGTCGCGTCGGTTGCTCCAGCCGATCAAGCACAAGTACGGCAACGCGCTCAGCTGGGCCGACCTCATGGTGCTCACGGGCAACTGCTCGCTCGAGCTCATGGGGCTGCCGACCTACGGCTTCGGGGGCGGCCGGCTCGACGCGTGGGAGCCGGACGACGGCACCTGGTGGGGGCCCGAGGTGTGGAACCCGCACGACGTGCACAGCATGGACGAGATGGTCTCCCGCGACGAGCGTTGGCACGGGCAGAACGGCGACGAGGACTACGACCTCCAGAGCCCGCTCGCGGCCTCCCACCAGGCGCTCATCTACGTGAACCCCGAGGGCCCGTACGCGAACGGCGACCCGATGGGCTCCGCGCGGGACATCCGGATCACCTTCACCCGCATGGCGATGAACGACGAGGAGACCGTCGCGCTCATCGCCGGAGGACACGCGTTCGGCAAGAGCCACGGCCAGGTGCCCGCGAGCGAGATCGGCCCGTCCCCCGAGCTCGCGCCGATCGAGCAGATGGGTCTCGGCTGGCACAACCCGCGCGGCACCGGCAACGCCGAGTTCACGTCGACGAACGGCATCGAGGGCAGCTGGACCCAGGACCCGACCCGCTGGGACAACAGCTACCTCGAGAACCTGTTCGGGCACGAGTGGGAGCAGACGACGAGCCCCGCCGGTGCGCTGCAGTGGACGCCGAAGGACCCGGACGCACCGCGCACGCCGGACGCCCACGTGCCCGGGCAGACCCACGCACTCATGATGATGACCTCGGACATCGCGCTGAAGGTCGACCCGGAGTACCGGAAGGTCTGCGAGAAGTTCCTCGCCGACTTCGACACCTTCACGCTGGCGTTCTCGAAGGCCTGGTACAAGCTGACGCACCGCGACATGGGCCCGAAGTTCCGGTACCTCGGCCCGGAGGTCACGATCGAGGACGACCTGCTCTGGCAGGACCCGCTGCCCGACGCGGACGTCGCGCCGATCGGCGACGCCGACGTCGAGGCGCTCAAGGCCGCGGTCCGCTCCGCCGGGATCAGCGCCTCCGACCTCGTGTTCACCGCCTACTCGGCCGCCTCGACGTACCGCGACAGCGACAAGCGCGGTGGCGCGAACGGCGGCCGCATCGCCCTGTCCCCGCAGAAGGACTGGGCGGTGAACGGCCGGACGGTGCCGGTGGTCGAGGCACTCCAGCGGATCAAGGAGCAGCACCCGTCGGTGTCGCTCGCCGACCTCGTCGTGCTCGCGGGCTGCGTCGGGGTCGAGGACGCCGCGCGCGCCGCCGGTGTCGAGGTCACCGTGCCGTTCACACCCGGCCGCGTCGACACGACGCAGGAGCTCACCGACGTCGAGATGTTCGAGTGGCTGCGACCGATCGCCGACGGCTTCCGGAACTTCCGCTCGGAGCGCTTCGAGCAGTTCGCTCCGGGCGTCGCGCCCGAGCAGGTGTTCCTCGACCGTGCGAACCTGATGACGCTCACCGCGCCGGAGTGGACCGTCCTGACCGGCGGGCTCCGGGCACTCGGCACGAACTGGGACGGCTCCGACGTCGGCGTCCTGACCCACCGGGTCGGCGCGCTCACGACCGACTGGTTCGTCAACCTCACCGACACCGACCTGGTGTGGACCAAGACCGACGACACGCAGGCCGACGACTCGGCGATGGTCTTCGCCGGCACCGTGCAGGCCACCGGCGAGCGGCGCTGGACGGCGTCCCGGCACGACCTCGTGTTCGGGTCGAACGCGCAGCTCCGGTCGATCGTCGACGTGTACGCGGGCAGCGACGGGCAGGAGCGGTTCGTCACCGACTTCGTCGCCGCCTGGGACAAGCTCATGATGCTCGACCGGTTCGACGTGAAGGGACACAAGCGGTACGGCCCGATGTCCGCCTGACACCCTTCCGCGGCCGACGCCCGCTCTGCCACGATGTGGTCGGGGCGGGCGTCGTGCCCGTCCGGTTCGAAGGAGAGCACCATGACCGTCCGACTCAACCCCTACCTCGGGTTCCGCGACTCGGCGCGCGCAGCGCTCGAGTTCTACCACTCGGTCTTCGGCGGCTCGCTCACCGTCGGCACCTTCGCCGAGATGGGCATGGAGGTCGACGCCGCCGACCGCGACAAGGTCATGCACGGGCAGCTCGAGGGCGAGAACGGCCTGCTCCTCATGGCCTCCGACTCCCCCTCGGGCAGGCGTGCCGACACCGGGAGCAGCATCTCGGTCTCGCTCAGCGGCGACGACGTCGCGACGCTCACCCGGTACTGGGAGGGCCTCTCCGACGGTGCGACGATCCTCGAGCCGTTCACGCAGGCACCGTGGGGCGACACCTTCGGCATGCTGACCGACCGCTTCGGCACGACGTGGCTGGTCAACGCGACGGGCGCGCCCGCGGCGTGAACAGCCACCGCTGACGCGGTGCGCATCGGACTGGAGGCGCGGGGCGGCGCCGCCACTGGGCCCACGCCCGCCGGTTCCGGCGTGACGCGTCAGCGGCAGGCCGGCCGTGCCGGGTGGGGAGCCTCCAGTCCGCCCCGCGAGCGCACGCGGCAGGGCGCGCGTCGCGTCCGTAGGCTCGGGACCATGTCCTACACCGCGGCGGACGACCGCTACGACTCCATGCCCTACCGCCGGACCGGCCGCTCCGGCCTCGACCTGCCCCTGCTCTCGCTCGGGTACTGGCACAACTTCGGCGACGACAAGCCGTTCGAGACGCAGCGGGCGATCAGCCGCCGCGCGTTCGACCTCGGCATCACGCACCACGACCTCGCGAACAACTACGGCCCGCCCTACGGAGCCGCCGAGGTGAACTTCGGCCGACTCATGCGGGAGGACTTCCGTCCTTACCGCGACGAGATGGTCATCTCGACGAAGGCCGGCTGGGACATGTGGCCCGGGCCGTACGGGCAGGGCGGTGGCTCGCGGAAGTACGTGCTCGCCTCACTCGACCAGTCCCTGCAGCGGATGGGCCTCGACCACGTCGACGTCTTCTACTCCCACCGGCTCGACGCATCGACGCCGCTCGAGGAGACGATGGGCGCGCTGCACACGGCCGTCCAGCAGGGCAAGGCGCTGTACGTCGGGATCTCGTCGTACGACGCCGAGCGGTCCCGGCAGGCCGCCGCGATCCTGCGCGACCTCGGGACCCCGCTCCTGATCCACCAGCCGTCCTACTCGATGCTGAACCGCTGGATCGAGGACGAGGGGCTGCTCGACGCCGCCGGCGAGCTCGGCTTCGGCGTCATCGGCTTCACCGCACTCGCGCAGGGACTCCTGACCGGGCGGTACCTCGACGGCGTGCCGGCCGACTCGCGCGCGGCCGCGGGCAAGTCGCTCGACGCGGGGTCGCTCACCCCGGAGGTCGTCGACCACCTGCGCGCGTTGAACGACGTCGCGTCGGCGCGGGGTCAGAGCCTGGCGCAGCTCGCGCTCGCGTGGGCACTCCGCGACGAGCGCGTGACCTCGCTCGTGATCGGCGCGTCGCGGGTCGAGCAGCTGGAGCAGAACGTCGCGGCGCTCGGGAACCTGACCTTCACGGACGACGAGCTGCGGGCGATCGACGAGCACTCGGTCGGCGTCCTCGACGTGGACCTGTGGTCGGGCGCGCGGTCGGGTGCCGTGAGCTGACGCGCGGTACCGCCGCGGCGCGGCTGCACCCGGCGCGGTACGGCGGAGGCCGCATCCGGCGCGGCACGGCCGCAGCGCGGCTGCCCCGAACCACGGAACCGACGTCGAACCAGGGCCACCACCT
>NZ_JBPUGH010000063.1:0-18476 GCF_051548005.1 Curtobacterium flaccumfaciens | reverse complement strand
CGTGCCGGCACCGGGCCTCCAGGCGGCCGCGTCTCCGGCGTGGCGCACGGTGCGTGTCGGGCGTCCCTACCCCCGTGACGAACGCGGCTCGCCCCGTGGTGAGCGATGCGTCACGTGGTGAGCGACGAGTCTCGTGCTGCCGAGCACGAGACTCGTCGCTGGACACGACACTTCGATGCCAGCCGGCAGTGCGCCGCGCGCCGCGCACCGCCGCCCGACAGGCGCGTGCCGCGCGCCCGGATAGAGTGGTCGGCATGCCCCGGGACGCACACGGACACCTGACCGCCGGCCGGATCTCCCCGCAGCGACCCGTCCCGAAGGACATCGAACGGCCCGAGTACGTCGGACGCGCCGAACCCGACGAGCACGGCCACGGTGACACCTACACCGCAGAGGAGGTCGAGCGGATCCGGACCGCCGGACGCATCGCCTCGCAGGCGATCGACGCCGTCGGCGCAGCGATCCGCCCGGGTGTCACGACCGACGAGCTCGACCGCATCGGCCACGAGTTCGTCGTGTCGCACGGTGCCTACCCGTCGACGCTCGGCTACCGCGGGTACCCGAAGTCGCTGTGCTCGAGCCTCAACGAGGTCATCTGCCACGGGATCCCGGACGACACCGTGCTGCAGGAGGGCGACCTCGTCAACATCGACATCACCGCCTACAAGGACGGGATGCACGGCGACACGAACCGGACGTTCCTCGTCGGCGAAGCCGCCCCGGAGGTGCAGGACCTCGTCACCCGCACCGAGGAGGCACTCCGCCGCGGCATCAAGGCCGTCGCCCCCGGTCGGCAGGTGAACGTGATCGGCCGTGCCATCGAGGCGTACGCGAAGCGTTTCGGCTACGGCGTCGTCCGCGACTACACGGGACACGGGGTCGGACGGGCGTTCCACTCCGGCCTGATCATCCCGCACTACGACGCGCCCCACCACGACACCGTCATCGAGGAGGGCATGGTGTTCACGATCGAGCCGATGCTGACCCTCGGCGGGATCGAGGCGGACATCTGGTCGGACGACTGGACCGTCTCCACCCGCGACAAGTCGTGGACCGCGCAGTTCGAGCACACCCTCGTCGTCACCGAGCGCGGCGCCGAGCTCCTGACCGTCTCCTGACCTCCCTACCGAAAGGCTCCTCATGACCACCCTCGCAGTCGGCGTCGACATCGGCGGTACGGGCATCAAGGGCGCGATCGTCGACGTCTCCACCGGCGAACTCCAGACCGACCGGATCAAGAAGGCCACTCCCGAGGGCGGCAAGCCGCACGACATCGTCGCGGTCGCGAAGTCGATCCTCGACGAGCTCGCGCCGGCGGCGGACGTGCCGGTGGGCGTGTGCTTCCCGGCGATCGTCCGCGACGGCAAGACCATGTCGGCGGCGAACGTGTCGAAGAAGTGGATCGGCTTCGAGGCCGAGGCGCTCTTCGAGAAGGAGCTCGGCCGCTCGATCCACTTCGTGAACGACGCCGACGCCGCCGGGTTCGCCGAGCAGCAGTTCGGCGCGGCGAAGGGCAAGGACGGCCTCGTCGTCGTCACGACCCTCGGCACCGGGATCGGCACGGCGCTCATCAACGACGGCGTGCTCATCGTGAACTCGGAGCTCGGGCACCTCGAGATCGACGGCCACGACGCCGAGACGAAGGCCTCCTTCGCGGCGAAGGAGCGGGACGACCTGTCGTGGAAGCACTGGGCGAAACGGCTGCAGAAGTACTACTCGACGCTCGAGGCGCTCCTCTCCCCCGAACTCTTCGTCGTGGGCGGCGGCGTGTCGAAGCACCACGAGGAGTTCCTGCCGCTGCTCGACCTGCAGGCGGGCATCATCCCCGCGACGCTCCGCAACAACGCGGGCATCATCGGCGCGGCGACGCTCGCCGCGCGGTCGCAGCAGCAGGCGTAGCCCGCCGCGGCGTCGGCCGTGGCGGGGTCGCTGCCACGGTCGACGGCGGCGGAAGAGCGCCGCGCGGCTCAGGCGTCGCGCCGAGGTTCCGCGACTTGCCGCCGGTGAAGCGTCGAGGTTCCATCGACGGGCGCCCAGCGCGTCGAGATGCCACAATTTCGGAACCTCGCGGAGCCAGGGCGGCGGCACCGCTAGACTTTCCGTGCGAACGGGTCGGTGAGACGGTCGCGTCACTCCCCCGGGAGTGCCGAGGAACGTCCGGGCTCCACAGAGCAGGGCGGTGGGTAACACCCACCCGGAGCAATCCGCGAGACAGTGCCACAGAAAGCAGACCGCCGGCGGCGACGTCGGTAAGGGTGAAACGGTGGTGTAAGAGACCACCAGGGGTCCGGGTGACCGGATCCGCTCGGTAAACCTCGCCCGGAGCAAGGTCAGACAGAGGACGACGAGGCTGCTCGCTGAGTCCTCGGGTGGACCGCTGGAGGCCGACGGCAACGTCGGTCCGAGAGAGATGGCCGTCACCGCGAGAGCGGGACAGAACCCGGCGTACGGCCGGCCCGTTCGCTCAGACGGGAGGCCCGGTGCCAGCTGGCACCGGGCCTCCCGTCGTTCCGACGGCCGGGTCTACAGCCCCGACTCGGGCGTGCGCACGAGGATCGCGTCGCTGTCCGGGCAGAGCACGACGTCGTCCGGCGCTGCGGCACGGATCGACTGCAGGTCCGAGTTGGTCAGGGTCACGCCGGAGGCGGTGGACACGCCGCCCTGCAGGAGCGATGCACCGAAGCCGTACCGGGCGCGCTGCCGGTCGTACAGCGCCAGGAGGTCCGCCGGCACCTTCGCGGCGACGTCCGCACGGGCCTGTACTGCGGAGGTCCGGTCGCCCTCGAGCCGTGCGATCTCGGTGTCCCGCTCGGCGACGAGTCCGGCGCGCGCGGCGTCGGCGTCGGCGAGCTGCGCCTCGATGTCGCCGACCCGGGCGCGGAGGCCGTCGAGCTGCTCCATGACCTCGAGCTCGCTCGTCTCGAGGTCGCCGATGCGCCGCTGCAACGAGTCGAGCTCGCTCTGCAGACCCGCCGCGTCCTTGGCGTTGGCGACGTTCTGCAGGAGGGTGGTGTCGCGCTCGACCCGGGCCTGCGCGATCGCCGTGTCCGACTCGAGGCGGGCGAGTTCGCGTTCCGCGTCCTCCACGAGCCCCGTCGCGGCGGCGAGCTCACCACGGAGCTTCGCCGCCTTCGTGCTGAGCTCGGTGAGCTGGTCGCCCTTGCGGAGCGCGGTGATGCGGTGCTCGATGCGGGTCACGTCGTTGTCGAGTCGCTGGACGTCGAGGAGGATGACCTGGTCCTCGGGTGCTGCCTTCACGGTCAGGCTCCTTCTGCTTCGGTGGCGGGTTCGGCTGCGGCCCCGGTCGGAACGGCGGCTGCTGCGGTCGGCTCGGACGGTTCGGCCGCCGGCAGGACGGCGAAGTCCCACGGGTCGGTCCGGAGGTCGCTCACGGTGACACGGACCCCGGCGGCGGCCGCGAGTTCCGACGCGGCGACGTCGAGCCACAGCCACTCGGTGGCCCAGTGCGAGGTGTCGATGAGCGCGGGCCCCGCGGCGAGCTGCGCCTGCTCGCGGAACTCGGACGCCGGGTGGTGACGGAGGTCGCTCGTGACGTAGACGTCGGCGCCGAGGACGGCGGGGTGCCCGAGCAGCGAATCGCCCGCGCCGGCGCAGAGCGCGACGGTCCGGATCGGGTCGTCGTACCCGCCGGACACGCGGACGCCGGTGGCGGTGCCGGGCAGCAGGTCGACGAGGGTCCGGGCGAGCGCGCCGAGCGTGGTGGGCTCGGCGAGCGTGCCGACCCGACCGATCCCCGTCGCGGGATCGGCAGCGGGGTCGATCGGTCGTTGGTCGGTCAGACCGAGTCGGTCGGCGAGCACGGCGGACGTGCCGGTGGTCACGACGTCGGCGTTGGTGTGCGCGGCCAGGAGCCCGGCGCCGCCGCGGACGAGGGTCGCGAGGACGGAGCCCTTGTAGGTCGACTCGGCGATGGTCGTCACGCCGCGGAGCAGCAGCGGGTGGTGCGTCAGGAGCAGGTCCGCCCCGAGTGCGACCGTCTCGGCAGCGGTCGCGGGGACGGCGTCGACGGCGAGGTGCACGTGCTGCACGTCGGCGTCCGGGTCACCGGCGACGAGGCCGACCGCGTCCCACGACTCCGCCCCGGCGGACGGCCACAGCTGCTCGACGACGTCCTGGATCTCGCGGAGCTTCGGCATCCCGTCAGTCTACCGAGCCGAGCACGCGCACCACGCGGGCCGCGGTGCCCGGGCGATCCGTGCCTCCAGGCAGCACCTCAGGCGCGGCCGAGCGCCCGCAGGACGCGGGCGACGAGCCGCTGCCACCACCTGACCGACGGGCCCTGCTCCTGCGGGGCGGTCTCCGGGGCCGCCTGCGCGTCGTCGGGACGCGCGGCCTCGGGCAGGACGACCGGCGTGCTCGCCGTGGCACCGACGTGCGCGGTCAGCGCAGCGGCGAACGCCTGGCGGTCGATGACGGTGGGCCCGGTGGCGGGCTGGACGAGCGGCGTCGGTCGCGTGTTCGCGGACACCGGCGTGACGGCCAGGAGGCCCGGTGCGGGTCGGACGGGTTCGTCGCGTTCGGCGACGGGTTCCGGAGCGCGCTCCGGCTCGATGAGCGCGGCGGTGGCGGCGGTCGGCTCGAGGACCACGGCGGTGGCGGCGTCGGTCGCAGCGACGCCCGGCGCCGCGGGCCGCGGTCGAGCCGGCACCGTCGCGGCGGCATGCTTGGCGATCGGGTGCGCGGGACCCACGACGGTCGGGACCGGTCCCGTGGCAGCACGGCGCGCAGCGGCCTGCTGACGCCGGACCGCCTCGACGGCGGCGTCGGCCAGGAGGTCGGCGAAGACGGTGCGGGCGAACTCGCGGGCGGCGCGCACCTCGGGGTCGTCGAGTTCGGCGACGGTGACCTCCCACGCCGCGAGGCGTGCGAGGTCCTCGTCGCGACGACGGACCTCGTCCTCGAGGAGCACGATGCGCTCGATCGTGGGACGTCCGCTCGCGGCGTCGACCTCGATCGCGAGCTCGTCGATGCGGAGGGCGAGACGTGCGGGCGGTTCCGGGAACGCCGGGGTGCACGCGGCGTGACGGGCGCGGTCGCGAGGGCGGCGGAACGCCTCGGCGGTGGCACCGGTGTCGGTGTCGGTGGTGGCTGCGCGGGTGGCGAGCGCGCCGGCGGCGGTCACGTGCTCGGCCGCAGCGGCGGCGTCTGTGTCTGCGTCCGTGTCGGCCGTCGACTCGGCGATCGGAGCGGTCAGCGCCGCGGCGTCCGGTCGCTGCACGGGCCCGGTGACCGGCGGGACGACGAGGTCCGCCAAGTACGGTGCGCGCGTCGCCGGGGCATCACGGAGCCACTCCTCGAGCTCGCGACCGAAGGGGTCGACGAGGGGGGTGCGTGCACCGGACTGCGTCTCCATGCCCGAACAGTAAATATCGGAGCCGTCGAACCGTGGGAGATCCGCGGAGTGTCGCGAAATCCGCTGCCATGTCACCCGGACGTGAGCGGCGCGTCGGGCGGGTCGACCCTGGACGCCGTCAGACCGGTCGGTCGATCGTGCTGAGCAGCGCCCTCCCGGCACTCCAGGCGCCGACTCCGGAGGCGACGTTCACGTGCTGCACCGCTCCGAAGCGGTGCACGGTCGCGCCGAGCGTCGTGGCGAACGCGACGGCACGCGCCGCCGAGCAGTACGGGTCGTCGTCGCTGACCACGAGGTGCACGTTGTCGACCGCCGCGGGGCGTGTCGGTGCCGTGAAGCCGTGGGCCCCCGGCGGGAACCCCTCCGCCTCCGGATCAGGGGGTGCGACGAGGAGTGCTCCCGCGACGGGGAGCGGCGTGGGTCCGGGGCGGGACAGCCCGCGCGCCACGCTCTCGTGGTCGGACAACCACTGCGCGGCGGCGAGGACGCCGAGGCTGTGCGCGACGAGGACCGGCGGACCGTCCTCCGGGTCGAGTGATGCGACCGCGGACGTGATCGCCGCCTGCCAGTCCTCGGGGTCCGGGTGGGACCACGATGCCGGGGCGATCCGCACGACGCGTCCGTCCTCGGCCTCGCGGTCGGCCTGCCACCGGGACTGCCAGTGGTCGGGGTCGGAGTTCCAGATGCCGGGCACGATCACCCACGGTCGCGGTCGCTGCACGGGGGCAGCGTAGCGGTCGACGCAGGCGCTGCGCAGCGGCCGGTCGCCGCGCTGACGGCTGCGCGGTCGCCGCCTCCGGCCGGGGCGGTCAGCGCTGCAGGGTGTCGCGGGGGTACTCGCCGAAACGGCGCGCGTAGGCGGCGGAGAACCGGCCGAGGTGCGCGAACCCCCACCGGACGGCGACGGACGCGACCGTCGTCTCGCCTGGTCGGGCACGTTCCAGCTCGTCGTGGATCCGGTCGAGCCGGATGCCCCGCAGCATCGCGTTCGGTGCGGTCCCGACCTGGCGCTGGAACGCCTGCTGCAGCCCTCGGACGCTGAGCCCCACCCGCTCCGCGACGTCCGTCGTCGTGATCGGCGTGTGGGCTGAGGCGTGCATGTACTCGATGGCCGTCCGTACCCGTCCGGTCGCTCCCTGCGGCAGCGGGACCTCCGGGGCGAGGACGGTGTGCGGGAACGTGCGGAGCAGGGCGTACGCGGTCTCCCGGGTCGTCCCCGCCAGCGCGAGCTCGGACAGCGGCGCCGGGCCGAGGACGATGCGGGCGGCCCGCTGCACGTGGGCGTTCCAGGCGCGGAGGTCGGCCGGGTCCGGCGTGCGGGCGTGGTCGAACACGAGCGGCCCGGGCTGGACCCCGTGCACCTCGGCCGCGACGCGCTCGAGGTAGCGCCGGTCGAACTGCACGAGGCTCTGCCGGAGGTCGGCGAGGTCGAACACGAACGGCCGACCGGACGGGAACATCATCGGCGCCCGCGGTCCGAAGGCCACCTCGTCGCGGCCGACGTCGACGCGGCCGCCGCCCTCCGCGGTCCACATCACGACGTACTCGTCCTTGACCTCGACCTCACCGCGCATGCGCCCGTCGAAGCGGGTGGACCGGAAGGTCATGGTGTCGTCGCCGATGACCTTGAAGCGGTAGCCGAACGGACGGTCGGTCCGATCAGCCGAGAATCCGGCGCCCTCGTAGGCTTCCTCGTACATCCGGACGGCTTCGTCCGGATGTGCGCCGGACACGTCGAAGGAGGACCGGGGGTCTCGATCGACCCGTGCGTCGTCGGCAGCGGCGGTGCTCATCGTCCGAAGCGTCGCACGGCGGGTCGCGGTTCCGGCAATCGGTGCCGACCGCTTGCGGGAAACGGCCCGAGGAGTGCGGTCCGTGGACCTGTCGAGCGAAGCTCAGTCGCGCCGGGCGCGCTGCAGTGACCAGCGGTTCCGGTTGTCCACCCGGTCGTACCGGAGGTCGTCGACGACCATCTTGACGAGCGCCAGACCACGACCGCTCTCGGCGAGGTCGTCCGGCAGCTCGGCCGCAGCGGGGTCGATCCCGGCGGGGGCACCGTCGTCGCTCACCACCGCGGTGTAGCCGTCGGACGAGCAGGAGAGGTCGACGCGGCACGCGAGCTGGCGCCCGCGGCCCGCGTGCTCGATCACGTTCGACGTCAGCTCGACGAGCGCGAGTTCGAGGGCCATCCGGTCCTCCGCCGACACGGACGGTTCCGCCTGCCAGACGCGGGCCAGGAACTCGTGCACCGCCGTGACGTCGTCCGGCGGACAGTCCAACTCGACGCGGTGCGCGCCGGTCGCCGTGGTCACAGCCAGTCGGACACCGCGGCGTCCCCGTTGGGGTACGTCCGCAGGATCTTGTCGATGTTGCTCAGCTTGAGGACCATCTGCACCTGCTCGGACGGTGCAGCGATGCGGAGGTCTCCCCCGGCCTGCCGAGCGGTCTTGAGGGATCCGACCAGTGCGCCGAGACCGGACGAGTCCATGAAGTCGACACCGGAGAGCTCGACAGCGAGGTTCGCGCGCCCACCCCCGACGACCTCGGCCACCCGCTCGCGGAACGCCGGAGCGGACACCATGTTGAGTCGGCCGCTGCACTCCAGGACGGCTGTGTTCGTTGATGCCTCGTGTACGACGATGTCCATCCGGTGCGCTCCCCTTCGGTTCGTGCTCGCAACCTACCGGGTCGAACCTACCGGGCTGCCCGGGTCGGGGCAGCCACGGTCCCGCCGCGTGTCGAGTCGACCGGTGCGTCACGCTGCCGCGCCGGCCCGCCCCGTCACGCGTCAGCGCGGGCCCGGCGCGTCGCGACCAGCTGCACGACGACCGCCGCGGCCATGAGCACCGCCATGACCGACCCCATCGCCAGCGCGGTGCCCCCGAGCGCGCTTGCGAGGGGCGTCCCGAGACCGCCGAGCCCGAACGTCAGGCCGCCCTGGAGCGCCGCCGCGGTCCCCGGGTGCGCCGCCCCGACGTGCTGGGTGCGGGTCATCGCCGCCGGGAGCACGAAGCCCCACCCACCGGTCACCACGGCGAGCGAACACCAGACCGGGACCGGTCCGAGGCCGAGCAGCGCCGACGTCAGGACCCCGAGCGCGCCGAGCGTCCCGACGGCCAGCCCGAACGAGAGCAACCCGTCCTCCGACCAGCGCCCGACCACCCTGCGGAACACGAGCGTCGTCACGATCATCATCGAGGCGTTGGTGGCGAACACGAGCGTGTACAGGCCCTCGCTGAAGCCGTACTGGGTCTGGAAGACGAACGAGCTCGTGGCGATGTAGGCGAAGAACCCGATCGTGGAGAGCACCCCGGTGAGGACGTAGGCGCGGAACCGTCCGATTGCCATGAGCTGCCGGATGCGCGCCCAGTTGGCGCCGAGCCCGACACCGCCGCGGCGCTCCCGGGGCAGGGTCTCCCGGAACCGCAGGACGACCAGCACGAAGAACACGGCACCGAGCACCGCGAGCACGACGAACATGAGCCGCCAACTCGCGGCCGTCAGCACGGCTCCCCCGGCCAGCGGTGCGACCACCGGACCGATCGCGTTGATCGCCGCAAGGGTGCCGAACACCTTCGCCATCCGGGGACCCGCCGTGACGTCGGACACCATCGCCCGACCGGCGACCGCCCCCGCCGCTCCTGCCAGGCCCTGGAGCACCCGCGCGACGACGAGCGTCACGGCATCGGGAGCGAGGGCGCACCCGACGGACGCGAGGACGAACACGGCGGTGCCGACCAGCAGCATCGGTCGTCGTCCGATCCCGTCACTCACCGGGCCCGCGAGCAGCTGTCCGACGGCGAACGCGACGAGGAACGCGGTCAGGGACAGCTGCACGGCGCCGGGCGTGGTCGCGAGGTCACGGGCGATGGCCGGGAGCGCCGGGATGTACATGTCCGTGGCGAACGGCGAGACCCCGACGATGAGCGCCAGCGGCACGATGGGCGGCAGCGCTCCCCGCTGGGTGGTCGTCGGTTCTGCGCTGCGCTCCGTCGTCACGCGGCCACGCTACGCCGCCTCGAATCGATTCGACAAGGAGAACGGCTGATGGGACGCGCGCGTTCCGACGCCACACGCGTCGATCGACGCGCGGGAGGTCGCACCGCGCGCGCTTCGTGGGACGGCGGCAGCCTGGAGGACCGGTGCCGGTCCGCCGGGCGCGCGCCGCGCCTCCAGGCGGTCGCGTGGGCGCCGAGGGCGTGACGCCGGGCGGGCCTCCGGAACGCGCGCGTTCCGACGCAGCACGCGTCCATCGACAGGTGGGACGTCGTCACGCGCGCGTTTGGTGGACCGGCCGCGGCCAGGACCAGGACCAGGACCAGGACCAGGACCAGCCTGGAGGACCGGTGCCGGTCCGCCGGACGCGCGCCGCGCCTCCAGGCGGTTGCGTGGGCGCCGGGGGGCGCCACGGTCGTGTGTCGTACGACGACGACGACGTCGTCCCTTCGCTGCGCGAATGATTGCACGCGCAATCAGCGACGCGGTCGCTGTCGTGCGGCAGCGGTCCGGTCGTTCGACAGCGACGGGCGAAGTGACACGCGCGCCGCACACGACGAAACGCGCGTCGATCGACGGGTGGGACGTCGGAGCGCGCGCGTTTCGTGGAGCAGCCGCAGCCGCAGCCGCCGGGATCAGCCGGTGTTCTGCAGGCCGGCGGCGATGCCGTTCACGGTCAGCAGGAGCAGCCGGTGGTCGCGGTCCGTCGGGTCGGTGCTGCCGCTCGTCCGGATCGACCGGAGCGCCCGGAGCTGCAGGTGCGAGAGCGCGTCGACGTACGGGCTGCGGAGCCGGACGGCGCGGGCGAGGACGGGGCGGTCCTCGAGGACGTCGGCGCCCCCGGAGATCCGAAGCACCCAGGCCCGCGTGCGCCGCATCTCGTCGAGCACGCGCGCGGCGAGGTCGTCGCGGTCGGCGAGCTCGAGGTAGCGCCCGGCGATGTACTCGTCGGTCTTCGCGAGCGACATCTCGACGTTCTTGATCATCGCGCCGAACAGCGGCCAGTCGGCGGCGGCACGGCGGAGCACGTCGACGTCCCCGACGGCCTCGAGCGCAGAGCCGAGCCCGTACCAGCCGGCGAGGTTGATCCGTGCCTGGGTCCACGAGAACACCCACGGGATCGCCCGGAGGTCCTCGAGGGACTCGACCGACAGCCCACGGCGGGCCGGACGCGAGCCGAGGGGCAGCAGTCCGAGCTCCTCCATCGGGGTGACCCGGGCGAACCACGGTGCGAACCCGTCCGCCTTGACCAGGTCGTAGAACGCCCGACGCGACACGTCGTCGAGCTGCTGCGCGAGGTCGGCGAACTCGGTGGCCGCCGCCGCGGTGCGCTGCTCGTTCGAGGGCGACGACGCGAACAGCGTGGCGGAGGCCATCTGCTCGAGGTGCCGCGCCGCGATGTCCTGGTCGCCGTACTGGGCGAAGATGACCTCGCCCTGCTCGGTGAGCTTGAGTCGTCCGTCGATCGATCCCGGCGGCTGCGCGAGGACGGCCTCGTTGGCGGGCCCGCCGCCACGCCCGAGCGACCCGCCACGGCCGTGGAACAGCGTCAGCTCGACGTCGTTCGCGGACGCCCAGTCGGCGATGCGGGCCTGTGCGTCGTAGAGCGCGAGGTTCGCGGACACCGGGCCGACGTCCTTCGACGAGTCCGAGTAGCCGAGCATGACCTCGAGCCGACGCCCGGTCGCTGCGAGTCGGCGCTGGAACGGCTCGGTACGGACGGCCTCGTCGAGGACGTCGACGCTGGCGTGCAGGTCGGCGAAGGTCTCGAACAGCGGGATGACGTCGAGCACCGGTGCCGCCTCGGCCGACCCGAGCGCGGCGACCGCGAGCTCGTGCACGTTCGCCAGGTCCGCCGCGGACTGCGTGAACGACACGATGTACCGGTGCGCGGCCCGCACGCCGAACCTGGCCTGGAGGTCCGCGATGGTCCGGAAGACCGACAGGACCTCCTGCGTCGTGTCGCTCAGCTCGCCACCCGCGCGGATCTCGGCGAGGGCGTTGCGGTGCACCTGCGAGTGCTGACGGACCTCGAGCTCGGCGAGGTGGAACCCGAAGGTCTCGACCTGCCAGACCAGGTTCTGGAGCTCTCCGTTCGCCGGGCGCACGGCACCGGCGGCGACGAGCGAGGCCTGGATCGTCCGGAGGTCGGCGAGGAGCTCTTCGGGGCTCGCGTAGGCGGTGCGCTCGTCACGGCGACGCGTGGCACGGATGCGGGCCGCCACGAACAGCAGCGCCCGCCGGTGGGTCTCGTTCGGGGCACGGACGCCGATCCGCTCGGCGACGGCCGGGTCGAGGCGCTCCTGCTCGGCGACGAGCGCGGTCAGTCCGGCGTCCGCCGGTGTCTCGCTCGCGTCGAGGGTGAGGGCGCTGCCGATGCGGGTCGCGGCACGCGCGAGGCCGAGCAGGATGTGCTCGGACGCGATCTCGGCGGCCTGTCGGGTGACGTCGGCCGTCACGTGCGGGTTGCCGTCGCGGTCGCCGCCGATCCAGGTCCCGAAGCGGACGAACGCCGGAGCGACCACCGGGGCACGCCCGGCGTCGTCGCCCTGCAGACGGTCGTCGAGCAGGCGGTACACCTGCGGGACGATCTCGAAGAGCGTCTGGTCGAAGACGCTCATGGCCGTCCGGACCTCGTCGAGCGGGGTCGGCCGGGTGGTCCGGAGCGGCGAGGTCCGGAGGAGCGTGGTGATCTCCTCGAGGAGACGCCGCTCGTTCTCGGCGCGCGCGGTGGCGTTCCGCGAGCGGTCGCGCTCGTCGATCAGGTCGGTGATGCGCCGGACGGCCGTGGTGACCGCACGACGGCGGGCCTCGGTCGGGTGCGCGGTGAGGACCGGGTGGAACCGCAGGCCCTCGAGCCGTGCCGCCGCCTCGTCGGCGCCGACCTGCTCGACGAGCGAGCCGTACGTCGCCGGGAACGAGTCACCCGGGAGCCCGCCGTCGTCGCCGCGCTGCCGGAGCACGCGCACGCGGTGGTGCTCCTCAGCGAGGTTCGTCAGGTGGAAGTACGTGGTGAACGCCTGCGCGACGGCCTCGGCCCGCTCGGCGGACATGCCCGCGACGAGCTCCTCGGCCCGGGCGGCGCCCGCGGCGCCGGACCCCTCGTAGGCCTCGATCACCGCGGCTCGCAGGGTCTCCACGTCGTGCAGGAGGTCGTCGCCGCCCACCTCGCGCAGCACCCGCCCGAGCAGGTTGCCGAGGTAGCGGACGTCGGCGCGGAGGTCGCTGTCGACCGCTCCGCTCACGTCGTCCCTGGCGCGTCCGTGACGCGTCTGGCCGTCGATCGCCGTCATGTCGTCCTTTCCGGGTCTGCCGGGGGCGGGCCCCGGTATCCCAGCAGCGTATCGGGCCACCGGGACCGGTGACGACAACCGTCCGGACGGACCAGCGGCCCCACCGGTACCACCAGCGGCAGCGGCCGCGACCGTGGCCACGGCGGCAACAGGGCGCCGGGACCGTGGCACGCGGCAGGAGCACCCCTGCAGTCGCCGTGCGCCGCGGTCCCGGCGGGTCGGAGGGCGCGCGTCAGGCGTGGACCGCGCGCGGAGCGGCTGCCGGCGTCCGGAGCGCCTCGAGTTCGGCGAGGAGCCGTCGGTCGAGCGCGTGGGCGGTCTCGACCTCGGCGATCACCCGCTCCTGCTCGTCGGCGTCCCACGGGGCCCGGTCGAGCTGGTCGCGGTACGTGTCCCCGAACGCGGCCGGGTCGGCGACCTGCTCACAGATCCAGAAGAGCACGCCGTTCGTCTCGAAGCCGAACCGGTCGCTCAGGACCGTGCCGATCGCACGACCGCCGGACAGGTCGCCGAGGTAGCGCGTGTAGTGGTGCGCGACGAAACCACCCGGCCAGGTCGCCGCGACCTCGTTGAGCCGCCGGACGTAGGCGGTCGTGGCCGGCAGGGGGCACACCAACTCGGACCAGTCCGGCCCGATGAGGTACTCCAGGTCCGCGCGGATCGCGGGCATCCGCGTGAGCTGCGGCGTCACGAACGGTGCCACGACCGGGTGGTCCACCATCCGCTCCGCGGCGCGCTCGAGGGCGTCGTACACGAACGCGTACTGGCCGAGCAGGTCCGCGTGGTCCGCCACCTCGCACGTCCCGGCCGCGAGGTCGTGCAGGAGCCCGTCCCCCGTCGCGGAACCGCCGGCCCGCCGGGTGCGGCGGCGCAGCAGCTCCGAGAACGGCGTGACGATGGTGTCCATGAGGTAAGGCTAACCTCACCTCCTGGACAGTCAAGCGTCACGCCCGAGGAAACGAGAGGAGACTCGTCCCCGATGAGTCCCAAGCCGAACCGCCCCCAGCACGTCTTCGTCGTCGACCGCACGGAGCGCCTGAGCCCCCACATGGTGCGGGTGCACCTCGGCGGCCCCGCCTTCGCCGACTTCGTGGCCGGTGCGGACCCCGACCGCATCGCGGCGACCGACCGCTACGTCAAGCTGCTCCTCGCGAAGCCCGGGCTCGGCCTGGAACCGCCGTACGACCTCGACGGACTCCGCGCGACGCTGCCGAAGGAGGACCGCCCGGCCCGCCGCACGTACACCGTCCGGAGCATCGACCACGCGGCCGGGACCATCGCGATCGACTTCGTGGTGCACGGCGACGAGGGGCTCGCCGGCCCGTGGGCCGCCGCGGCACGCCCCGGCGACCGACTCGCGCTGTCCGGCCCGGGCGGCGGCTACACGCCGTCCTCCGACCCCGCGGTCACGCACGTCCTCCTCGGCGACGACAGCGCCCTGCCGGCCATCGGGTCCGCCCTGGAGGCACTGCACGCCTCCGCCACGGGCATCGCCCTGGTCGAGGTGGCCGGTCCCGACGACGAGCAGCCGATCGCGCACCCGACCGGCGTGGACCTGCGGTGGCTGCACCGCGACGCCACCGGCGCCGAGCCGGGCACCCTGCTGCTGGAGGCGGCGCGGACGCTGCCCCGTCCCTCCCGGCCGGTGCAGGTGTTCGCGCACGGCGAGCGGACCGCGATGAAGGCGGTCCGTCGCCTGCTGCAGGACGACTGGGGACTCGAGAAGCCCGAGCTGTCGCTGTCGGCGTACTGGGCGCTCGGGCGCGCGGAGGACCGCTTCCAGGAGGAGAAGCGCGAGCCGATCGGGGTGATCTTCGAGGAGTGAGCGACGACGGGAGGGGATCAGGCGGCCGCTGGGTGCTCCCGCTGCGACAGGTGCTGCCGTGGTGGTACGTCGGGGGTGCCGTCGCGACCATCGCGGTGACGGCGATCGTCAACCCGGAGGGCAACCAGTCCGCGGTCACGGCATGGGGGCCGATCATCGGTCTCGTCGTCCGGGACCGCCAGCTCGCTGCTCGGGGACGAGTCGATCGCGGCCTCCCGCCTCGGGATCCGTCGGCACCGGCACCGAGGTGGCCGGAGCCGGTGCTCGCCGTGCTGCTGACGGCGGGCGTGGTGGGCCTCGGACTCCTGCTCGACGCGTTGCTCGGCCACCGGACGGTCGTCACGACCTGGGTGGGCGGCGGCCTCACGGCGGCTGGCGTGCTCGGGGGCCTCGTGGTCGGGCTGGTGCTCCGCCGACGACTGGCCAGCGACGAGGCCCGGTCGGACGGTGCGGTCGTCGGACGGCGCTGAGGGTCCGCCGACACGGCCCGGGTTGGATGGCGGCATGACGAGCGAACCGGTCGACCGCGCCACCGACGGACCCCTGCTGTCGCTGGTGTACTCCAGCCGCGCGGTCGTCGGGTTCGGGCTCGACGCACTCGACGAGCTGCTCGCGCACGCCCGCACGGCGAACGAGTCCGTGGGGATCACGGGGCTCCTGCTCTACAAGGACCACCGGTTCCTGCAGTTGCTCGAAGGTCCGGAGGCGGCGGTGCGCGAGAAGATGACCTTCATCACCGAGGACCCGCGTCACGACCACGTGACCGTGCTGCTCGAGGAGCAGGTACCGGAGCGGCAGTTCCCCGGCTGGACCATGGGCTACGCCGCCGAGGACGCCCTGCAGCACGCCGACGTCCCCGGGTACCGGACGACCTTCGACGACATCGACTTCCTCCCGGACGACCACGCGGCCGGACCCGTCGTCCCCGCGCTGCGCGAGCTCGTCCGGTGGTTCCGGGTCACCCGCCCGGGAGGCACCGAGCGGGCGACGGCGCAGCCCGAGGGCTGACCGCGCACCTCCCCGTGCCGGATCGTCCGCCGCGGTCGCACCCGACCGATCGGTTCCCGGTCGCACGGCGTCCAGAGGACGTAGCGTGTCGGCGTGAAGGTGCTGCTGCTCGAGGACGACGTGGAACTCGGCGCCGCGGTGGTCGAGGGCCTGCGCGACGAGGGGTTCGTCGTCGACCACGTGGGGACCCTGCGGGACGCGGACCTCCAGCGTGCCGTGAGCCACTACGACTGCCTCGTGCTCGACCGCACCGTTCCGGACGGCGACGCCATCGGGCTGGTCGATGCGCTGCGACGGGCCGGGGACACCACGCCGATGCTGCTGCTCACCGCGCGGGACCGCGTGTCCGACCGGGTCGCGGGGTTCGAGCACGGCGCCGACGACTACCTGGTCAAGCCGTTCGCGTTCGCAGAGCTGATCGCCAGGATCCGCGCGCTCGGTCGTCGGGCGGTGGACCTCGCTCCCCCGGTGCTCCGGGTCGGGGACCTCGAACTCGACACCGCCAGGCACGAGGTCCGGCGCGGTGGACTGCCGGTGACGCTCACCGCGAAGGAGTTCACGGTGCTCGAAGTGCTGCTGGGCGCGACCGGGCGGGTGGTCGGGCGCACCGAGTTGCTCGAGCGCGGTTGGGACGAGATGAGCGCACCGGGCTCGAACGTGGTCGACGTCCTCGTCGGACAGCTCCGGCGCCGGCTCGGGAGCCCCGATCTGATCGAGACCGTCCGGGGCGTCGGCTACCGGGTGACGGGGTGAGCCGGGACCGGCGTCGGTCGGACCCGGCACGCCGACGGATCGCCCGCATCCGGTGGACGACGACGCTCGTGTTCGCCGCGGCGACGGCTGTGTGCCTCGGGGTGCTGGTCGGCGCGGCGCTCCGGATCGACCTCGCGTCGCGCGGCGAGGCCACCGACACCGACCTCCGGCAGCGCGCCGAGACGCTCGCGGACCTCGTCACCTTCGGCGAGGACCAGGCGCTCCGTCTCGGACCCGTGCAACAGAGCCACGCCGCCGAGTCCGTGCCGGTGTACGGCTTCGTGACGGACCGGGAGATCGCGTACGCACAACCCGGGCAGGGCGCACTGCCGTCGGACGCGGTGCTGCGGCGAGCACTCGCGGACGCCCGGCACGCAGGTGACCAGGTGGTGACGTTCGTCGCACCGGAGGCCTCGTCTCCCGACGGCCCCGAGCTGCACTGGGCGGCGGCGACGATCACGGACTTCGGGACCTACGTGGACGGCGGGTACACGGGTGGGATCGCCGTCGCGGGCAAGCCCGTGGCCGCCGCGGTCGGGCACACGCAGCTCCGCACGGGTTTGCTGCTCGCGGCCGGGGCACTGACGCTCGCGGCCGCTGCGTTCGCGCACGTCGTCGCGGGGATCGCGGTGCGTCCGGCGGTGCGGGGGCTGGAGGCGCAGGAGCAGTTCCTGGTGGAGGCCGCGCACGAGCTCCGCACCCCGCTCGCGACGCTGCGGGTGCTGGCCGAGCGTCGGGCGCCGCCGGAGCAGACGGTGCGGCAGGTGGACCGGCTCGTGGCGTTGACCGAGCGGTTGCTGCTCCGCGCCCGCTCGGCCGGCCCGGCAGCGGTGTCGACGGAGCAGGTGCGGCTCGACCGGGTCGTCGAACGTGCGGTGATCGCCCACGTCGAGGCGGTCGGGCCAGGGGCGTCCGCCGACGCGGACATCGACCTGCGGACGAAGCCGACGGTGGTGGACGCGGACCCGGAGCTGGTCGAGCGGGTCGTGGAGAACCTGCTCGCCAACGCCGAACGCCACGGGGCTGCGCCGGTCGCGGTCCAGGTCGACGACGGAGTCCTGCGGGTCGCGGACCACGGCCCGGGCATCCCCGCGCGAGCCCGGCGCCGGGCGCTGCGTCCGGGAGCGACCGGCGGGTCCGGCACGGGGACCGGGTTGGCGATCGTGCAGTGGGCGGTGCGGGCGCAGCGGGCCGAGCTCTCCCTGCGGCCCACCGCTCCGGAGGACACCGAGCGCCCCGGGCTGACCGTGGTCGTGCGGTTCCGGCAGGGTCGGGACCGCACCTCATCGAAACCTCATGCACGCGGGCGGAACGTGGACGCAGGCAGACAGGAAGGAGCCTGAGATGACCACCACGACGTGGAAGAGCGCAGCGTTCGCGGGGGCTGCGGGGATCATCGCCCTCGTCGCCCTCGCCGGGTGTGCGAGCGGCGGTGCCGTGCAGGCGGGACCGACCACGGGGACGACGCACAGCGCCGCCAGCGCGGCGCCCGCGACCGACGCGAGCAGTGCCTCCGGTCCGACGGCCGCGTCAGCGGCGACCGGATCGGCGGCGACGGGCGGCGGCAGCGGGTCGAGTGCCGGGTCGCTCCGTTCGGGTGCGTGCACCGCGACGCACCTGCACGGGTCGCTGACGACCGCGGTCGGCGGCGGGAGTGCGGGGCACCAGGCGTACGAGATCGTCTTCCGGAACACGGGCTCGTCGCCGTGCACCCTGCAGGGCTGGCCGGGGGTGTCCTTCGTGGGGAAGGGCAACGGGACGCAGCTCGGGGCGCCGGCGACGTTCGACCGCTCGAGTGCGCACGGGACGGTCACGATCGCCGCCGGCAGCACGGCGCACGCGACGCTGCTCGTGGCGCAGGCGCGCGACTACGAGGACTGCGGGATCACGACGGCGGACGGGTTCCGGGTGTACCCGCCGGGGTCGAAGCAGTCACTGTTCCTCGACGCGGGGCAGCTGGAGCTGTCGGCGTGCACGGCCTCGGGCGTGCAGCAGTTGCAGGTGCAGGCGGTGCAGCCGGGAGCGTGAGTGGTCGCGTCGGTCAGGCCGGGTCCGTCCCGGGCTGACCGACGATGGCGCGCAGGGCGGCCCAGTCGGGCACCGGTGCGCGTGCGTGGTCGTGCGCGGCGGCGTGCGCTTCGGCTCGTGCGGCGCCGGCGTGCGCTTCGGCTCGTGCGGCGCCGGCTCGTGCGGGTTCGTGGAGGGCGGCGCGAGCCTCGCTCCGTGC
>NZ_JBPUGH010000062.1:0-18513 GCF_051548005.1 Curtobacterium flaccumfaciens | reverse complement strand
CTGCTGACGCGACCACGGGCCGGCGGTGCCGCGCGCGCCGGTCCTGCACCGTGCCTCCAGGCCGGAACGCCGTCCACAGACGGGCCGGCGGCAGGCGGGGGTCGGCGGCACGAACTAGGATCGAGGGGTGGCTGGCAGGATCGCGCGGAACGACATCGACGAGGTCCGCTCGCGTGTCAACATCGCGGACGTCGTCGGCGACTACGTCACCCTGAAGCACGCGGGCGTCGGCTCGATGAAGGGCCTCTGCCCGTTCCACGACGAGCGATCGCCGTCGTTCCACGTCCGGCCGCAGGTCGGGCGCTACCACTGCTTCGGCTGCGGCGAGGACGGCGACGTCTTCAGCTTCATCATGGCGCAGGACCACACCACCTTCGCCGAGGCCGTCGAGCGCATGGCCGCGAAGATCGGCTTCACCCTCCACTACGAAGAGGGCGAGGGTCCGCGCACCGACTACAACACCCGGGCTCGGCTCATCGCCGCGAACGAGGCGGCGCTCGAGTTCTTCACGTCGCAGCTCACCACCGGGGCTGCCGATCCGGCTCGACGCTTCCTGGGCGAGCGCGGCTTCGACCCGGGTGCCGCGCAACACTTCGGCGTCGGCTTCGCGCCGAAGTCGTACGACGCGCTCAAGGACCACCTGCGCGGCCGTGGCTTCACGCTCGAGGAACTCACGAGCGCCGGGCTCGTCAGCCAGGGTGACCGGTCGCCGTACGACCGGTTCCGCGGGCGCCTCATGTGGCCGATCCGCGACGTCACCGGTGCCACGATCGGCTTCGGTGCGCGGCGGCTCCTCGACGACGACAAGGGCCCGAAGTACCTCAACACCCCCGAGACGCCGATCTACCACAAGAGCCAGGTGCTCTACGGGATCGACCTCGCCCGGCGGGAGATCTCGAAGCAGAAGCAGGTCGTCATCGTCGAGGGCTACACCGACGTCATGGCGTGCCACCTCGCCGGGGTGACGACCGCGGTGGCGACCTGCGGGACCTCGTTCGGCGTGGACCACATCAAGGTGCTCCGACCGATGCTCGGCGACGTGAGCGGCGCGGACCCGAACGCCAACGGCGAGGTCGTCTTCACGTTCGACCCGGACGACGCCGGTCAGCGTGCCGCGTCGCGGGCCTTCGCGGAGGAGCAGCGCTTCGCCGCCCAGACGTTCGTGGCGGTGGCACCCGAGGGGCTCGATCCCTGCGACCTCCGGCTCGCGCGCGGCGACGACGCCATCCGACGACTCGTGACGAACAAGCGGCCGATGTTCGAGTTCATGATCCGCCGCACCCTCGACGGGCACGACCTCGAGACCGTCGAGGGTCGCGTCGGGGCGCTCCGCGCTGCTGCCCCCGTGCTCGCGACGATCCGCGACCGGTCACTGACGCAGGGCTACGTGCGGGAGCTCGCGGGCTGGCTCGGACTCGACATCCCCGAGGTCCGTCGTGCGGTCGAGAACGCGCGGCAGCGAGCGCGCGGCGCGCAGGACGACCGGATCGGAGGGACGGTGCCGGTCGCGCAGGCAGGCCCCGGCGGCGAGCTGGTCGCCCCTGCCGACGAGCCCGTGGCCGGGCTCCGGTCCCTCCCGAACGACCCGATCACCCGCATGGAGCGCGACGCGGTGATGGCGATGGTGCAGCAGCCGGGGCACGTCGGTGCGCCGTTGCTCGGCCTCGCGGCCGCCGCCACGTTCTCGGCTCCGATGCTCGCCGTCGTGCGGGACGCCGTCGTGGCGAACGTGGACGCGATCGGGGCGGGGGACTGGCTCGACCGCTTGATCGCCGACGTGCCGGCACCGCTCCGGAGCCTCGTGCAGGAGCTCGCGCTGTCCCCGATCCCGGCACGCACCGACGAGGACCTCGCACTGTACTGCCGGAGCATCGTCGTGGCACTCGTGGAGCGGGACCTCCTCGCGCGCAAGGCGTCGTTGCTCGGACAGCTGCAGCGAGCGGACCCGCACGAGCAGGCCGACCGTCGTGCGGAGATCCAGCGGCAGCTCGTCGACATCGACGCGCAGCGGATGCGGCTGCGTGCGGACTCCGAGGCCGCGGCGGCCGCTGCCGGCCAGCGCTGAGCGCACCCGCGCTGGCCGCGGGAGTCGAGCGTGACGGAGTCCGCCCGGTCGGTGCGTGTCGGAGGCGGGTCGTGCCTCCCGGCGGGGTGAGGTTGGTCGCAGGAACGGTCGGCTCGTCTCGGAGCGAGCGGCAGGTTGTGCGACCGACGCGGAACGTGGGCGGCATGTCCTGCGACCAGCGGTCGGCGTGCCGAGCGGGCCGGACGCGCCGCGCGCGAGTCGCCGAGCGGGCAGGACGTGCCGGCCGTGGGCGTCGAGCGTGACGGAGTCCCCCGGCCGGTGCGTGGTGGCGGTGGCGGTGGCGGTGGGGGCTGGAGGTGGCGGGGACGGCGGGCGACATCCCGGCGGGCGGCAGCCAGTGCCGCGACCGACGCACCCGCCGACCCGGCGGTGTTGCCTGACGCAACAATGCTGCGCGACACGCCGCGCAGGACCGGCGACATGATGCGCCAGACGACGCGGTCCTGCATTACAGCGGTGTAAACAAATCGCCCTCGGTTCGTTCGGTTCCGTGACAGGGTGGTACCAATGAGCGTTCCTGACCGGGCACACAGTCGTTCCACCCGCCGGTCAGGACTCCTGCAATCATCACCAGAGAGGTACACGGACATGGCATCCGTCACCAAGTGGGGCAAGCGCGGCATCGCGCTCGGCGCCGGAGCAGCAGCGACGGCGCTGGTGCTGACCGGCTGCGCGAGCGGCAGCGTGTCGTCCGCCGACCTGAACGGCATGACGATCGGCACGACCGACAAGATCACGTCGCTCGACCCGGCCGGCTCCTACGACAACGGCTCCTTCGCCGTGCAGAACCAGGTGTTCCCGTTCCTGATGAACACCCCGGTCGGGAGCCCCGACGTCAAGCCGGACATCGCCAGCAAGGGCGAGTTCACGAACCCGACCACGTACGAGGTCACCCTGAAGAAGGGCCTGAAGTTCGCGAACGGCCACGACCTCACCTCGAGCGACGTGAAGTTCTCGTTCGACCGCGAGCTGAAGATCAACAACGAGAACGGCCCGCAGTCCCTGCTCGCCAACCTCAAGAGCATCGACACCCCGGACGACACGACGGTCGTGTTCAACCTCGACCACGCCGATCAGACCTGGCCGCAGGTGCTCTCGAGCCCCGCCGGTCCGATCGTCGACGAGCAGGTCTTCTCGGCCGACAAGCTCACCCCGGCGGCGGACATCGTCAAGGGCAAGGCGTTCGCCGGGCAGTACGAGATCACCTCGTACAAGGAGAACGACACGATCCAGTACAAGGCGAACAAGGAGTACGACGGCCTCCTCGGCAAGGCGAAGACCGACGAGGTCACCGCCAGCTACTACACCAAGGAGACCGACCTCAAGCTCGCCGTGCAGAAGGGCGACGTCGACGTGGCGTACCGCTCGCTGACGCCGACCGACATCGCGGACCTCCGCAAGGACGACAAGGTCAAGGTCACCGACGGCCCCGGCGGCGAGATCCGCTACCTCGTCTTCAACTTCAAGACGCAGCCTTTCGGCACCGGCCAGTCGGGCGCCGACGAGAAGAAGGCCCTCGCGGTGCGCCAGGCGGTCGCGGACGTCGTCGACCGCGAGAAGCTCGCGAAGGACGTGTACAACAACACGTACTCGCCGCTCTACTCGATGGTCCCGGACGGCCTGACCGGCGCGGCGACGCCGTTCAAGACGCTCTACGGCGACGGCAACGGTGGTGCGGACGTCGACAAGGCGAAGAAGACCCTGTCCGACGCCGGTGTCTCCGGCAAGGTGCAGCTCGACATCCAGTACGCACCGGACCACTACGGTTCGACGTCGGACGACGAGTACGCCGAGCTCAAGACGCAGCTCGAGAACTCGGGCCTGTTCACCGTGAACATCCAGTCGACGGTCTACACGACCTACGCGGTCGACCGCACGAAGGACGCCTACCCGGTGTACCAGCTCGGGTGGTTCCCCGACTTCTCGGACGCGGACAACTACCTGTCGCCGTTCTTCACGAAGGACAACTTCGTGCAGAACCACTACGACGACCCGACGATCCAGAAGCTCATCTCCGACGAGCAGGCGGAGTCGGACGCGTCGAAGCGCGCCGACCTCATCGAGCAGGCGCAGCAGCGTGAGGCCGAGCAGATCTCGACCCTGCCGCTCCTCCAGGGCAAGTCGATCGCCGTGGCCGGCAAGGACGTCAAGGGCCTGACCCTCGACGCCTCGTTCAAGTTCCGCTACGCGACCCTCTCCAAGTAACACCGATGTGACCCCAGGGGGCGCTCCACGACGGAGCGCCCCCTGACCACGTCTCGAAAGGCACCCACCCGTGACCCTCAGCACTCCCGAGGTCGGCCCCGGCGCCGGCCCCGGAGCGAGCGCGGACCTGGCCACCGACCCCACCAAGCCCCAGGCACAGCGACGTGCCTCGGGGCAGGGCGGCGGACTCGGCCGGTACGTCCTCGTCCGGTTCCTCCTGATCTTCCCGACCGTCTTCATCCTCGTGACGCTCGTGTTCTTCCTGATGCGCGTCATCGGGAACCCGATCACCGCGTCCGTGGGCGGCCGTCTCACGCCCGACCAGCTGCAGGAACGTCTGCACGCCGCGGGCTACGACCGACCGGTCCTCGTGCAGTACCTCGAGTACCTCGGCAACATCGTCCGGCTGAACTTCGGCGAGACGACGACGGACCACCGCCCGATCACCGAGATCATCCTGCAGTACGGCGGCGCGACCGCGGAGCTCGTCTTCTACGCGCTCATCGTCGCGCTCGTCCTCGGCATCCCGCTCGGCATGCTCGCCGCGTACGTGCGCGACAAGTGGCCGGACGTGCTGTTCCGCGCCCTCGCGATCCTGACGTACGCGACGCCGGTCTTCTTCGGCGGTCTGCTCCTCAAGCTCGTGTTCTCGGTCTGGCTCGGCTGGTTGCCGCTCGGCGACCGTGCGTCGACACGGGTCAGCCTCGTGCTCGACAACATCCCCGGCGCGAGCGGCATCTACATCATCGACGCGCTCCGCACCGGCAACGCCCAGATCATCGGGGACGTGCTGGCGCACGCCGTCCTGCCCGCACTGACGCTGGGGCTGCTCACCGCCGGCATCTTCCTCCGCCTCGTGCGCGCCAACATGATCGGCTCGCTCGGTTCCGAGTACGTCGACGCGGCCCGCTCACGCGGCGTCCGGGAGGCACGGCTCGTCCGGACACACGCCTTCCGTCCCGCCCTCGTGCCGATCATCACGGTCATGGGACTCCAGATCGCCATGCTGCTCGGTGGTTCCGTCCTGACCGAGACCACCTTCGGGTGGCGTGGGCTCGGCTTCGAGCTCAACCAGTACCTGTCGGCCCGCGACTTCGTCGCGGTCCAGGGCATCGTCGCGATGCTCGCGGTGATCGTCGCCGTGACGAACTTCATCGTCGACGTCGTCGCCGCGCTCATCGACCCGAGAGTGAGGTTCTAGCGATGGCCGACACCGCCCTCGTCGACCGCCACGAGCCGCTGTGGAAGCGCCTGCCCGTGGTCGTCCAGCTCCGCAGGAGCACCGGCTGGCAGCGCGCCATGCTCATCACCGGCGTGGTCGTCTGCGCCCTGTACCTCATCGTCGCGATCGCCGCACCGCTCATCGCCCCGTACGGCTTCGGCCAGCTGCAGGGTGCCGACGGCCAGGGCTTCCCGCGCACGGCGGCACCGAGCCCGGAGCACATCTGGGGCACCACGGTCGGTGGGTTCGACGTGTTCAGCCGCGTCGTCTACGGCGCTCGCACGGCCGTCCTCGTCGTCATCGTCGCGGTCATCGTGTCGATCACGATCGGTGTGATCCTCGGCATGGTGTCCGGCTACCTCGGCGGTTGGCTCGACCGGGTCCTGGTCGTCGTCGCCGACGCGATCTACGCCTTCCCGTCGCTGCTCCTCGCGATCGTCGTCTCGATCGTGGTGTCCGGCGGCAACTCGAGCTACGCGGGCGGCATCATCGCCGCAGCCATCTCGATCACGGTGGTCTACGTGCCGCAGTACTTCCGGGTCGTCCGCGCCGAGGCCGTCCGGCTGAAGAACGAGGCCTTCGTCGAGTCGGCCCGCGTGATGGGGACCAACCCGTGGCGGATCATGACCCGCCACGTCCTGCGCAACAGCACGCGGAGCCTCCCGCTCATCCTCACGCTGAACGCGAGCGACGCGATCCTGACGCTCGCGGGCCTCGGCTTCCTCGGGTTCGGGATCGGCCCGACCGCGGGCGCCGAGTGGGGCTACGACCTCAGCCGCGCGCTGTCCGACGTCGCGTCGGGCGTCTGGTGGACGGGTGTGTTCCCGGGTGTCGCGATCGTCGTGCTCGTGCTCGGTGTGACCTTCATCGGGGAGAGCCTCAACGACATCTCCGACCCCCGTCTGCGCGCCCGCCGCCGGCTGAAGCAGCTGGTGTCGCGCAAGCAGGCGGCCAGCACGGAAGGAGCGGCCGCATGACGGACGCAACCACGGGCCTCCCGGCCGGACCGGAACGACCGACCGACGCCACGCGCGCCGAGCCGGTCGCCGTCGTCGACGACCTGACCGTCACCTTCGCCACCGACAACGGTGCCGTCGACGCCGTCAAGGGCGTCAGCATCGACGTGCGGCCCGGTGAGGTCCTCGCCCTCGTCGGGGAATCCGGCTCCGGCAAGTCCGTCACCGCCCGCAGCATGCTCCGGCTCATGCCCGAGACCGCGACGCTCGGCGGGGCCGTGTACCTCGACGGCACCGACGTCGTGAGCGTCGGCGCCCAGAAGCTCCGCGAGCTCCGCGGCACCGCCGGCGCGATGGTCTTCCAGGAGCCCAGCACCGCGCTCAACCCCGTCTTCACCGTCGGGTGGCAGATCGCCGAGGGGCTCCGCGCCCACGGTGGCGTCTCGAAGAAGGAGGCCCGGGCGAAGGCGATCGACTACCTCCGCCGCGTCGGCATCCCCGACCCGGAGGAGCGCGTCGACCACTACCCGCACCAGTTCTCCGGCGGGCAGAAGCAGCGCGTCGTCATCGCGAGCGCGCTGGCCCTCGAGCCGAGCGTCATCATCGCCGACGAGCCGACCACCGCGCTCGACGTGACCGTGCAGGCGGAGATCCTCGACCTCCTCCGGCGCTGCCGCGACGAGTTCGGCGCCGCGATCGTCATCATCACGCACAACATGGGCGTGGTGGCCGACCTGGCGGACCGCGTCGCCGTCATGTACCAGGGCGAGATCGTCGAGGAGGCCCCGGTCCGCGAGCTGTTCGCGAACCCGCAGGCCGACTACACGAAGCGCCTGCTCGCCGCGGTGCCCCGACTCGAGGCCTCGACGGGCACGGCGCGCCGCGCCGCGATCTCCGAGGACGTCGAGCCGCTCGTGTCGGCGAGGGGGCTCGAGATCGAGTACCCCGGTCGGCTCGGGTCGCACGCGTTCAAGGCGGTCAAGGGCGTCGACCTCGCGATCCGCCCCGGCGAGGTCCTCGGCCTCGTGGGGGAGTCCGGCTCGGGCAAGACCACCATCGGCCGGGCGATCGCCGGACTCACCCGGATCACGGGCGGCTCGCTGAACGTCCTCGGCACCGAGATGCTCGGCTACCGGGAGCGCGACTTCAAGCGGCACCGCAAGGACATCGGGTTCGTGTTCCAGGACCCGGCGACGTCGTTCAACCCGCTGCTCACCATCGCGGAGTGCGTCGCCGAGCCGCTCGTCGTGCACGGCGAGGTCCGGAGTCCGCGTGCGGCCCGGAAGCGCGTCGACGAACTGCTCGAGGCGGTGCAGCTGCCGGCGGCGTACGGCGACCGCTACCCACACGAGCTCTCCGGCGGGCAGCGCCAGCGCGCATCGTTGGCACGGTCGCTCGCGCTCCGGCCGAAGCTCCTCATCGCCGACGAGCCGACGAGTGCGCTCGACGTGTCGGTGCAGGCGCGGGTCCTCGAGCTGTTCCTGGAGCTCCAGCAGGACCTCGGGTTCGCGTCGCTCTTCATCAGCCACGACCTCGCCGTGGTCGGCGCGCTCTCCGACAGGATCGCCGTGCTGTACCGCGGCGACCTCGTGGAGACCGGCACGACCGCGCAGGTCCTCGGCGCGCCGCAGCACCCCTACACGCAGCGACTGCTGGCGTCGCTCCCGGTGCCGGACCCGGCCGAACAGGCCGAGCGACGGCGTACGCTGGAAGCACTGGAGAACGTCGGGTCCTGACCCGACCGGGCCAGCCTGGAGGCGCGACCCGCGTCGACGACGCGCGTCGCGCCTCCAGGCGGTCGCCTCCACTGCTGTGCACACGCGGCGACGTCTCCCACGTCGCCGCGCGGACCGCCGCCAGGGGGCGGCGTGGAAGGGGACCCATGATCGCGGTGAACGGCCCTGCGGTCGTCGCGGACGACGTGTCGATCGAGTACCGGAGCGGACGAGCGGGGGAGCCGATCCGCGCGGTCGACGGCGTCAGCCTGTCGCTGCGGCAGGGGGAGATCCTCGCGGTGCTCGGTGAGTCCGGGTCGGGCAAGTCGACGCTCGCGGCGGCGATCGCCGGACAGCTCGGCGCCCACGGCGAGGGCGAGGGCGCGTACCGTCGTCAGATCGTCGGCGGCGAGCTCACCGTCCTCGGGCAGAAGACCCGCGGCCTCCGGGCGTCCTCGCGGAAGCTCGACCGACTGAGCGGTCGGATCGGGTACCTCCCGCAGGACGGCGCCGACCGGCTGAGCCCCGACCTGACCGTCGGCGAGGCCGTCGCGGAGCCCATCTACGTCCGCGACCGTCGCTTCGACCGGAAGGAAGCGGGCCTCATGGTCGCCCGGCTGCTCGACGCGGTGCACCTGCCGCTCGGGTCCATGCGCCTCAACACGTGGGAGCTGTCGAGCGGTCAGCGGCAGCGGGTGGCCCTGGCGCGGGCGCTCATCCTCGAGCCGCAGCTCCTCGTCGCCGACGAGCCGGCGCGCGGCGTCGACGTGCTCGTGCGTCAGTCCGTCCTCGAGGCCCTCGCGAACCTGCAGCGGAACCGCCAGTTCTCGGCGATCGTCGTGTCGAGCGACCTCCGCGAGGCACGCGCCCTCGCCGACCGCGTCGCCGTGATGGCCGACGGTCGGGTCGTCGGCCTCGGAACGTTCGACGAGGTGCTCGACAACCCGGTCGATCCCTACGTGAAGACCCTCGCCGCGACGGCCTCGCGCCCGGTCAAGCGTCGACCCGCGGGGGCCGGTGCCGCCGCTGCTCCGTCCTCGCCCCGCCGTTCGTCGGCTCCGCGACGGCCCGGCTCGGCTTCGTCACCCGGAGCGGGTCCCGCCGCGTCCGTCGGAGCGGGCTCGGCTGCGTCCGTCGCAGCGGTGCCCGCCGCGACCGTCGCTCGGCTCGAGCGGCAGGAGCGGTCGTGAGTGCCGGAACCGACGTCGCCACGTCGGCGGGAGCTCGGGGTCACCGCGCGGTCATCACCGACGCCGGCGCGCCGCTGCCCGTGCCCCCACCGCAGTCCGGTCCGGTCGCGATCCTGCCCGCCGAGGCCGACCTGCACGTCTCGGCCGTGGTCGACGCCGGCGGGACCGTCGCACCCCTCGGCGAGGACACGCGCGGGATCGTCTGGCTCGACGCGCGGGACCCGGACGGGCTCGCCTCGGCGCTCGACGAGGCCCCCGGTGTCTCCTGGGTGCAGCTGCCGTTCGCGGGTGTCGACGCGTTCGCCGGGCTGATCGAAGCCCACGGCGACCGGGTCCTGTTCACCTCCGCGAAGGGTGCCTACGCAGAACCGGTGGCCGAACACGCCCTCGCGCTGACCCTGGCCACGCTCCGGGTGCTGCAGAAGCGTGCTCGTGCGACCTCGTGGGCCACCGAGCCCGAGGGGGTCTCGCTGTACGGGCGGAACGTCGTCGTGATCGGCGCCGGGGGCATCGCGCTGGAGTACATACGGCTGCTGCGGCCCTTCGACGTCCACGTGACCGTCGTGCGGCGGTCGTCGTCGCCGGTGGAGTCCGCCGACCGGACGGTGTCGACCGACCAGCTCGACGACGTCCTGCCCGATGCCGACGTCGTGATGATCGCGGCCGCGATGACCTCCGGCACGTCGAAGCTGCTCGGCGCAGACCAGTTCGCCGTCATGAAGGACTCGGCCCGGCTCGTGAACATCGCACGAGGGGGGCTCGTCGACACCGACGCGCTCGTGACCGCGCTGCGCGACGGGTCGATCGCTGCGGCGGGGCTCGACGTGACCGACCCGGAGCCGCTGCCCGACGGTCACCCGCTCTGGGGCGAGCCCGGGGCGATCATCACGCCGCACCAGGCGGACACGCCGGAGATGGTGGCGCCGCTCCTCGCCGAGCGGGTCCGTGCGAACACGGCGGCGTTCCTGCGCGGGGACGGTTCCGGGTTCGTCGGGGTCGTCGACCCGGCTGCGGGCTACTGAGCGTCGTCTGGCGTCTGGCGTCTGGCGTCCGGCGCGCGTTGTCCACGGCAACGGCGGGACGCCACGCCCGGGGTGCGGGGTCGATGCGGTGAGCGGGCTCGGCGTGCTGCTATGCTGTTACCCGTTGTTCAGCAGAGCAACTGATCCTCGATAGCTCAATTGGCAGAGCAGCCGGCTGTTAACCGGCAGGTTGTTGGTTCGAGTCCAACTCGGGGAGCGACAGACCCCCACCGTTCGCGGTGGGGGTCTTTTGCGTGTGCGGCGTCGCAGTGGGCGTGGGTGTCGACGTCGTCGTCGGCGACGGCGACGGGGGTCGGCGGCGCGAGACTCGGGGTCGGCGGCGCGAGACTCGAGGTCGGCGGCGCGAGACTCGGGGTAGGGGGCACGAGACTCGGGGTCGGCGGCGCGAGACTCGGGGCACGCGGCGCGAGACTCGGGCCGGGGCGGATGCACGAGAGTCAGGCGTTCTGCGCGAGACTCGGGAGGCACGCGGCGGACCCTGTTAGCGTTCTCAGGTGCGCTCGATCCGGCCCGTCCTCACCGTGGCGCTCGTCGTCACGGCGAGCGTGCTGCTGAGCGCGTGCACGTCCGCCGAGGCCGATCCCGAGGAGCCGTCGAGCACCCGTGGCGCGGGTGCCGCCGTGACGGGTACCGCGCCGGTCATGTTCGCCTTCACGTGCCGCACGGGCAAGGGCGATGCGACCGAGACCTACACGACCTACTCGGCCGTGTGGGAGGACCGTCGGGCGTCGTGCACGGCGACCCGGACCACCGGCAGCGCGATGTCCGACCAGCAGGCCGGTGCGGTCCGCGCCGCCGACGGCACGGCGTCGCTCGAGGAGCTCGCCGCGTGGTGCGCGGTACGCGGAGCCGGACCGTGGGTCGATCGGGTGCGCACGGAGCAGGCGGCGAAGCGCGCGGCGGGGCTGCTCGCGTACTGCCCCGGACACCCCGAACGCGACCGCCTGCGCGAGGCACTGACGTCGTACCGGGGGTGACCCGTGCCTCCAGGCCGGATCGTCAGCGTGCGGAGCACGCCCGTCCCACCGACGCGCGCGCTCAGCCCTCCGGGTGGTCGCGACCGGGCAGCCAGGACTTGCCCGGCCCACCCCAGCTGTTCTTCCGGATCGCCTTCGTGACCTGCTTGCCGTAGGGGTGCACGAGGCGGTCCGCGTACAGGTACCCGTCGAGGTGGTCGTACTCGTGCTGGAAGACGCGGGCGAGCCACCCGTGGGCCTCGACCTCGAACGGATCCCCGTGCTCGTCGAACGCACGGAGGAGCGCACCCTCGGACCGTCGGAGCGGGAAGCGCTCGCCCGGGATCGACAGGCACCCCTCGGACTCGTCGTCCTCGTCGAGTTCCTCCACGGCCTCGGGGACCGGGGGAGTGATCCACAGGACGGGGTTCACCGCTGCGCCGCGGTGCAGGACCTCGTCATCATCGGTCCATGAGTAGACGAAGAGCCGCTTCCCGACGCCCACCTGCGGACCGGCGAGTCCGACACCGGGAGCCAGGTCCATCGTCTCGAACATGTCCGCCACGAGCTCGCGGAGTGCGTCGTCGAACTCGGTCACCTCCGCCGCGCGCTCGTGGAGGACGGGTTCACCGGTGATGCGGATCGGGAGGACGGCCATTCACCCAGGTTATCCGGCGAGGACCGGTAGCCTCGACGCGTGACGACGGACCTCCCGCTCCCCGACGCGGTCAGCAACCTGACCCCGTTCCAGGCGCTCATGATCCCCGTCGCACTGCTCGGTGCGGTCTTCCTGTCGCTCGGAGCGCAGTTCCAGAGCCGAGGCGTCCAGCGGGTCGAGGCCCGGCTCGGGCGGCAGTCGAAGGGACTCAGCCTCCGCCACGTCCTCGCGCTGGTGTCGAGCGGGTACTGGGTGCTCGGCACGCTCATGCTCGGGTTGGCCGTCGTGCTGCAGCTGTTCAGCATCGCCAACGCACCGCTCATCGTCGTGCAGCCCCTCGGTGCCGTCGCGCTCGTCATCACGACGTGGTTCTCCTCGCGTGCCAGCGGCGTCCCCCTCGGGCGTCGGGCGCGCCGCGCGGTGTGGACGTGCATCATCGGCGTCGGCATCTTCGTCGCCATCGCCGCGTTCGTCGGGCACGAGAGCGCCATCACGCGGCAGCAGCTCATCACGGTGCTGGTGATCCTCGCGGTCGTGCTGGCGCTCGTGCTCGTGTCCTTCCGGTTCGTGGCGCAGCACCGCAACGCGCTGTACTACATCGTCGGCGCCGGCGTGCTCTACGGCTTCGTCGCGACCCTGGCGAAGGTCGTGCTGAACCGCCTGCTCAACGGAACCTTCGACTGGCTCACGGTCGTCGCGATCCTCGGGGTCGTGGTCGCCGCGTCGCTCGGCGGGTACTTCGTGCAGAACGCCTACTCGAGCGGCTCCGCCGACCTCGTCATCGCCGGGCTCACCGTCATCGACCCGATCGTCGCGGTCGGCATCGGCGTGATCGTCCTCGACGAGGCCACCGGCGCGCCCGTCGGTGCCGTGCTCGGGTTCGTCGTCGCGGCCGCCATCGCGATCACCGGGGTGTTCCTCCTCGCGAAGCACCACCCCCAGACACGGTCCTGACGGACCCGGTCCGAACGTGCGCGGCGCTGACGGTCGCGACCCTGGTCGGTGAGCTGTGCGACCGACGGTCCACCGCGAGGCGGACGCCGGGCCGGGAGCGCGTACGGTAGCGTTCCACACCGACCAGGACACCGCCCACGAGAGGACCTTGCCCGCCGTGTCAGCAGATGCCACCACCGCCACCGCCGAGTCGACGGGTGCGACGGCCGAGCACCGGCCGCTCCGGGTCCTCATCGCGGCGGACACCTTCCCGCCCGACGTCAACGGCGCCGCGACCTTCGCCGAGCAGCTCGCCGTGGGGCTGGCCGAGCGCGGCCACGAGGTCCACGTCATCGCCCCGGCGTCCTCGAGCCACCACGGCACCTTCGAGGAGGAGCACAGTGGCGTGCAGCTCGTCGTGCACCGGCTCAAGTCGTACAAGTACCCGACGCACGCGTGGCTGCGGTTCGTCTGGCCGTGGAGCGTCCGGAAGCTGACCGGCCCGATCATCGACGCCGTCCGTCCGGACGTGGTGCACATCCAGTCGCACATCATCGTCGGTCGCGGTGTCGCCCGTGAGGCCCACGACCGCGGCATCCGCGTCGTGGCGACGAACCACTTCATGCCGGAGAACCTGCTCGACTACGCCCCGCTGAGCAAGTGGATCGTCCCGACCGCGATCCGGATCGCCTGGCGCGATGCGGCGAAGACGTACCGCATCGCCGACGCCATCACGACGCCGACGAACCTCGCGGCCGACTACCTGAAGAAGGCCATCGCCGGGCAGCGCGTCCTCGCGATCTCCTGCGGACTCGACGTCACCCGGTACGTCGCCCGCGAGGGCCGACCCGTGAACAACGAGATCGTCTTCGTCGGCCGGGTCGCGCCGGAGAAGAACCTCGACGTCCTCGTCTGTGCGCTGCCGCTGCTCCCAGCGGAACTGCACGCGCACCTGACCATCGTCGGCGGCGGCGAGATGATCCCGAAGCTCACCGCGCTCGCCCGCGAGCTCGGCCTCGAGGACCGCGTGCGCTTCGCGGGGTTCGTGACCGACGAGGACAAGCGCACCGCACTGACCAACGCGACCGTCTTCGCGATGCCGTCGACGGCGGAGCTGCAGAGCATCTCGTCGCTCGAGGGCATGGCGTCGGGCCTCCCCGTGGTCGCGGCCGACTCGATGGCGCTGCCGCACCTGGTCGACGGCAACGGGTACCTGTTCCGTCCCGGCGACGAACGCGACCTCGCCGAGAAGCTCACGATGGTGCTCACCGCGTCGGACGAGGACTACGTGGCCATGCGGCAGCGGAGTCTCGAGATGATCCAGCCACACGACATCAACCGCACGCTCGCGACGTTCGAGGCGCTGTATCGTGGGGAGCCGGTGGCCTGACGGGTCGCCGGCGAGGGGCGGTAGCCAAGCTGGTCAAGGCAGTCGGCTCATAACCGAACGATCCGCGGGTTCGAGTCCCGCCCGCCCTACGACCCCGACGCCGCCCTCCGGTCCGGCGTGGGTTCGAGCAGGTCCGACCGACCGGGCCCGCCCTACGAGACAAGGCCCGCCCACATGCAGCTCCCACGGCGCAAGCCGCACGACCACGACCCCCTCGGACCGACCCCGAACGTCACGTTCGAGGTGACCCGCGGCGGCACGGGCGTCCGTGTCAACGCGTTCCGCATCGGCTTCATGGGGGCGATCGGTGTACTCGTCGCCCTCGCGGCCGGCGCCGTCGTCCGGGAGCTCAGCACCGTCCTCGTCTACATCGGGGTTGCGCTGTTCCTCGCGCTCGGGATCGACCCCCTCGTGTCGTTCCTCGAGCGGTTCATCCCGCGGTGGACCGCCATCCTCGCGGTGGTGGTCGCGGTCCTCGCCGCGTTCGTCGGCGTGATCTTCGCGGTCGTGCCGATCCTGATCCAGCAGGCGACGAACCTCATCCAGAACTTCCCGGACATCATCCAGGACATCTCGCGGCAGGACTGGTTCCAGGACCTCTCGAAGCAGTTCAGCGGCTCGTTCGACATCGAACACGCCCTGCAGTCCGTCCAGTCCTTCGCCGAGGACCCGGGCAACCTGCTCAACCTCGGCGGTGGCATCCTCGCGGTCGGCGGTGGCATCCTCTCCGGGCTCACGGGCGCGCTCATCGTGCTCATCCTGATGCTTTACTTCCTCGCGTCGATGCGTGGCCTGAAGTCGATGACCTACCGGTTCGTGCCGGCGTCCCGCCGCGAGAACTTCATCGACGTCAGCGAGCAGATCACCCAGGCCGTCGGCCGCTACGTCGTCGGCCAGATCTCGCAGGCGCTCATCAACGGCGTCCTCAGCCTGGTCTTCCTGCTCATCATCGGCGCGCCGCTGCCCGTCCTGCTCGCGTCCTTCGCCTTCCTCGGTTCGCTCATCCCGCTCGTGGGGACGCTGAGCGCGGCGGTCGTGATCTCGCTGCTCTGCCTGTTCGCGTCTCCGGCGACCGCGCTGACGGCGGCGGTCTACTACCTCGTGTACATGCAGGTCGAGGCGTACGTGATCTCCCCGCGCATCATGTCGCGTGCGGTGCAGGTACCGGGTGCCCTCGTGGTCATCGCCGCGGTCGCCGGCGGCACCATCGGCGGTGTGCTCGGCGCACTCGTCGCGGTGCCCATCGCCGCGTCGGTGATCATCATCGTCCAGAAGGTCATCTACCCGCGGCAACAGCAGGCATGACCGCGTTCGCGGAGCACGTCACGGAGCGGGACCGCTGGGCGCGCGGTCCCCGTGGCCCACTCGCACTCGTGAACGCGGAGCACGTCGACGTCGAGCAGGCGGTCTGGCCCGTCCCTGGCCGCTGGGCCCCCGCGCCGGGCGGCCTGACCGTCACCGCGGCCCCCGATGACGAGGTCGTCGTGGACGGCGTCCCCGTCGACGGCACGGTCTTCGTCGCGGCCGAGCAGGCCGTGGTGCCGTCGGTGGTGGCCTTCCCCGGCGGCCTCGCCGGGACGGTGGCGGACGGGACCCTGCGCGTGTGGAACCCGGCATCCGAGGCGATCGGTCGCTTCGCTCGGATCGCCCGCTTCGACGACGATGCGGCCTGGGTCACCTCCGGCAGGTACGAACCGGTGCGCGACGGCCTGGAGGCGCGGGGCAGCGTCCTCGACGCCGCCGGCGTCCCGCTCCCGGTCGCCGGACACGTCACCACCACCGTCGGCGACGTCGCCGTGCGGCTCGTGGCGGTCCGGTCCGCGGCGTTCCGCGGATCTGCGCGGCTGCAGCTCATCGTCCAGGACGCCACGAGCGCCTTCCCCGAAAGCGATCCGTCGAGCACGTACTCGATGGGCCGCTTCCTGTACTTCGACGACCCGGGCGGACCCGCCGAGGTCGCCCTCGACTGGAACCGCGCCGTCCTGCCGCCGTGCGCCTTCTCGTACCTGTTCGCCTGCCCGGTGCCGCCCGCCGAGAACCGCGTGCCGGTGGCGATCACCGCGGGGGAGCGGCACCCCGTCGACACCTCCGGTACGGTTCTGCACTGACGTCGGGCCCGGCCTGGCGTTCCCAGCGCTGACGCTGCATAATGGGCGTGTCCGGCAGGACATCACAATCGCATACCGATGGTTCCGAGAACGGTTCCGAGTGCTCAGGTCGATGGGGAAGTCGCACCTGACGAATCGGAGGAATCGTGAACGGAACGACGACCGGAGTGCTCTACGTGCACTCCGCACCACGCGCGCTCTGCCCGCACGTCGAATGGGCGGCAGGTCGCGCGATGAACCGCGCCGTGAACTTCTCGTGGCTCGACCAGCCGGCGCAGGACGGCGCCCGCCGGACCGAGTTCACGTGGACCGGCACGGTCGGCACCGGCGCGGCGATCGCCTCTGCGCTGCGCGGCTGGGAGCACCTGCGGTACGAGGTCACCGAGGAGCCGACCAGTGCTTCCGACGGCGGCCGGTGGATGCACACGCCCGACCTCGGGGTGTTCTACGCGCAGACCGACGTGACCGGCAACATGGTCGTCCCCGAGGACCGTGTCCGCTACGCCATGGAGGTCGCTGGCAGCAACGCGCTCGAACTCCACCGCGAGCTGCGTCTGGCGCTCGGCCAGGCCTGGGACGACGAGCTCGAGCCGTTCCGCCACGCCGCCGAGGGCAACCCCGTCGTCTGGCTCCACCGCGTCGGCTGATCCGTCCCCGCGCTTCCTCCGCTTCCTCGAACGCCGCCCGGCCCCGTGCCCGGCGGCGTTCGTCGTCCCCGCGGGCCTCGAGTCTCGTGCGGCGCTGCCCGAGTCTCCGGCTAGCCCGCCGCCGGCTCCACGCCCTTCGCGCGAAAGCGACAGTTCCACGCTGCGCCCCAGCGTCGCTCTGTCGCCTTTGCGAAAGCGACAGAGCGCGGGCCAGAGAAGCGACAGACGACCGTGACGGCGCGGGCGGGTTCTGTCGCTGTCCCGAGATGACGCAGAGTTCGCCGCCCGCGGCACGCGCCCAGACCGGCCACGGAACCAGCGGAGGCCCGCCCCGACGACGCGGGGCGGGCCTCCAGGCCGGTGCGGACGCGACCAGCGCGTCGAGCGCGACCAGCGCGCCGGACGTGGCTACGCGCTGCGGAACGCGACCACGGCGTTGTGTCCGCCGAAGCCGAACGAGTTGCTCACCGCGAGCAGGTCGCCGTCCGGGAGCTGGCGCGGCTCGCGCGCCACGTCCATCACGATCTCCGGGTCCTGGTCGGTGAGGTTGATGGTCGGCGGCGCGACCCGGTTGTGGAGCGCGAGGACCGTGAACACGGCCTCGATCGCACCCGCACCGCCGAGCAGGTGCCCCGTCGACGCCTTCGTGGCCGAGACCACGACGTCGTCGAGGTGGTCGCCGAAGACCCGGCGCATGGCGTGGTACTCGGCGACGTCGCCCACCGGGGTGGAGGTGGCGTGCGCGTTGACGTGGACGACGTCCTCACGGCCGGCGCCGGCGTGCTCGAGCGCCTGGAGGACCGCACGGGCCGCAGCGCTGCCCTCGGGGTCGGGTGCGGTGATGTGGAACGCGTCCGAGGTGATGCCGGCACCGGCGACCTCGGCGTAGATCGTCGCACCGCGGGCCTCGGCGTGCTCCTTGGTCTCGAGGATGAGCGCCGCAGCACCGTCGCCGAGCACGAAGCCGTCGCGCGTGACGTCGTACGGACGCGAGGCGGTCTCGGGGGAGTCGTTGCGACGCGACAGCGCCTGCATCGCGGCGAACGCGGCGAGCGGCAGCGGGTGCAGCGCGGCCTCGGCGCCACCAGCGATGACGATGTCGGCTTCACCGGTCGCGACGTGCCGGTACGCCTCGGCCAGTGACTCGGTCGACGACGCGCAGGCGGAGAGGTACGTGCGGGCTCCGCCGCGCGCGCCGAACTCCATCTCGATGGCGGCCGCGGGGCCGTTCGCCATGAGCATCGGCACCGTCATCGGCATGACGCGGCGCGGACCCTTCTCGCGCAGGGTGTCCCAGGCGTCGAGGAGGGTGTTCACGCCGCCGATGCCCGTGGCCCAGTCGACGATGAGGCGCTCGGGCACCACGGACTCGGCGTCGATGCCGGCGTCGGCCCAGGCTTCACG
>NZ_JBPUGH010000061.1:0-18519 GCF_051548005.1 Curtobacterium flaccumfaciens | reverse complement strand
GCACGGTGAACACGTTGGGCTCGCGGTACCCGGCCGCGGCGAAGGCGGACGTGACCGCGTCCGCGATCGCGCCACGGGCCTCCCGGTCGACCAACGCGATCGCCGCACCGCCGAAGCCGCCACCGGTCATGCGCGCGCCCACGGCGCCGTGCTCCACCGCGGTCGCCACGGCGAGGTCGAGCTCGGGCACCGAGATCTCGAAGTCGTCGCGCATCGACTCGTGCGACGCCACCAGCAGCGCACCGATCGCCCGCGGGCCGTCCTCGCGCAGGGTCCGCACCGTGTCGAGGACCCGCTGGTCCTCGGTCACGACGTGCCGGACCCGGCGGAAGGTCTCGTCGTCCAGGAGCTCCTGGGCGCGGGGCAGGTCGTCCACGGACAGGTCGCGGAGGGCCTCCACGCCCATCACCGCCGCACCGTGCTCGCACGAGTCGCGACGGGCCTTGTAGCCACCGGTCGCGTGGGCGTGCTCGACGCGGGTGTCGACGACGAGGACCTCGAGCCCGTTCGCCTCGAGCGCCAGGTCGACGACCGCGGTGTCGAGCGTCCGGCAGTCGAGGAACACGACGGCGTCCTGCTCGCCGAGGAGTGAGGCGGACTGGTCCATGATCCCGGTCGGGGCGCCCACAGCGTGGTTCTCCGAGTACTGGCCGACCCGGGCGAGCGTCTTGCGGTCGAGTCCGAGCTCCCAGAGGTCGTTGAAGGCGAGGGCGACGCCGCACTCGATCGCGGCGCTCGACGACAGGCCCGCGCCGACCGGCACGTCCGACTCGATGAAGACGTCGAACCCGTGCTTGTCCGACAGGTCCGCGTCGGCCTGCTCGCGGAGCGCCCAGGCGATGCCGAACACGTAAGCCGACCAGCCGTCCATGCGGTCCGGCGACAGCTCGTCGAGGGGCAGTTCGACGACCGACGACGGGTCGAACGCCGATGCGACCCGCAGCACGCGGTCGTCCCGCTGTCCGATCGACGCGACGGTCCGGCGGTCGATCGCGAAGGGCAGCACGTACCCGTCGTTGTAGTCGGTGTGTTCGCCGATCAGGTTGACCCGGCCGGGGGCGGAGTACCGCACCGTGGGCTCGTACCCGTAGACCTGCTGGAACGTCATGCGCGTTCGATCCCTCCTCGGATGAACTCGGCCGCCTTCTCGGGCACGAGGTCCCCGATCCAGGCGCCCATGGCGGCCTCGCTGCCGGCCAGGAACTTGAGCTTGTCCGCCGCGCGCCGCGGGGACGTGATCTGCAGCATGAGCCGCACCGTGTCGCGACCGGTGTGCACCGGGGCCTGGTGCCACGCGGCGATGTACGGCGTGGGGTCGTCGTAGAGCCGGTCGATGCCGCGCGTGAGTCGCAGGTGCATGTGCGCCAGTTCGTCCTTCTCGGCGTCGGTGAGTCCGGCGAAGTCGGGGACGTGGCGGTGCGGCAGCATGTGGATCTCGATCGGCCATCGCGCGGCGAACGGCACGAAGGCGGTGAAGTGCTCCCCGGCGAGGACGACCCGGTCGGAGGCACGCTCGTTCGCGAGGTGCTGCTCGAACAGGTCGGGACCGAAGCGCTCGATCGACGCCAGGAGCCGCTGGGTGCGCGGGGTGACGTACGGGTAGGCGTAGATCTGCCCGTGCGGGTGGTGCAGGGTGACGCCGATGGCCTCGCCGCGGTTCTCGAACGGGAAGACCTGCTGGATGCCCGGCAGTTCGGAGAGCGCGGCGGTGCGGTCGGCCCAGGCCTCGACGACGGTGCGGGCACGCGACTCGGAGATCGACGCGAACGAGCCCTCGGTCGCGGGGGAGAAGCACACGACCTCGCACCGGCCGACGCTGCGGAACTGCCGGTTCAGCCCGACCTCGGTCAGGGCGTCGAGCGAGGGCGGGGCGTCCTCGGCACCGCCGGCTCCGGCGAGCATCGGCCCGAAGGACGGCGAACGGTTCTCGAACACGGCGACGTCGTACGTGCTCGGGATCTCCGACGGGTTCGCGGGGCTCTGCGGGGCAAGTGGGTCCTGGTCGGCCGGCGGCAGGAACACCCGGTTCTGCCGACTCGCCGCGATCGACACCCACTCGCCCGTGAGGACGTCCTGCCGCATCCGGGCGGTGTCCGGCCGGGGGTCGAGGACGCGCTGGTCGATGCTCCGCTCGGCGGGGAGCGTCGAGTCGGCGTCGTCGAAGTAGAAGAGGTCGCGGCCGTCCGCGAGCTTCGTCGCGCGCTTGGTGATCACCGGAGCAGCCTAGCGCGATCCGAAGTGTTGCGAAAGCAGACGGAAGCGGACGAAACTGGGGCTGTGACGGACGACGACCTCTTCCTCGACGGCGCGCTCCCGGCACCCCTCCGCCAGGACCGCATCGTCGCCATCGTCGAGGGGGCGCCGGGCCTCGTCCGGACGGCCGCCCTGGCAGCGGCGCTGGGCACCAGCGAGGTGACGGTCCGGCAGGACCTCGCGACCCTCGACCTGGAGGCCCGGATCCGGCGGGTGCACGGGGGTGCGGTCCGCCTCGGGGCCGGCTCGGGCGAGCGCCCCTTCGAGGAGACCGCCGTCGAGCACCAGGTCGCGAAGGCGGCCATCGGCCGCGCCGCGGCCGCACTCGTTCGGTCCGGGGAGTGCGTCGTGCTCGACGTCGGCACCACCCCCGCAGCCGTCGCGTCCGCCCTCGTCGCACGGACGGACCTCGCCGACGTGACCGTCGTGACGAACTCCCTGACCACGGCCCTCGCCCTCGAACCGGCCGTCCCGCGCTTCACCGTCATCGTGACCGGTGGCACGTTGCGACCACTGCAGCACTCGCTCGTCGCACCCTTCAACGGCACGGTGCTGCCGATGATCGCGGCCGACGTGGTCTTCCTCGGTGGCACCGGGGTCGACGTCGAACACGGCCTGACGAACGTCAACCTGCCGGAGACCGAGACGAAGCGGATGCTCGCCGCGACGGCACGGCGTACGGTCGTGGTCGCGGACGGGTCGAAGTTCGGCCGGGCCCACATCGGGGTGGTCCGCGCGCTCGAGGACGTCGACGTCGTCGTGACCGCCGAGGCCCCGGCGGACCTGGTCCACGCCGTGCGTGCGGCCGGGGTCGAGGTCGTCGTCGCCGACGAGCGCTGAAGCACCACAGTCCGCGTTCCCCCGCGTTCCCCAGGAAGGACCCGCACGCCATGACCGCAGCAGCCCCCACCGGAGGCCAGTACCACCTCCGCCACGCCGGACCGGACGGAGTCCTCGAGGCCGTCGTGACCGAGGTCGCCGCCGGCATCCGCGAGCTCCGGGTCGCCGGGTTCGACCTCACCGAGCCGTTCCCCGTCGACCAGGCACCGCCCGGCGCCGACGGCATCGTGCTCGTGCCGTGGCCGAACCGGGTCGCCGGCGGCCGCTGGGAGCTCGACGGGGCCGTGCAGCAGCTCGACGTCTCGGAGCCGAAGTACGGCAACGCCTCGCACGGACTGCTCCGTTTCGCGCCCTACCGGACCGTGACCCAGACGGAGTCGTCGATCGAGCAGGAGGCGACGATCCACCCCCAGCACGGCTGGCCCTTCACCCTCGAGACCCGCGTGCACCACGAGCTCGTCGACGACGGCATCCGCGTCACCCACACGATCACGAACCGGTCCGGCGTCCGGGCCCCCTTCGCCGTCGGCGCGCACCCGTACCTGCGGGCCGGTGACACCCCCGCCGAGGACCTCGTCGTCACCCTCGACGCCGCCACGGCCTTCTCGACGAACGAGCAGAAGGTCCCGGACGGGTCGTTCGACGTCACCGGCACCGACTCCGACCTCCGTGCGGGTCGTCGCGCGGGCGACTCGGACCTCGACACCGCCTACACGGACATCGCACCGGACGAGCGCGGTGTCCGACGCACGACGCTGCACGGGCCGGAGGGCGACGGGGTCGAGCTCTGGCAGGACGGGTCGTTCCCGTACGTGCAGGTGTTCACGTCCCGCACGTTCCCCCGGGGCGACGGCACCGGCCTGGCCGTGGCCGTCGAGCCGATGACCGCGCCGGCGAACGCGCTCAACTCGGGGGAGGGCCTGCGCTGGCTCGAGCCCGACGAGACCTGGACCGGCACCTAGGGCATCCGCCGCGTCTGGTCCTGACCCGCGCGGCGGCGCGCTCCCGACGCGTCACGGGGCCGCGCCTCGGCCCCGTGGACGGTTCCGCGGCTGCTGGGTCGCGGAACCGTCCGCGGACCCGAGTCTCGCGGAAGCGACGCAGCGGGATGGCCACCGCGCACGACGAAGGCCGCCCCGATCGGGGCGGCCTTCGTCGTGCGGGAGCGTGTCCGGTGGCGCGCTCAGCCGCGGCGCATGCGGAGCGCTTCGACCGCGAGGGCCTCGGTGCCGTAGCGACCGACCTCCTGTGCCCACGCCGGGTCGTCCCCGCGCAGTGCGATGTACTCGGACCGCTGCCGGCACACGTAGCCGAGCACGGTGGATGCGTTGGCGACCTCGACGAAGTCTTCGCGGATGTGGCGCGTCGACACCTTCGCGTTGCGGCGGAGCGTGTCGAGGAGGAGTTCGTCGCTCATGGTCGTGTTGGTCGCTGCGGCGAGCTCGACGATGCGGCGCGCGCCGGTGGTGCTGGTGTGCGTGGCTTCGATGGGCTCGATCACGGTGTACCCCGTTCGTTCTTCGATGGTGCGGTGGTGCAGGACCCGGTGATCGGATCCGGGAACGACACTATCGGCGGCCACCCAACAACCGGCTGAACGAGGACTGAACTGTGCCGTGGAACCGCCCTGAGGCGACTGTGGACGACTTGTACCCCGACGAGTGCTCCGCGGGGCTGCTCAGCGGCACTGCTCGACCGTCGGCGCCTTCGCGAGGTCGTCGAGGGCGCTGCTGACCTTCGCGGCCAGGTACCGGTACCCGGCGTCGTTGAGGTGCTGCTGGTCCGGTGCTGCGAAACCGCGGCTGTTGACGCTCGTGAACCACCGACCGGCGATCGCGTCGATGTACGGCACACCCACGGCGTGCGCGCCGGCGGACACCGCGGCGTTGATGCCCGTGGTGCTCTCCGCGCGCGGCTGCGGTGCCGACGGTCCGACCGCCACGACGACCGCGTTCGGCCACTGCGCCTCGGCCTGGCGGAGGGTGCGCTCGACGGCCTTCTGGAGGCTGTCGGGATCGGTGAGCCAGTCGTTCTGGCTGCCCTGCACGATGACGAGGTCCGGCGTCGTCGCCGCCTTCTGCTCGATCCGCGAGACGTAGAGGGTGCGTCCAGCCCGACCGCGGTTGGTGTTCACGTAGCCGGTGCCGGGGATGCCGTCGATCGTCGCGTTCCACTCCCGCTCGGCAGCGATGTCCTGTGCCCACCCGTGCACGTTGTCCGAGGACCCCCGGCCCGTCGTGTACGAGTCGCCGACGATGAGGACGTCGGAGCCGGGAGCGATCGCGTCCGCGATGTGCCCGGCGGACGGGCCGGACGCCGCGGGGACTGGGTGGCAGGCGTCGGACACCGCGGGGAGCATGACACCGAGGCCGGCGACACCGAGGCTCATCGCACCGAGCGCGATCGCGGGGATCGCCCGGCGACGTCTGGTGTCCGTGGTGGACCGACGTGAACCGCCGAGCCCACCGCCGTCGGTTCCTCGAGCCACGTGACGGATTGTAGGAGTCCAGGATCGGTGGACGCCGGACGCCGGACGCCCGCCCGCGGTGGGGTGCCCCTCAGACGCTCTGCAGGACGGGTGGGCGCTCGGAGAGGGACTTCGCGATCCGCTTCGCCAGGCGGTGCGCGGGGAGCTCGACCAGTCGGGAGAAGACGTAGGCGACCGCGACGCCGATCGGGATCGCGACGATCACCAGCCAGGACGGCAGGGCGTTCGGCAGCAGGTTCGCCACCGAGACCGTGATCGGCTCGTGCACGAGGTAGAGGCTGAACGAGAGCCGGCCGAGCTCGCGCGGGAGCCGGCCGAGCAGGAACCGCTCTGCCGGCAGCCACTTCCCGGCGAGGACGACGATCGTGCCCGCCGAGGCGAGGACGACCGCGGGCAGCACCGGGGACCACCACTCGGTGACCGGCAGCCACCACTTCACGACGATGCCGAGCAGGGCCGCCACGAGCAGTACCCAGCCGAGCGGGTTCGGGACCGCCGGCAGGCGCTCCCACCCCGCGGCGAGGGCCGAGCCGAGCAGGAACATCGGGAGGTACATCAGCCACTTCTGGTGCTCGTACTCACCGAGTGCCGACAGCAGGACGGCGAGGACGGCGGTCGCCCACCACCAGCGGCGGGTCACCGCGGCGATCGAGACGAACAACGGCAGCAGCAGGGAGAACAGGACCTCCCACGTGAGGGACCAGAGCGGACTGTTCACGAGCGTCGGTGCGAAGAGCGTGGCATCGCCCAGCAGGCCGTGCAGGCTGAACGGCTCGGCGTGCCGGTTGATCCAGAAGGCCTGGTGCGGCTGGTCCTGTCGGGGGACGAGGAAGAAGAACACGAGCGCGAGCGCGATGGAGGCGATCACCGGGACGTAGAGGCGGACGAGCCGGCTCGGGTAGTACGCGATCCAGTCCTGCGTGCGGCGCAGCGCCGGGAGGGTCAGGACGAACCCGCTGAGCACGAAGAAGACGAGCACCGCCTCGCTCCCGGCCCACACCAGGTGGGCGGGGGAGTAGACCATCCAGCTCGCCCAGTCCGGGACGTCGCGGTGGTAGTTGCCGTCCGAGAGGATCGGGATCGAGAGGAAGGCATGGTGGACGACGACGACGGCAGCAGCGACGCCGCGGAGTCCGTCCAGAGAGCCGATCCTGCCGGTTGGGCGATCGCGCATGCCGACGATCCTATGCGATCCCCGCACGAGTCAAGGAACCGTCATGTTGCCGCGGGGAATGTTGGCCCCGTGGGGCTCGAACCCACGACCCTCGGATGAAAAGGCGGCGTTCCTGAGGCGGTGGGCCCCGTGGGGCTCGAACCCACGACCCTCGGATTAAAAGTCCGGTGCTCTACCAACTGAGCTAGAGGCCCTCACCCGCAAGGCTAGCGGGTGAGGGCCTCCAGGCGGGAAACGAGCGCGTCAGCTCCGGCGTCCGGTGAGCGTCCGCAGCAGCCAGGCGATCAGGGCGATCACGAGCAGCACGACGCCGACCCACAGCAGGAACTTCAGGCTGGCGGCGAAGCCACCGACGAACAGCAGGATGACGGCGATCACGGCCAGGATGATGAGCAGGGCGTTCATGAGGTCCTCTCCTCCACGTCCGGGAGGGGTGCCTCCCTGCCGGAACACCGTACGCGTGCGCGGACCGTTGCGTTCTCGGCGAACGGGGGACGTGCGGCGTCGGTGGCCGCGCCTACACTGTCGCGGTGCCACGCGATCACCACCGTCCCGTCCACTTCACCGATGCCGAGTTCGCCGCGATCCAGGGCGGGGAAGACCCGGCCGTGGTGAACCGTGTCGCGCACGAGACCGCGAACGCCCTGCTGCACCGCGTGCGGCAGGACCCGGACCCGGCGGTCGTCGAGCGCCTCGTGACCTACACGGACGTGCACGGCATCGACGCGATCGCGGAGCTCTGGGCGCGGGTGGGGGCGCACACGCTTCCGGGGGCGCTCTGGCGGATCTACCTCGTCCGGACGGTCATCCGGCAGGCGCCGGAGGAGATCGCGTACCTCTTCGCGCGCGGCACGGAGCGCATCGGCACGATCGACCAGGCCGTCGCTGGTGCCGAGCAGCCGACGGGGCCGGCGGAGATCCTGACCCTCGCGGACCGCATCCTGCACGGCCTGTACACGGGCGACCTCGCGGTGGCGCTGGACCGCGGCGCAGCGTTCTGCCGGCTCACGGCGGCCGGGGCGACGGCCGTGGCGGACGAGTCCGACCTCACCGCGGCCGAGCGTGCGAGCGAACTGACGACGCGGGCGCTCCGGCTGACCGAGCTCGCGGCCGACCTGACGGAGGCGGCGGCGCTCTGGCGCCGCGACAGCCTCGACTGAGCCGACCACCCTCCCGGCGGCAGCCGGACGGGCGGGGCGATCCGTGCCTCCAGGCCGGACCGCAGCCGCAGCCGCAGGACCGAGGTGACCCGCGCCTCCAGACCGACGACCACCAGCGCGAACGCCAGCGGGCAGCGTGAAGCCGAGCCGCAGAAGCGCCTCTCGGCGCGAGGCCGCTCGAAGCGGCGATATTTGGAGCCCGGGGCTTGCTGCGGCCCGGCGACGTCCACTCTACGAAACGTCCCCTGGGCACGTCGAATCCGTTCTCGCACGGAGGACACCCGACCCGCCGGGCGCGCCCGCGGAGACGTTCGAGCCCTCCTCCAATCCGACCGGACGAGGGCACCGAATCATCACCGTGGCGAGGCCCTGACCTCACCACGGCGAAGGGTCCCGCGCGACCCGGTCCGACGCCAGTCGGTCAATTCCCTGCGGATCACGCGGGCCCTTCGCTCACACACCCGAACAGCTGCGTGAGTCCTGGACCCTGCAGTGCCCCACGCACAGAGAGGGGGGAAACCTGCGATGCTTGCACTCGTGGAACGCGACACGAAGCGCTGGGGCTCTGCGGAGCCGGCGCCGCCGTCGCCCGATGAACTCCTCACCAGGGTTGCGAACGGCGACCAGGCGGCTTTCTCCGACCTGTACGACGAACTGTCCGGGCGGGTGCTCGGCCTCGTGACCCGGTTGCTGAAGGACCGTGCGCAGTCCGAAGAGGTCGCACAAGAGGTCTTCCTCGAGGTCTGGCAACAGGCCGCCCGGTTCGACCAGGTCCGTGGCTCCGCGGCGAGCTGGGTGCTCACCATGGCCCACCGCAGGGCGGTCGACCGGATCCGGGCTTCGCAGGCCTCGCACGACCGCGACACCCGCATCGGCATCCGCGACTTCGAGGCCGGCTTCGACCAGGTGTCGGAATCGGTGGAGATCCGCATCGAGCACGAGCGGGTCAGCCGGGGGTTGGCGAAGCTCACCGAGTTCCAGCGCCAGGCGGTGCAACTCGCGTACTACGGCGGCTTCTCGCACAGCGAGATGGCCGAGCAACTCGGTGTCCCCATCGGCACCGTCAAGACCCGTCTGCGTGACGGGATGATCCGACTCCGAGACGAGATGGGGGTGACCTCATGACCGAACGACACGACGACCCGTTCACGCTGACCGGCTCGTACGCCCTCGATGCGCTGTCCGACGACGAGCGCGCCCAGGTGGAGGATGCCCTCGCGTCCTCTCCCGAGCTCCGGTCCGAGACCGACTCGCTGCGCGAGACCGCGCTGCAGCTCGCGTACTCCACCGACCCGATCGAGCCGCCGGCGTCGCTCAAGGCGTCGCTGATGGCGCAGATCCAGAACACGCCGCAGGCGGCACCGATCGCGCCGGCGGCGTCTGCTCCGGCGGCGTCCGCTCCGGTTGCTTCCGCACCGACGTCGTCGGACGCCGGCCTGGAGGCACGACCTGCCTCCGCCCCGTCACCCGCCTCCTCCGTGGAGCCGGGTCCGGCGGAGTCCGCGGCTCGCCGCCGCTGGTTCCAGCGTCCGGCGGCTGCCCTGTCCGCCGCTGCTGCCGTCGCGGTGGTGTTCCTCGGCGTCGGACTCGGCGTCGGCGGGGTGCTGAGCCCTGGCGGCGACACACCGCGACCGGGGACCTCGCAGAGCTCGAGCGTCCTCGACGGGATCTACGCGGCGTCCGACTTCCAGCGGAGCTCCACGCCCGTGCAGGGCGGCGGGACGGCCACGGTCGTCTGGTCGCAGGACCTCGGCAAGTCCGCGGTCATCCTCGACGGCGTCGAGGCCGCGCCGAAGGGCAAGACCTACGAACTCTGGTACATCGACTCGAAGCAGCAGGGTGGCACGATCACGTCGGCCGGTCTGATGGACCAGTACGCCGACGGAGTGCACTCCGCGGTCCTGACGGGCAAGGTCCGGGACGGCGTGACGGTGGGCATCACGGTCGAGCCGGCCGGCGGGTCGAAGCAGCCGACGACGACCCCGATCGCCGCGGTCCCGCTCGACGCCTAGCCCGGAGCGCTCTCTCCACGAAACGCGCGCGTTTCGACGAAGCACGTGTCGATCGACACGTGCTTCGTCGCTCGTTGCACCCGTATCGACATCCGCATCGTGGGTGCGACGAAGCACTCGTCGAACGACGGGTGTTTCGTCGATGCCTGCACGCGCATGGAGTCGAGCCGGAAGGAGCCGGCCACCCGCTTGGCCGACGTCGACCCGCCGAACGCGACCCGTGCCTCCCGGCCGTCGTTCGTCACCACGGCGTGACGGCATGACGGCATGACGGCATGACAACGAGGCGAGGACCCGGCAACCGCGCGACCGCAGCAGCACCCGGGGACGGCGACGGCCCCGCCGGACCGGGGTTCGACGGGGCCGAGCGTGCACGACGCGAACGTCAGGGGATCACCCGAAGCGGCCGGAGACGTAGTCCTCGGTGGCCTGCACGGACGGGTTCGAGAAGATCGTCGCGGTGTCGTCGTACTCGATGAGCTTGCCCGGGTGGCCGGTACCGGCGATGTTGAAGAACGCCGTCTTGTCCGACACCCGCGAGGCCTGCTGCATGTTGTGGGTCACGATGACGATCGTGTACTCCTTCTTCAGCTCCTCGATGAGGTCCTCGATGGCGAGGGTCGAGATCGGGTCGAGCGCCGAGCACGGCTCGTCCATGAGGAGCACGTCGGGCTGCACCGCGATCGCCCGCGCGATGCACAGACGCTGCTGCTGCCCGCCGGACAGACCCATGCCGGGCTTGTCGAGGCGGTCCTTGACCTCGTTCCAGAGGTTCGCGCCCTGCAGGGAGCGCTCGACGACGTCGTCGGCCTCGGACTTGGAGATGCGCTTGTTGTTGAGCTTCACGCCCGCGAGCACGTTGTCCTTGATCGACATCGTGGGGAACGGGTTCGGCCGCTGGAACACCATGCCGACCTGACGACGGACGAGCACCGGGTCGACGCCCGCGCCGTAGAGGTCGTCGCCGTCGACCTTGACCGAGCCCTCGACCCAGGCGCCGGGGATGACCTCGTGCATGCGGTTCAGCGTGCGGAGGAACGTGGACTTGCCGCAGCCGGACGGACCGATGAACGCGGTGACGGTGCGGGGCTCGATGGTGATGTCGACACCCTCGACCGCCTTGAACTTCGAGTAGTAGACGTTGAGGCCGTCGACCTCGATGCGCTTGGACACGTGGATTCCTTCGGGGTGGTGGTCGTTGCCGCGCTAGCGGGGGAGCTTGGGGGCGAAGAGGCGGGTGACGAAGCGCGCGAGGAGGTTGAGCGCCATCACGATGAGGATGAGGAGCAGTGCCGCGGTCCACGCCCGGTCTACGAACGGTACGGGGTTGGCGCCCTGCTGCGAGTACTGCGTGTACGCGAACACCGGCAGGGTCATCATCGGGTCCCGGAACAGGTCGTAGTTCATCGACGCGGTGAACCCGGCGGTGACGAGCAGCGGCGCGGTCTCACCGATGACGCGGGCGATCGAGAGCATGACGCCTGTCGTGATGCCGGCGAGCGACGTCGGGAGCACGACCTTCACGATCGTGAGCCACTTCGGCACACCGAGCGCGTACGAGGCCTCGCGGAGCTCCATCGGCACGATCTTCAGGACCTCTTCCGTCGAGCGCACGACGATCGGGATCATCAGCACGCTCAGGGCGATCGAGCCGACGAGGCCGAAGCGGGCGCCCGGGCCGAGGAAGAGCGCGAACAGGGAGTAGGCGAAGAGGCCGGCGACGATCGACGGGATGCCCGTCATGACGTCCACGAAGAACGTGATGCCCTTCGCGAGCGCGCCCTTGCCGTACTCGACGAGGTAGATCGAGGTGAGCAGGCCGATCGGCACCGAGATGAGTGCCGCGAACAGCGTGATCTCGAGCGTGCCGACGAGGGCGTGGACCGCGCCGCCGCCCTCGGAGATGACGCCGCGCATCGAGTACGAGAAGAACTCCGCGTCGAAGCGGGCGAGACCGTCGGCGAGGACGGTCCAGAGCAGCGACACGAGCGGCAGGACGGCGATCACGAACGCGGTGACGACCAGGGAGGTCACCAGACGGTCGACCGCCTTGCGGCCACCCTCGACGATGCGGGACACGACGACGATGAGGACGTCGAACAGGACCGTGCCGAGGAACAGCGCCGCGACGACGTTGAAGTCCTTGACCGCGCCGCCGGCGTTGAGCAGGGCGAACACGGCGATGAGCGCGACCCAGGAGCCGATGAGGAGCAGCCACGGCACCGACCTGTGCAGCTTGCCGTTGGCGTAGACGTTGCCGGCCATGCCGGTCTGACGGAGGGCGAGGGACATCGGGTCGTACCTCTCAGCTCACTCGCTTGCGGACGATGTACCGCGCGAGCATGTTGATGACCAGGGTGATGACGAAGAGGACCAGGCCGGAGGCGACGAGGGCGTTCAGCGCGGTGCCGGAGGCCTCGGCGAACTGCAGCGCGATGTTCGCGGCGATGGTCGAGGGGTTGAGCGAGGTGAGCACCTGGAAGGTGACGTTCGTCGACACCGAGAGGACGAGCGCCACCGCCATCGTCTCACCGAGGGCCCGTCCGAGCCCCAGCATGATCGCGGAGACGATGCCGGACTTCGCGAACGGGAGGACCGACAGGCGGATCATCTCCCAGCGGGTGGCGCCGAGGGCCAGCGCCGCCTCTTCGTTGAGGGTCGGCGCCTGCAGGAAGATCTCACGCATCACGGCGGTCATGATCGGGATCGCCATGACGGCGAGGACGATCGACGCGGTGAGGATCGTGCGGCCGGTGCCCGTGACCTGGCCGGAGAACAGCGGGAACCAGCCGAGGTAGGTGTTGAGGAACGCGTAGAAGGGCTTCACGAACGGCGCCAGGACGACGATGCCCCAGAGGCCGTACACGACCGACGGCACGGCGGCCAGCAGGTCGATGACGTACCCGAGCACCGGCGCGAGGCGACGCGGTGCGTAGTGCGAGATGAAGAGCGCGATGCCGAGCGCGAGCGGGACCGAGATCACGAGCGCGATGAGCGCGGACCAGACCGTGCCGAAGACGAGCGGACCGACGTAGTCCCAGAAGTTCGCCGAGCCGTTCGGGAGGGTCCCGGCCTTCGCGACGAGCGCCGGGATGCTCTGCCAGACGAGGAACGCCGCGACGAGCACGAGCACGAGCAGGATGAGGCCGCCGGAGATGACCGAGGCGGCGGAGAAGACCCGGTCGCCGATGCGGACGACGGCCTTGGGCTTCGGGATGACGGTGGCCCCTTCGCGGGCCGGTGCGGTCGTCATGCGACTCCTGTCGGAGGTTCACCCGGGGTGGGGGAACGGGGGAGGTGGGAGGTGGTGCCGTGACGGGCGAGTGCCCGGACGCCGGTCGTTGTGGGTGGGACCGGCGTCCGGGCGCTCAGGGGTGTTACTTGATGGAGGCGACGGCCTTCGCGGCCTTCTCCGAGAGGTCGCTCGAGAGGGCGGCCGACTTGGCCTCCTTCGCGGCGGCGTCCTGCGCGTCCTTCGAGACGACGTAGTCGAGGTAGCCCTTCACGAGCTCACCCTTGGCCGAGTCCTTGTACTCCTGGCACGCGATGGCGTAGGAGACGAGGACGAGCGGCCACGCGTTGTCCGCGGTGTCGGTGCGGTTGATGTCGATCGCGAGGTCGTTGTCCGCGCGGCCCGAGACCGTCTTGGAGTCGGCGACGACGGTGGCGGCACCCTCGGCCGAGATCGTGGTGGCCTTGTCGCCGACCATGAGCTTCGCCTTGTCGAGCGAGCCCGCGCCGGAGTCGTCGATGTAGGTGATGGCGTTCGAGGCGCTGGCCATGGAGGACGCGACGCCCGAGGTCTTCGCGGCGGCGTCACCGACCTGGTACGGGAAGGTCTGGCTCGGCTCCTTGCCCCAGACGTCCTTCGCGTTGGCGTCGAGGTACTCGGAGAAGTTCTCGGTGGTGCCCGAGTCGTCCGAGCGGTGCACGACGGTGATGTTCGCGTCGGGGAGTGAGGCGTCCTTGTTCAGGTCCTTGATCTCCGAGGCGTTCCACTTCGTGATCTTGCCCGAGAAGATGCCCGCGATGGTCTTCGCGTCGAGGGTGAGGTCCTTCACGCCGTCGACCTTGTAGGCGATCGCGATCGGGGAGATGTAGACCGGGATGTCGATGGCCTTCGAGTCCGCGGCGCACGCGGCGAACGAGCCCGAGAGCTCCTCGTCCGAGAGGGCGGCGTCGGAGCCGGCGAAGTCCGCGGCACCCGAGATGAAGTTCTTGCGGCCGGCGCCCGAACCGTCGGGCGAGTAGTTGACCGTGACGCCGGAAGCGACGTTCTGGAACCCGGCGGTCCAGGTGGCCTGTGCGGTCTGCTGCGCGGACGAGCCCGAGCCGGTCAGCGTGCCGGAGAGCTTCGAGTAGTCCGTGCCCGAGCTCGACGTGGCGGAGGCGCCAGCGCCCGCGCCGCCTTCGTTCGAGGCGCAGGAGGACAGCGCGACGGCGCCGACGATCGCGATCGCCGCGACCGTGCCGATTCGCTTGATGTTCACAGGGGTCCCTTCGGGAATGTCAGTGCAGGTGGGACCGCTGCTGGTCCCGCGGGCCGGTGCTGACCCGGGAGCGACTGTAGGGACGCGAGGTGACCCGGGAGGTGCCCGCGGGTGAACGGCAGGTGAACGAGGCCTTGCCCCGCTCGAGGCGCGCGGACACGCACCCCGGGTGGGGTGCAGGATCGGGTCACTGCGCCCGGGCGCGGCGCATGCGTTCGCATGGTCGCCGGGACGGTGTCGGAGCGGTGTGCGGAGGCCGTCCTGGAGGCGCGGATCACCACGGGCGTGCCGGCCACGGTGGTCGTGTGGACGGTCCGGACGAGGCCGGGCGAGCCCGGTCGGCCGCTACGAGGCGATCGTGTTGCGGTGCGTCTCGACGGCCACGAGCTTGCCGTCGGCGATGTGCATCACGGCGAAGTCGCCGACGGACAGCATCGCGGCACGGCGGAGGTCGAAGTGTCGGCTGCCGTCCGCGGTCGCGCCGGCGATGCGGGCGATGATGTCGGGGAGCACCGGCCCGTGCGAGCAGAGGACCGTCGACTTCGCCTTGTCGATGCGCCGCAGCACGACGCCCTTGACGTTGGCCGCGCCGCGGTCGTGGGCGTCCTGGCTGATGTCCGGCGTCGACTGCACCCCGACCTTCGTCCGTGCGGAGAGCGGCTCGACGGTCGCGAGGCACCGCGCCGCCGTGCTCGAGACGATCTTCTTCGGGCCGAAGGCAGCGACCGGTGCCGCGGCTGCCCTGGCCTGCGAGCGTCCGACGGGCAGGAGCGGCCGGGTCGCGTCGGGGCCGTCCCAGTCGGAGCCGGGGACCGTCTTCGCGTGCCGGAGGGCGATGAGGGCGAAGGTCTTGTGCTCCCCGGCGGCCGCGCGGTCGGCGAAGCGGTCGAGGATCTCGACGTCGCGGTCGTAGGTCAGCCGGCCGCGGGCGTCGTCGATCGACACCCACTCGACCGAGGCGACCTCGTCGTTGGGGCGGAACGTCCCCGCGCGCTCGAACTCCTTGTTCGAGACCCGGGCGGACCAGTAGTGCACGACCTTGTCCCGACCGTTCGGCAGGACGTACTCGGCGGTGCCCAGCGGTGCGCCGAGGTGCACCCGGTACCCGGTCTCCTCGTCGATCTCACGGACGGCGGTCGTCGGGACGCTCTCGCCCGGGTCCACCTTGCCCTTCGGGAAGGAGACGTCGTTGTGGTGGCCGCGGTGGATCAGCAGCACCAGCGGCTGGCCGTCCTGCTCGCGCCAGACGACGGCTCCTGCCGCGACGACGGGACCGGTGGGACCGCCGCTCACCGAGTCGAGCGCTTCCGGGCCGAGATCTTGCGCATGAGGACATTTTGCACGTCCTGCAGCGGGCGCCCGTCAGCGTCGGTCGAGTGGCGCGTCCACTCGCCGTCGGACTCGAGGTGCCAGGAGCTCGTCTCGTCCGCCATCGCGAGGTCGAACATGTCCTGCACCTCGGTCACGTGGGCCGCGTCGGACAGCCGCACGAGGGCCTCGACGCGACGGTCGAGGTTCCGGTGCATCATGTCCGCCGAGCCGATGAACACCACCGGGTCGCCGTCGTTGTGGAACGCGAACGCCCGTGAGTGCTCGAGGTACCGGCCGACGACGCTCCGCACGCGGATGGTCTCGCTGACGCCCTCCATGCCCGGCTTGAGCGAGCAGATCCCGCGCACCCACACGTCGACCGGTACGCCGGCCTGGCTCGCGAGGTAGAGCGCGTCGATGATCTGCTCGTCCACCATCGAGTTCACCTTGATGCGGATGCCCGACGGCTTGCCGGCCCTGGCGTTGTCGGCCTCGGTCTGGATGCGCTTGATGAGCCCCTTCCGGAGGTGCAGCGGCGCGACGAGGAGGCGCTTGAACTTCTTCTCGATCGCGTAGCCGGACAGCTCGTTGAAGAGGCGCGTGAGGTCCTTGCCCACCGTGTCGTCCGACGTGAACAGGCCCATGTCCTCGTAGATCCGCGAGGTCTTCGGGTTGTAGTTGCCGGTGCCGATGTGGCTGTAGTGCTTGAGCGTCCCGCCCTCTTGTCGGATGACGAGGACGAGCTTCGAGTGCGTCTTCAGACCGACCAGGCCGTACACGACGTGCACGCCGGCCTTCTCGAGCTTGCGGGCCCAGGTGATGTTGTTCTGCTCGTCGAAGCGCGCCTTGATCTCGACGAGCGCGAGGACCTGCTTGCCCGCCGCCGCCGCGTCGATGAGGGCCTCGACGATGGGGCTGTCACCCGAGGTGCGGTAGAGCGTCTGCTTGATGGCGAGGACGTTCGGGTCGGCCGCGGCCTGCTCGAGGAACGCCTGGACGCTCGTCGCGAAGGACTCGTACGGGTGGTGCACGAGGACGTCCTTGGCCTTGATGGCGCCGAAGAGGTCGGGCTTGGTGTTCGGCTCGCCCGGCTGGAACTGCACGGGCGTCGTCGGGACGTGCTTCGGGTAGTGGAGGTCCGGACGCGCGATCTTCGCGATCTCGAAGAGGCCGCCGAGGTCGAGCGGCGACGGCAGGCGGTAGACCTCCTGCTCCGTGATGTCGAGTTCGCGGACGAGCAGGTCGAGCGTCACCGGGTCCATGTCCTCGGTGATCTCGAGCCGGATCGGCGGACCGAAACGGCGACGGAGGAGCTCGCGCTCGAGGGCCTGGATGAGGTTCTCGGCCTCGTCCTCCTCGATCTCGACGTCCTCGTTGCGGGTGACCCGGAACACGTGGTGCTCGAGCACCTCCATCCCCGGGAAGAGGTCGTCGAGGTGGTTCGCGATGAGGTCCTCGAGCGGGATGTACCGCTGGCGGCCGGAGCCGTCGTCGGGCAGCGCGATGAACCGGGAGAAGTTCTGCGGCACCTTGAGGCGCGCGAACTCCTGCCGCTGCGACTTCGGGTTCCGCACCCGCACCGCGAGGTTGAGCGACAGCCCGGAGATGTACGGGAACGGGTGCGCCGGGTCGACCGCGAGCGGCATGAGCACCGGGAAGATCTGCTCGTTGAAGTACTCCCGCATGCGCAGCCGGTCGGCCTCGTCGAGGTCGGACCAGTGCTCGATGTGCAGCCCCGCGGCGTCGAGGTCCGGCTTGAGGGAGTTGATGAACGCGTGCGCGTGGCGGTCCTGCAGCTCGTGGGCCTTGCGCGCGATGTCGCGGAGGACCTCGCTCGGGGCGCGGCCGACGTTGGTTGGGACGGCGATCCCGGTGTCGATGCGGCGCTTCAGACCGGCCACCCGGACCATGAAGAACTCGTCGAGGTTGGACGCGAAGATGGCGAGGAAGTTCGCCCGCTCCAGCAGCGGCTGCGTGCGGTCCTCACCGAGCTCGAGCACGCGCTGGTTGAACCGGAGCCAGCTGAGCTCGCGGTCGAAGTAGCGGTCCGAGGGCAGCGACTCGTGCTCCACCTCGACGACCTCGTCGAAGTCGTCGAGGTCCGGTGCGACGGAGTCGCCGTCGAGCTGCGGTTCGGTGTCCATGCCCACATCCTGCCACCCGCGGCCTCCGCGACGCGGGCCGCGCGTAACGGCTGTGGAAACGCCGCGTGAACGGACCCGGTGTGCAGGGGTCAGGGCGCGGCGTACTGGACGTCGATCGCGTGCTGCGTGAACCCAGACCGGTGGTAGAGCGCGAGCGCGGGCTCGTTGTCGCCCTCGACGTAGAGGGCCGCCGCGTCGAGACCCCGGCCGACGAGACGACCCCAGCCGGCGCGCATGAGCACCCCGCCGAGCCCCCGACCCTGCAGGTCGGGACGGACGGCGACGGCGTAGAACTCGCCGATGCCGTCCTCGACCTTGAGCCAGCACGAGGCGGCCAGCTCGCCGGAGGCGTCACGGAGCAGCAGCAGGTCGTCGCCGGAGAACCACGGGTCGGCCTCGCGTGCACGGAGGTCCTCGAGCGTCATCCGGCCCTGCTCGGGGTGGTGCGCGAACGCGGCGGCGTTGAGGGCCAGCCAGGCTCGCTCGTCGTCGGGGTCGCCCGTCCGGAACGCCGCGAGCGACCAGCCGTCCGGCACCGCGGGGTCCGGTGCCGCGGTCAGGACCGGGGCGCGGAGCTGGAGCAGGGTCCGCACGGCGGTCCAGCCGAACCGCGCAGCGAGCGCCCGCGCAGCGGCGTGGTCTCCGTG
>NZ_JBPUGH010000060.1:0-18552 GCF_051548005.1 Curtobacterium flaccumfaciens | reverse complement strand
GGGCTGCTCCCTGCAGCGATCGGGACCGACGGCGGCGGGTCGGTGCGCATCCCGGCCGCGGCCACGGGCCTCGTCGGACTGAAGCCGAGCCGTGGCCGCGTCCCCGCCATGCCGGGCCGGTCAGGGGTCGGCGGGCTCTCGGCGGCCGGGCCGCTGACCCGCTCGGTCGCCGACGCGGGCATGCTGCTGGACGCGCTCGTCCGACCGACGGGCCTCGACGAACCGGAGCCGTACGCGCTCGTCACGCCCGACGTCGGCGAGGGGCCGTTCACCGCGGCGGCCGTCCGTGGCGAGGGGCGCTTCGTGGTCGGTGTCCTCGACGGCTCGCCGTGGGACGACACCGTCGACGTCGTGGTGGACCCTGCTGCGCGGACTGCGGTCGAGACGGCCGTGCGGGTGCTCGGCGAGGTCGGTCACGGCGTCGAGGACGTCGCGATGCCGCGCACGCCGTACGCCGACGCGTTCCGGGTGGCGTGGGAGTCGAGCGCGGCGCGGCTGCCACTCGTCCCGGGCATCGACCTGACGCAGCTGACGCCGCTCGTCGGCTGGCTCGTGGAGCGGGGGCGGCACCTGACCGGGACGCAGGTGCTCGACGCGATGACGGCGCTCGACGCGTTCTCGGTGTCGCTCATCGGCGCGTTCGACCGGTTCGACGCCGTGCTCACCCCGACGCTCGCGCTCACGCCACGGCCGCTGGGCTGGTACGGCGACGACCCGGAGGAGGACTTCCGGCGGCAGTGTGCGTACTCGCCGTGGACCTCGATGGCGAACGTGTCCGGGCTGCCGGCGATCACGCTCCCGGTCGCGGTGACGGACGACGACCACCCCGACGGTGGCGGGCTCCCGATGGGGGTGCAGCTGATCGGGCGACCGGGCGGAGAGCGGGTGCTGCTGGCGATCGGCGCCCAGCTCGAGCGTCGGCTCCGGTGGCAGCGGCGGCATCCGCCCGCCTGGACCGCCTGACCGTCGACCGGGAGGCGCGTGGCGGCGCGGCAACGGGCCGGCCGTCGTCGAACGACAGGGCCGTCGTCGTGCGACAGCGGCGCCGTCGTCCGTTGCGCGTGCAACTGTTGCGGGCGCCGGGAAGCGCCGTCGTCATGCGACAGCGGCACCGTCGTCCGTTGCGCGTGCAACGACCCGCGCCCACGAAACGCGCGCACTTCGACGAAGCACGCGTCGATCGACGAGCGGGAGGTCGGGACGCGCGCGTTTCGTGGGTCGCCGCGGCAGAGTCATCCCGCCCGCGCGCCCCCGGGCCCGCCCCCTACGGCAGCGTCGGCGCCGCCGCCACGAGCGCCTGCGTCACGGGGTGCTGCGGGTCGTCGAGGATCGACACCGGCCCGTGCTCGACGATCCGCCCCGCGGACATCACCGCCACCGTGTCGCACAGCCGCTGCACGACGCCGATGTCGTGCGACACGAGCACCAGGGTCAGCCCGAGGTCGTCGGCGAGCGACCGGAAGAGGTCGATCACGCGGGCGCGGACCACGACGTCGAGAGCGCTCATGGGTTCGTCCCCGAACAGGATCCGCGGCGAGTGCACGACGGCGCGGGCGATCGCGATCCGCTGCCGCTGCCCGCCGGAGAACTCGTGCGGGTACCGCGTCACGGCGTCCGCGGGCAGGTCCACCCGCTCGAGCACGGAGGACACGAGGGCGGCGTGCGAGCCGGGGACCCGCAGGGCGCGCAGCGGTTCGGCGACGATCGCGCCGACGCGCATGCGCGGGTCGAGGGAGGCGTACGGGTCCTGGAACACCACCCCGGTCTCGCGACGGAACCAGCGCAGCGCACGCGCGGAGGCCGACGCGACCACGGGACGTCCTGAGGCCGACACGGTGCCGGTGGTGGGTGCCTCCAGGCCGGCGAGCAGCCGCACCAGGGTGGACTTGCCGGAGCCGGACTCGCCCACGATGCCGAGGCGGCTGCCGGCGGCGACCGTCAGGTCGACCCCGTCCACCGCGGTCCGGACCGGGCCTGGCTCGAACGGTCCGCGGCGGGGGAGTCGGTAGTGCCGGTGCAGTCCGGTGCCCTCGAGCAGTGCGGTGCCATCGGGCAGTGCGGTCACCGGTCTCCTCCGGGGGTGCGGCGGGCGGTCGCCCGCGCGGCGGACACGAGGGCGGCGGTCGCCGAGTGCGACGGCGCGGAGAGCAGCTGCTGCACCGAGCCCTGCTCGACCACCCGTCCGGCGTCGAGCACGACCGCGGTGTCGGTGATCCGGGCGAGGACGGCGAGGTCGTGCGTGACGAACACCGTGCCCGCCGACTGCCGTTCGAACAGGTCGAGGATGCGCGCCTCGGTCGTGACGTCGAGCGCGGTCGTCGGTTCGTCGGCCACGAGGTACGCCGGCTCGCCCGCGACGGCCATCGCGATGCACACGCGTTGCCGCTGGCCGCCGGAGAGCTGGTGCGGGTACTGCCGGAGGAGCGACGCCGGGTCGGGGAGGCCGACCTCCGTGGCGAGCGCGACCGCTCGGGCCGCGGCGGTGCGCCGGTCGAGGCCGTGGTGCAGCCGCAGCGGCTCCGCGATCTGCGCACCCACTCGTCGGAGCGGATCGAGTGCGGTGCCCGGCTCCTGGAACACCATCCCGATGCCCGAGCCGCGGTGACGCGCGCGCTCCCGGTCCGGCATGCCGACGAGTTCGGTGCCGTCGAGCCGGATGCTGCCGGTGACGGTCGCCCCCGCGGGCTCCAGACCCATGAGCGCGAGCGCGGTCATCGACTTGCCGGAGCCGGAGGCGCCGATGACGCCGAGGCGTCGGCCGGGAGGCACGGTGAACGTCACGCGGTCGAGGATCGTCCGCCCCGCGATGCGGACCGTGAGGTCGCGCACCTCGAGCCCGCCGGTCGCGTCGGTGTGGTCGGTAGCACCGGTGCGGTCGGTCGCGCCGGTCTGGTCGGTCGCGTCGGCGTGGTCGGTCACGCGGTCACCCCCGGTCCGGCGCCCGCTGCGCGGTCGGCGGGGGAGCCCGCGCCCACGCCCGGGGGCGTGCCCGGGCCAGCGTCGGGCCGCTCCTCGTCGCCGGCGTCGGACGCACGGTCGGCCGTCGTCAGCCGCGGATCCGTGGCGTCGCGGACGGCGTCCCCGAGGAGCGACAGCGCCGCCACCACGAGCGCGATCGAGGCGCCCGGCCAGGTCGCGCTCCACGGGTGCACCCCGATGTACGCCTGCAGGTCGGACAGCAGCGACCCCCACGACGCCGTGTTCGACCCGGCGCCGTAGCCGAGGTACGACAGCCCCGCTTCGGCGAGCACCGCGGTCGCCATCGCGAGCGAGAGCTGCACGGTGAAGAGCGGTGCCGCGTTCGGGACGAGGTGCCGCAGCAGCACACCGCCGCCGCCGACACCGGAGGCGCGGGCCGCGGTGACGTAGTCGCTCCGGGCGATGCGCCGGATCTCCCCGCGGGCGACGCGGGCGATCGTGACGCCGAACGACAGCCCGACCGAGACGATCACGACACCGAGCGAGCCGCCGTACACCGCGGTGAGGAGCATCGCGGTGAGGAGCGTCGGGAACGCCACGAGGATGTCGAGGAGGACCGCCGTGCCCTCCCGGACCCACCGTGCGGTCAGCGAACCGATCGCGGTGAGGACGATGCCGACCACGCTCGCGATGACGCCGGACCCGACGGCGACGAGGACCGTCGTCCGGGTGCCGGCGAGCAGGTAGCTGGCGATGTCCCGGCCGGAGGCGTCGGTGCCGAACCAGTGCGCGGCGCTGGGGCCCTCCCACTGGTGGAACGGGTCGGCGCGGAAGGGGTCCTGCGGCGTCCACACGAGCGACACCGCGGCGAGGACCACGAGGAGCACCAGCACCACCACGGCGAAGACGCCCGTCGGTCGGGCGAGGAGACGACGGATCACGACGCGGCCTCCCGCTGCCGGGGGTCGAGGGCGCGGTGCACGACGTCCACCGCGAAGCCGACGAGCAGCACGAGACCGGTGAGCACGAGGAGCTCGGACTGCACCTTCGTGACGTCCCGGCGCCCGACGTCGGTGACGAGCATCCGTCCGACACCCGGGAGCGAGAACAGCTGCTCGACCACGACCGCCCCGACGAGCAGACCGGCGATCTGCACGCCCAGCACGGCGAGCACGGTCAGCGCGACCGACGGGAGACCGTGCCGGAGCAGCGCCTGCGTCCGGCTGAGGCCGATCGCCGCGGCGGTCCGGACGTGGTCGGCGTCGAGCACGCCGAGCGTCGCCGAGCGGGTGAAGCGCAGGATGACCGCGCCCTCGACCGCGCCGATCGTCAGCGCGGGCAGCACGAGCGAGGAGAACGCCCGACCCGGCTCCTGCCAGCCGTCGAGCGGGAAGCCCTGCGTCGGGAGCCAGTGCAGCGTGACCGCGAACAGGGCCACGAGGAGCATCCCGGCCCAGACGATCGGCACCGCGGCGACGGCCTGCGCGACGAAGCCGATGACCGCCCCGCCGGCACGCTTGCGGAGCACGGCGGCGAGCACGCCGAGCGGCACCCCGAGGACGAGGGCCGCGACGAGGGACATGCCCGCGAGCGGCAGCGTGACGCCGAGCTTCTGCACGAGCTCGGGCGCGACCGGGCCCTCCGTGACGAGCGACCGGCCGAGGTCACCGCGGAACAGCCCGCCGATCCAGTCGAGGTACTGCAGGACGACGGGGCGGTCGAGCCCGAGGTCCTGCCGCAGCTGCGCGACCTGCTCCGGGGTGGCCTGGGTGCCGGCGACGATCTGCGCCACGTCGCCCGGCAGCACCCGCAGCGTGGCGAACACGATGATGCTCGCCACGAGCAGGCCGACGACGAGCAGCAGGAGCCGCCCGATCAGGAACCGGGTCACGCGTCGATGCTACGGGGAGCGGCCGTCACCGTCGGCTCACCGGACGGCGAGCTTCGACAGGTCGAGCCGGGAGTTCGTGCCGTCGAACGGCACCCCTGTCACGCCCTTCCGCACCGCGGTGATCGACGTCGAGGTGTAGAGCCACTCGCCCGCGGCGTCCTCGGAGACGATGCGGGCGGCCTTCCGGAGCGCCTCGACCTTGGCCGACTCGCTCGTCGCCGCGACGGACTGCGCGTAGAGGTCCTGGACCTCCTGGTCGTCGTACCCGAAGTAGTAGTCCGGGTTCGCCCAGTTGCCGAAGTCCCGCGCCTCGACGTGGTCGACCATGCTCATGTCGAACGTGCGGTCCCCGGACTTCGGCGCCTGGAACACCGTGGAGAGCCAGGTCGCGAAGTCGACGCGCTTGACGGTCAGCGTGATGCCGACGTCGGCGAGCTGCGACTTGAGCACGTCGCCGATGGTCGTCGGGTAGATGTTCGCGTACGTCAGCGTGAGGTCGAGCTTCGGCTTGCCGGCCGCGGCGAGGAGCTTCTTCGCGTTCGCGGGGTCGTACGCGTCGATCGAGGTGAGGTCCTGGTAGCCGGGGTCGAGCGCCGGGATCGGGCCCCCCTGCTCGACGCCGGTGCCACCGATCGCCTTGATGACGGCCTTCGCGTCGATCGCCTGCCGGATGGCCTGGCGCACGCGCTTGTCGGTGAAGGGCGCCTTCCTGTCGTTGAACGCCAGCGTGTACTTGTCGGTCGTCTTCCCGGTGTGCAGCGTGATGTCGGGGTTGCCCTCGAGCTGGGCCTTGAGCGTGCCGTCGACCGCGGTCTGCACGTCGAGGTCACCGTTCGCCATCGCGTTGACGGCGGTCGACGGCTGCGTGATGTAGCGGAACTCGACCTTCGCGACCTTCGCCTTCGTGCCCCAGTAGTCGTCGTTGCGGTCGAAGGTCAGCGAGTCGCCCTGCTTCCAGGACGCGACCTCGTACGGGCCGGTGCCGTTCGCCGAGTCGGAGAGGTCGTTCTTCGCCGCCTTCTCGAGCACGAGACCCGAGCGTCCGGTGAGGTTCCAGAGCAGGTCGGAGTCCGGCTTCGAGAGCTGCAGGACGACCGTGTCCGACGACGGCGACGTGATCGACGCGACGTTCGCGAGCTTGGCGGAGTCGACGTAGGTGTCGTTCTCCTTGACCTGCTCGAGCGACCACACGACGTCGGCCGCCGTGACGGGCTTGCCGTCCTGGAACGTCGTGCCCTTCCGCAGGGTGAACGTGTAGGTGCGTCCGTCGGAGGAGACCTCGTGCGAGGACGCGAGCACGTCCCGGACCTCGCCGTCCGCGGTCCGGCCGACGAGGCCCTGGTACACGTTGTCGATGAGCACCTGGTCGAGTGCGGCACCGGACTGGGTGCGGATGTCGAGGCTCGTGGGCTCGAGCACCAGGCCGACGCGCACGGTGGCGTCCGCGCCGCCCTGCTCGGTCGACGACCCGGAGCAACCGGCGAGTGCGAGTGCGGAGACGGCGGCCACCGCGGTCGCGGCGAGGGCGATGCGTGCCCGCTTCGACGCGGGGCGGGGGAGGAGCGGACTCATGGGTTGTGGGTTCCTTCCGGGCGCTCGTGGCGACGGTCGTCGCGTGGCGCTCGCACGAGACTACTGGCGTGCGGAGCCGTGCTGCGACGGTTCCTGTTCCGGGTGCAACAATCCGTGGTCGTCGGTCCATGCCCGGATCGCCCGGGCGAGTTCGAGCGGTGCCTGGTTCTGCACCGCGTGCCGCGACTCGACGGTCACGATGCGGGCGTCCGGCAGGCGTGCGGCGAACCCGGCGTGCAGCTTCGGCGAGACGTACCCGCGGTCACCCCGCACGAGGAGGATCGGCACGTCCAGCGCCTCGAGGTCCGGCCATGCATCGGCGAACCGCCCGACCGAGGCGGTGCGTCCGGGCGGCAGGTGCGGGAAGTGGTGCCGACGCACGAGTCGTCCGTCGGCACCGAGCCGCGTGGTGTGCCGGGCCTCCCGCAGCAGGACGTCCCGGTCGTCGCCGACCCGTGCCTCGACGGCTCGGTCGACGACCTCGTCGAGGGAGGCGAACGGCTCCTCGTCCTCGAGCGCGCGGGCGATCCGGTCCACGGCCCGTTGCGCGAAGTCCGGGGACATGTCGACGAGCACGAGGCCCGTGACGCGCTCGGGAGCGGTCGCGGCGAGCCGCGCGGCGAGGATCGCGCCGAGCGAGTGCCCGACGAGGACCCCCGGCGGCACGTCCAGCGCGTCGAGCGCGGCGAGCACGGTCGGCGCGGTCGCGCTCGCGCCGTAGTCGGCGTCGTCGCGCCACGACGACCGTCCGTGACCGGGCAGGTCGAGCGCGACCGCCGGCGCGCCGACGGCGATCGCCGTCTGGTCGAAGCTGTGCGCGTCGATGCCGAGCCCGTGCAGGTAGGTGATCCGGGCCTCCCGGTCGCCCCACCGGATCGCGGACACGTCGTGCCCGTCCGCGGTGCGGACCACCTGCCTGGAGGCGCGGAGCGGCTCCGTCGCGCCGCTCGCGGCGGCGAGGCGGGCGAGGTCGGCGAACTCGTCGGGTCGGTCGGGCAGTGCGGCAGCGGACACGCGACGATCCTGCCACCGCGCCGGGCCCTGGCCGCGTTAGGTAAGGCATGCCATACTTGGTCTCGTGGCAGCCCGGTACCGCATCTTCTCCGTCCGCGTGGCAGCCGTCACGTCCCTCACGCCGCACTTCGTGCGCGTGACGCTGACGGGCGACGCCCTCGCGGAGTTCTCCGCCGTCGGGCTCGATCAACGGATCAAGGTCATGCTGCCGATCGAGGGCCACGGGTTCACCGAGCTGCCCGAGGACGGCGACTGGTACGGCGCCTGGCGCGACCTGCCGGACGCGGTGCGCAACCCGCTCCGCACGTACACCGTGCGCTCGTTCCGGCCCGACGCGCACGAGCTCGACATCGACTTCGTCGCACACGGCGACGCGGGACCCGCCTCGCGCTGGGTGTCCGGCTGCCGGGTCGGGGACGAGCTGCGGATCATCGGTCCCCGTGTGCCGGAGTCGCCCGACGAGCTGGCGACCGGTGCCGCCGAGTTCGCCCCCGGCACGGCGACGCGCATCCTGCTCGCCGGCGACGAGACCGCAGCGCCCGCCATCTGCGCCATCCTCGAGGCGCTCGACGTCGCCACCGTCGGTCACGTCTTCATCGAGGTCCCGACCGACGCCGACCGGCTGCCCGTCACCGCGCCGTCCGGGGTCGAGGTCCGGTGGATCGCCCGGAACGGCGCGACCCACGGCGTCCGGATGACCGACCAGGTGCACGCCTGGGCATCGACCGTCACGGCGACGACCGCCGGCGGTGGGCCCGCGGTCTGCGCCGACACGACCGACTTCACCGAGGTCGACGTCGACGAGCAGGTCCTCTGGGAGGTCCCGGCGCCGGTCGACGAGCGTCCGGTCTACGCCTGGATCGCGGGGGAGGCGGGTTGCGTGAAGGAGCTCCGCCGCCACCTCGTCCGCGGGGTCGGCCTCGACCGCAAGCAGGTCGCGTTCATGGGCTACTGGCGGAACGGCAAGGCCGAGCATTGACCACGGCGGTGCCGACCACCGCCCCGCCGACGACCGCACTGGGCGCGCGTGGGCTGACGCTCGCGTACGACGACCGCGTGGTCGTGTCCTCGCTCGACGTGGACGTCCCGGACCGTGAGCTGACGGTCGTCATCGGTCCGAACGCCTGCGGGAAGTCGACGCTGCTCAAGTCCTTCGCGCGCACCCTGAAGCCGAGCGCGGGCACGGTGTACCTCGACGGCGCGCCGATCACGACCCTGCGCCCCAAGGCCGCCGCTCGTCGGGTCGCGATGCTGCCGCAGACGCCCATCGCCCCGGACGGCATCACCGTGCGTGACCTCGTGTCCCGCGGGCGCTTTCCGCACCAGGACCTCCTGCACCCGTCGTCGGGGTCTGACCGGGCCGCCGTGCAGTCGGCGCTGGAGCAGACGGACACGGCGTCGCTCGCCGACCGCAGCGTCGACGAACTCTCGGGCGGGCAGCGGCAGCGCGTGTGGATCGCGATGGTGCTCGCGCAGGAGACCGACATCGTCCTGCTCGACGAGCCCACGACGTTCCTCGACATCGCGCACCAGTACGACGTCCTCGAACTCGCGGCCGGGCTGCACCGTGCGGGTCGGACGGTCGTCGCCGTGCTGCACGACCTCAACCAGGCCGCCCGGTACGCGACGCACCTCATCGCCATGCGGGACGGGTCGATCGTCGCGGCGGGCACCCCGGCGGAGGTCCTGACGGCGTCCCTCGTCGAGGACGTCTTCGGCCTGCCGTGCGTCGTCGTCCCCGATCCGGAGACCGGCACGCCCCTCGTCGTCCCGAGGCGCCCCGTCGCCTGACGCGCCCGCCCCCCCCGCGGAGACGCGGCGTCTCGGGGGACTCCGGCATGCGGTTGGTCGCAGGACGTGCCGCTCACGTTCGTGGCGTGCGACACACTCTGCGACCAGGCCGGGACACACGCGGCGTGTTGCGCGACCAGCTCGGGACACGCGGCTAGTGGCGTGACCACGGGACGGACTGGAGGCGCGTGGCTGCGCCGCCACGCGCCTCCGGGCCGTCCTGTTCCGCGTCAGCGGACGTAGCCGCCGTCCTCGAGACCGGCCTCGACCTCGAACCGGTTGCGGAGCGGATCGCGCCCCGCGATCGCGTACAGGACGGGCATCGCCATGCCGTACCGCTTCCACTGCGCGACGTGCACCCGCTCGTGCCGGAGCACGCGGTCGCCGTCGTTGTCGCGCGTCAGGTACACCGAGCCGACGCAGGTGCCGCCTCGGCGGAACGCCCACCGGGGGAGCCCCGAGCAGACGACCAACCCGTCGACCACACGGACGGGCCCGGTCGACAGCGGGAGCCCGACGGCGAGGCCGACGGCGGTCGCGACGAGCCATCCGGCACGGGACACGACCGAGTCGACGAACGGGTTCACTCCGGGCGGCCGTAGGTCTCGAGGAGCCGCAGCCACACCTCGTTCATGGTGGGGTAGGCGGGGACGGCGTGCCAGAGGCGGTCGATCGGCACCTCGCCCACGACGGCGATCGTCGCCGCGTGCAGCATCTCCGCGACGTCCTGGCCGACGAACGTCGCTCCGACGACGACCCCGCGCGACTCGTCCACCACGAGGTTCGCGCGGCCGGTGTAGCCGTCGGCCTGCAGTGCGGCTCCCGCGACGTTGCCGAGCTCGTACTCGACGGTGCGGACGTCGATGCCCTGCTGGCGTGCCTTCTCCTCGGTCAGCCCGACGCTCGCGACCTCTGGGTCCGTGAACGTCACCTGCGGGGCGGCCGCGTGGTCGGCGGTGGCGACGTGCGCGCCCCACGGTTCCGTGTGCAGCGGGGTGCCCTGGAAGCGGGCCGCGATCGCCTCACCGGCCGCGCGTGCCTGGTACTTGCCCTGGTGGGTGAGCAGCACGCGGTGGTTGACGTCACCGACCGCGTAGAGCCAGTCGGTGCCGTGCACGAGCATCGTGTCGTCGACGTCGAGCCAGGCGCCCGGTTCGAGGCCGACGGTCTCGAGACCGAGGTCGGCGGTGTGCGCGCGGCGACCGGTTGCGGCGAGGACCTCGCTCGTGACGATCGTCGAGCCGTCGTCGAGCGTCGTGGTGACCAGGCCGTGCTCGTCGCGGTCGACCCGCACGGGGTTCACACCGGTGCGGACGTCGACGCCGCGGGAACGGAGGGCGTCGGCCACGAGCTCGCCCGCGAAGGGCTCCATGCCGCCGAGCAGGCCGTGCCGGGCGACGAGGGTGACCTTCGACCCGAGCGACGACCACGCCGTCGCGAGTTCGGAGCCCGACACCCCGCCGCCGATGACGAGGAGACTCTCCGGGACCTCCTGCGCGCTCGTGGCCTCGCGGGTGCCCCACGGCTGCGCCTCGGCCAGACCGGGGACGTCGGGCAGCGTGTGCAGCGAACCGGTGACCACGGCGACGGCGGCGCGCGCGGAGTGGGCCTCGCCGCCGACCTCGATGGTCTTCTCACCGGTGATGCGCGCGTGCCCACGGAGGAGGGCGATGCCGGCCGACTCGAGCCAGGACACCTGCCCGTCGTCCTTCCAGTCCGAGGTGAAGGAGTTGCGGCGGGCGAGCACGTGCGCGGCGTCGAGGGTGCCGGTGACGGCCTGCGCGGCTCCGTCGAGGCGCTTGGCTGCCTCGAGGGCGTGGCCGCTGCGGAGGAGCGCCTTCGAGGGCATGCACGCCCAGTAGGAGCACTCGCCGCCGACGAGCTCCGCCTCCACGATCGCGACCGAGAGCCCGCGCTTGTGGGCGTAGTCCGCCACGTTCTCGCCGACTGCGCCGGCGCCGATCACGATGAGGTCGTAGTCCGTCATGTGGCCAACCTACGCGGCCCCGGTGACGGCACGCCGACCGTGAGGTGTACCGCGGCGCGGCGGTCCGCGCGACGCGGGCCGCGGCGCCGGTCAGGCCGTCCTGGACGCGTTCGCGAGCGCCCCGACGGCCCGCAGGATCACGCCCAGGTCGTCCACGGCGCGGTCCGGGTCGACCGGTGCGAACCCGGTGAGGGCGGCACCCACGAGCCGACGACCCCGCGTCGCCGCCTGGAGGAGTTCGACCAGCCCGGCGCCGTCGAGACCGAAGGGCACCGGTTCGAGGAGCCCGTCGACCTCCGCGGGGTCGAGCACGTCGAGGTCGACGTGCACGAACACCGAGCCGGCTCCGGTCGCGCTGACAGCGGTGGCGACGGCCTCGGCGGTCGCGGCGTCGACGTCGAGCGTGTGGATGCCGGCACGCTCGAGCGCCGTCAGCTCGCTGTCCTCCGCACCGCGGACGCCCGCGAGGACGACCTTGGACCCGGACAGGACGGGCAGGTCGGGGAAGAGGTCGTCCGGCCGGTCGACGACGAGCCGCAGCGCCGCAGCCTCGGCCGCCACCGGCTGGGCACGGTTCAGCGGACGGTAGCCGCTCGACCCCGCGATCCGGACGAACGCGGTGTCCTCGTCGAGGCCGACGGTCGCGCCGAGGAACGACGAGCCGTCGCCGCCGACGACGAACGGGGCCTCGGGCGCCACACTGGACTCCTCGGCGACCCGCTCGGCCACCTGGCGGACCGACGTGTAGCGGGCGATCGCGGTCTCGAGGCGGTCACCGGCGCCCGGCGGCACCTCGACCACCGTCGTCGAGGCGCGGGGGAGGTCCGCCGCGATCGCCGCCGCGCCGTCCCCGAGCCGCATCGCACGGGACGACGCCGAACCCTGCCACTGACCGACCACGATGAAGTGCATCGTGCCAGTCTGGCAGCCGGGTCCGGCGTCGTCCGGGGTGCGCGCTGGGTGCGTGCTGGATCAGCCCGCCGAGCGACGGGTCAGATGCTCGACGAGCCACCGCTCTTGAGCGCGGCGAGTCGGGCCTCGACCTCGGCGTCCTTGCCGACGTCCTCGAGGCTCTCGAACTGCGCGTCGAGGCTCGACGACTGGAGCTCCTGCTGCCCGAGGACCTTCGCCTCTTCGCGGCGGACCTTCTCCTCGAAGCGGTTGAGGTCGCTCGTCGGGTCGGTGATGTCGATGTTGCCGATGGCGTCGTTGACCTTCGACTGCGCCTCCGCCGTCTTCTGGCGGGCGACGAGCGAGTCGCGCTTCGACTTGAGCTCCTCGAGCTTCTCCTCCATGCCGGCGAGTCCGGCCTTGAGCTTCTCGACCTGCTCGTTCTGCGTCGCGAGCGGCCCCTCGTTGTCCTTGACCTCTTGTTCGGCGGCGATCTGCTTGCCGATGGCGATCTTCGCGAGGTTGTCGAACTTGTCGGCGTCGGCGGTCTTGCCCTCGGCTCGGTACTTGTCCGCCGCTGCCGACGCGTTGGCGGCCTTCTGGCCCCACTCGGTGGCGGCCTTCTCGTCCTCCTCGTGGTCCTGCTCGAGCAGGCGGAGGTTGCCGATGGTCTGCGCGATCGCGGTCTTCGCGTCGGCGATGTTGTTCGAGTAGTCCCGCACGAGCTGGTCGAGCATCAGCTGCGGGTCCTCGGCGTTGTCGATGAGCTGGTTCACGTTCGCCCGGATGAGCGAGGAGATGCGCCCGAGGATCGTCTGCTTGGCCATTGCTGTTCCCTTTCTGGAGAAGGACGGTTCCGTGCTGTCAGGTCGTGCTGTCAGGTCGTGCTGCGGGTGATGCCGGTCAGGCGGGGTGCCGGTCAGGCGGGGTGCCGGTCAGGCGGGGTGCGGTCAGAAGCGGCCGCCGCCGGAGAAGCCCCCGCCACCGCCGCCACCTCCGCCGCCGAAGCCCCCGCCTCCGCCTCCGCCGCCGAATCCTCCGCCCCCGAAGCCGCCGCCGCCGCCGAACGACCCGCCCCCGAACGAGCCGCCGCGTCCGCCGAGGAGGCCACCGAGGACCAGGCCGGTGACGAGCCCGCCGAGCTGCGCTCCGTTGCCGCCGCCCCCGGCACCGGGCCAGCCGCCCATGTCGTTCCCCGCTTCGTCCATGGCTGCGGCGGCGTACTGCTCGGCCGCGCGTGCGGCCTGGAGCGCCTGCCCCGGGTTCGTCGTGGCGAGGTCGACCGCGTCGTCGAGGGCCCGCTCGGCCTCCGACAGGCGCGTCCGTGCGGTCGGTCCGACCGCTCCCCGACGCAGCGCGATGTACTCGCGCGCCTGGCTGATCCGGGAGCGGGCGTCGCTGAGGGCGTCGTCGAGCGCCCGTGCTGCTCGCTGGTTCTGCTCCTCGACCCCGCGAGCGGTCGCGAGGGCGGCGTCGATGTCGGTGTTCGCCTTCGTCAGCGCGTCGACGGCCGAGATCGGGTCCTTCGGGTCGATGCCCTGCCGCAGGACCGTCTCGGCCTGGGTCACGGCCGCCGCGAGCTCGGGACTGTTCGTGCGCATCGACCGTGCGGCTGCGACGTCGCCCTCGACGTCGGCGCGCATCGCCTGGGCGCGGGCCGAGGCCTCGGCGAAGGTCGTCTCGGCGGCGGTGGCGGAGGCCGTCAGCTGCTGCACCTGCGCGAGAGCGTGCTGGGCGTCCCGCACGGCGACGACCGCTTCGCCCTTGTCGCCGGCCGCGATCGCCGCGGCGGCCGCTGCGGACCGCTCCGTGGCGTAGTCGAGCACCTGCTTCGCCTGGTCGACGTTGTCCGCGACGGTCGCGAGGGTCCGGCCGGAGTACGACGCGCGGACCCGATCGAGTGCGGCCGAGGCGGCGGCGACGGACCCGGGTGCCCGGGCGACGTCCGCGGCGAGGGCGGTCGACGCGTCCTCGACGCCGTCCTCGAGCGCGCGGAGCTCGTCGAACGACTCGGTCTGCGCCTCGATCGCAGCGTGTGCCTGCTCGCAGATGGCGATGATCTGGTTCGCCCAGTCGGCACGCTGCTGCGGGGTGTCCGGGATCTCGTCGTCGAGTTGCTGTTGCAAGGTGAACGCCTGCCGGACGTTGCGCTTCGCGGTGGCGACGGCGTCGGCGAAGGGCTTCGCGGCGTCGGAGCCGAACTGGGCCGTGGCGAACCCGACCTCTTGCTCGGCGGTCTTCAGTTCGTCGTCGATGGTGACGAGGGCGCCCCCGGCGGTGCGCTCGAGGCCGGCGAGGGACTCCTCCTGTGCCTCGGCTGCCGCGGCGGTGCGGCGCTTGTTGCGCGCGCGGATGACGAGCACCACCACGACGATCGCGATGACGACGACGAGCAGCACGACCCACAGCGCGGTCAGGTTCGGCGGGTCCTGCGTCTGGGCGAGGCCGTCGGCGAACGCGGTCGCGGCGGCTGCCCAGTCGCCGTCGCGGAGTCGGGGGACGGCGTCGTCCTGGTAGGCGTTCTGCACGTCGGACGAGGACAGCACGGTTTCGTTGGTCTGGTGGACGTCCGCGATGCGGTCGTCGACCGCCACCGCGAGCACGATGCTGTCCGAGTCGATCTGGTTCTGCTGCCGGAACGCGTCGCCCCACGCGGTGTGGTCGGACGGGTCCGTGAAGGTCGGGACGTACACGACGTAGAGCTGGGTCTTCGTCTTGTCGTAGAGGTCCTGCACGGCTCGTTCCACCTGCGACTGCTGCGCGGACGTCAGGGCATCCGCCTGGTCGACGACGTACGCGCCTCCCTGCAGCTGGAAGGGGGCGGTGGCGTGGGACGCGGTCGACGGCGCGAGCACCAGGAACGCGGCGAGCAGGGCGGTCACGATGCGGGTGGTCCAGCGGAGCGCAGGACCGGTCCTCCCGCTCGCCGAACCGGGTCCGGCTCCGACCGGGCGTCCGCCGTGGACCGTGCGCATCCGTCCTCCATCCGACCCCCGGGGCCCCGTCGTCGACGCCCTCCAACGGCACCTCGGGGCGCCGTCGTCCGGAGTCTATCCAGGGCACGCGCCCGCCGGTCCGGCGATCCGGGGTCTGTGGATGAACATCCGTCATCTGCACAGGTGTGGGAGGTTTGTCCCCCACACCGGGGTATGCTGGCGCCACTGTTCGACGACGAGCGGAAGGGGACAGCAATGGAGCGAACACTGAACACCGAGGTCGTCCCGCTCGAGGACGGCTACCACCGGGTGTCGACGCCGGCGAGCGGCGTGATCGGTTTCGTGCGCGAGGACAACGGCCGGTACGAGGTCCTCCGTGGACGCGTGCGCCAGGCGACGCGTTCCGAGGGGCTCTACAGCACGATGAACGTCGCGCTGATCGCGCTCACGCACGCCTGAGTCGTTCCGGGCCGCACCACCTCACCCACGTAGGCTTCCTGCGTGGGTGAGTCGTGCCTCCAGTCCGTCGTCGTGACGCTCCGTCCAGCGGGCGCGGACCGGACGGCCGACCGGGAGGCCCTGGTCGCCGCCGTCGCGTCGGCGGCGGGCGTCGAGGAGACGGCCGTGCGCGTGGGGCGCGAGTGTCCGCACTGCGGCAGCACCGACCACGGGCGACCGTGGGCCACCGTCGGCGGCCGGGAGGTCGGCGTGAGCCTGTCCCGCACCGCGGGCGTGACCGCCCTCGTGGTCGCGCCCGACGCCGTCGGCGTCGACGTCGAGCGCGTGTCGCGGGTGGCACGCGCGCCGCTCGACGCCTTCACCCGCGCGGAGATCGACCGTGCGGCGGGCGACGCCGGGGTGCTCGCGGCCTGCTGGGTCGCGAAGGAGGCCGTCCTCAAGCGAGACGGCCGGGGCTTCCGAGTGGACCCTCGGTCGGTCGACGTCGACGTCGAGCGCGGCTTGGTGGTCCTCGACGGGGCGGCACAGGCGGTCGTCCTGGTGCGCCCTGAGCACGACCTCGTGCTCGCGGTCGCCGCAGGGGGAGCACCGGTCACCTGGGGAGCGTGAGCACCTCCGCGCCGTCCTCGGTGATCGCGATGGTGTGCTCGGTGTGCGCTGTGCGGGCTCCGGTGGCGCTCCGGAGCGTCCAGCCGTCCGGATCGGTCACGAGGACGTCGGTGTCGGCCATCACCCAGGGCTCGAGCGCGAGGAGGAGCCCCGGGCGCAGGGTGTAGCCGCGTCCGGGTCGCCCGGTGTTCGACACGTGCGGGTCCTGGTGCATGGTCGAACCGATCCCGTGTCCGCCGAACTCGACGTTGACCGGGTACCCGGCGCCCTCGAGGACGGTGCCGATGGCGTGGGACAGGTCGCCGATCCTGGCACCGGGGCGGGCGGCGGCGATGCCGGCGGCGAGGGCGCGCTCGGTCGCCTCGATCAGCGCGGTGTCGGCGGGGTCCGCGGTGCCGACGACGAAGCTGATCGCGGCGTCGGCGGCGATGCCGTCGAGCGACACGGCGAGGTCGAGGGTGAGCAGGTCGCCGTCCGCGAGCACCTGGTCGTGGGGGAGGCCGTGCAGGACGGCGTCGTTCACGGCCGTGCAGACGTGGTGGCCGAACGGGCCGCGGCCGAACGACGGGGCGTAGTCGACGTAGCAGGACTCCGCGCCGGCGTCGTCGATGAGCTGCTTCGCCCACCGGTCGATCTCGAGCAGGTTCGTGCCGACGCGCGTGCGGTCGCGGAGGGTCTGCAGGATCGTGCCGACGAGCGCTCCGGTGCGGCGGGCGCGGTCGATCTCGGCCGGGGTCAGGATCTCGATCACGGGATGATCGTACCGGTATTAGTATCGGCGCATGGTCCGTCTACCGCTCAGTCCCGTCGAACTCGCCCGCGGTCGTGCCCTCGGGGCGCTGCTCCGCGCCGCGCGAGGCGATCGGTCGATGCTCGACGTCGCACTCGCGGCCGGGGTGTCGCCCGAGACCCTGCGGAAGATCGAGACCGGACGCATCGCGACGCCGTCGTTCGGGACCGTCGCAGCGGTGGCAGCGGTCGTGGGTCTCTCGCTCGACGACGTCTGGCGCGAGGTGTGCCGCGCCGGCGAGGCCGTCACCGGCGACCCGTCCGAGGCCGGCGCCGGCGCCGAACGTGCCGGCGTCGCCTGACGCCGCCGACCTCAGCCCACGACGGCGCCCGGACGGCTGGCGATGCCGGCCGTCAGGCAGCAGGCAGCTCGGGGACGCCCGGTTCCTCGACCCAGGGTGCCGTGACGGCACGGACAGCGTCGACGGGCACCCCCGCCGCGCTGGCGAACGCGTCGAGGACGTCCTCCGGAGCAACGGAGGCATGGCGGTGTCGCTCGGTGATCGTCCGGAGCCCGGCGAAGAACGCGGCGTCACCGAACGTCCGCCGGACCGCGTGCAGGGCCAGGGCGCCGCGCTTGTAGACGCGGTCGTCGAACATGTCGCGAGCGCCCGGGTCGCCGACCACGAGGTCCTGCGGCTGGTCGAGCAGTCCCTCCCGGTACCGCTCGGCGAGCACGTCGGCGGTCTCCCCGCCCCGGTGCTCGGACCACAGCCACTCGGCGTAGCAGGCGAAGCCCTCGTGCAACCAGATGTCGCGCCAGCGTGCGACGGTCACCGAGTTGCCGAACCACTGGTGCGCGAGTTCGTGCGCGATGAGCCGGTCGGTGCCGTGCTCGCCGTCGACGTGGTTCCGGCCGAAGACGGCGAGACCGTGGGCCTCGAGCGGGATCTCGAGCTCGTCGTCGGTCACGACCACCCCGTACGCGGGGAACGGGTACGGGCCGAAGCGGTCGGCGTAGAGCGCGAGCATGTCCGGCACCCGGCCGAAGTCGGTCTTCGCCGCGGCCTGGAGGTCCGCGGGGTGGTGCAGCGTCACCGGGACGTGCGGGCTCCGGAGCTTCGTCGTGCGGTACCGACCGATCTGCACGGTCGCGAGGTACGTCGCCATGGGCTCGGTCGTCGCGTACGTCCAGGTCGTGCCGGCCCGGGCACGGTCGGTGCCGAGCAGCTCGCCGTTCGCGAGGACGTCGTACGCGGCCTCGGCGGTGATCTCGAACCGGTAGGTGGCCTTGTCGTCCGGTCGGTCGTTGCACGGGAACCACGACGGCGCCCCGGTCGGCTGCGCGGCGACGATGACGCCGTCGGAGAGCTCCTCCCAGCCGACCTGTCCCCAGGGGCTCCGGATCGGTCGTGGTGTGCCGCGGTACTTGACGTGGACGGTGAACTCCGTGCCGGCCGCGATCGGATCCTGCGGCGTCACCGTCAGCTTGTTGGTCGCGGTGCTGACCTTCTTCGCGCGCTTCCCGTCGACGTCCACGCGCTCGACCGTGAGGCCGTGCAGGTCGATGACGACCCGGTCGAGGGCCTCGTCCGCCCGCGCCGTGACGGTCGCGGTGCCGTCGAGGCGGTTCGTCGCGACGCGGTAACCGAGCCGGAGCTCGTAGTGCAGCGCGCTCCACCGACGGTCGCCGCTGTGCGGGGTGTACGGGTCGGCACTGGTGTTCGGCTTCACGGTGCCGCTCAGTCTGGCAC
>NZ_JBPUGH010000059.1:0-18691 GCF_051548005.1 Curtobacterium flaccumfaciens | reverse complement strand
GGGCTGGCGTTGGGGGCGACGGGCGACAAGGCGGACTGGGGGGCGGGCGACGGGGCGGACCGGCGTGGGGCGGCGGGCGACGGGGTGGACTACGGAGCGCTGTGCCCGACGAGAGCGCCGTCGACCACCCGCACCACGCCCCGGGCCACCGTGGCGACCGCACGACCGGCACCGTCCTCCACGAGCTCGGCGAGCGCGTCCGGCACGGTGCGGGCGTCGACGTCGAACACCGCGAGGTCCGCCCGGGCCCCGACGGCGAGGTGCCCGATCCGGTCCGGGCCGACCGCGAGGCCCATCGCGTGCGCGCCGCCGAGGGTCGCCGCGGCGAGCAGCCGTTCGTGCAGGTCGTGCCCGCGGTACCCCTGCGCCCGCGCGATCCGGTGGAGCGCGGTGACGTCGGCCATCGGGTCGAGGGACGGCGACGAGGACAGCGAGTCGGTGCCGATCGCGATCGGGCTGCCCTCGCGCAGGTAGTCGGCGACGGGCGGCGGGTCGAGCCCGATGACCGCGTTCGACCGGGGGCAGAGTGCGACGGCCGTCCCCCGTGCCCGGAGGAGCGCCCGGTCGGCCGCGGTCATGTAGACGCCGTGCGCGACGTGGCAGTCCGGTCCGAGCACGCCGAGCCGGTCGACGAACGAGGTCGCGCTCGCGCCGAACCCGAGGGCCCGCATCGCCCGGAAGGACGGCACGTTCGCGAGGTGCCAGTCCGCTCCGTGTCCGACGCCGACGACCCCGTCGAGTCCGGGGACCGGTTCGATCGCGGTCCGCTCCCCCTCGAAGGCCGCCTCACCGAGGTGCAGGTGGAGACGGAGTCCGCGCTGCCGGACGATGTCGGGGAGCTCGAGCAGCGGCCCGACGTCGAGGGAGTAAGGCGCGTGCGGCGACAGGCCCGCGCCGGGGGTGGTCGGGATCCGGGCGAGCTCGTCGAGCACCTGGTCGCGTCCGCGCTCCTGCCACGCCGCGTTCTCCCAGTCCATGACCTCCCAGTAGGCGATGCCGCCGAGCCCGGCGTCCTCGAGCGCGGTCGCGGCCTCGATGTCGGTGACGACGTCCGCGACGCTCGTGACCCCGGCCAGGAGCGATGCAGTCGCCCCCTCGGCGGCCTCGGCTCGCCAGTCGTGCGGCTCCGCGTACTCGACGTTGAACGCGGCCGCCCAGTCCTCGAAGCCCTGGTACCGGCCCTGCCCGACACCGGACATGCCGGTGTACTGCAGGTGCGTGTGCGCGTTGACGAGTCCGGGCAGGAGGGCACCGCGCCAGCGGCGCTCGGTGAAGGGCACGCCGCTCGCGGCGAGCTGGTCGACGACCCACGAGCGGTCGCCGACGTGCAGGATGCGGTCGCCCTGGACGGCGACCGCTCCGTCTGCGATGGGTGGCGCGGTCATCGGGACGACCACCCGTGCGGAGTGGACGACGACGTTCACGACGGGTCCCCGAACCGGTGGGTCCGGACGTCGGGCTCGCGGTCCGCCGGGTGCTCGCCGAGCCGGCCGGGAGGCACGGGACGGGTCCCGAAGGCGGCGAGCGCCGCGCGGGCGGTCGCGTCGTCCACCGCAGGGTCGATCGGCACGACGGTGCGGTCGAGTTCGTCGCCGCGCTCCAGGAGCATGCGGACGGCGCCGAGCTGCGCGGCGAACGAGAGGTCCATGATCTCGACGGGGTTGCCCTCGGCCGCCGTGACGTTGATGCACCCGCCACGGTCGAGCACGACGACGTGGTGACCGTCCGGGAACGCGAACCGTTCGACGTCGGCCGCCTCGGTCGTGGTGACGGCGCCGGCGGCGAGTGCGTCCTCGACGGCGATCTCCTGATCGACGCCGCCCGCGACCGAGACGACGGCGCCCGCCGCCGTCGCCCGGAGGACCTCGAGCGAGAGCGTGTCGCGGACGCCGGTGGCGCTCACCACGAGGTCGGCATCCCGGACGGCGTCGGCGAGCGGGGCGACGACGTGTCCGGCGAAGGCGGCCTGCAGGGCGCGCACCGGGTCGGTCTCGGCGACCACGACGACGAAGCCGAGCGCGCGGAGCACCATCGCGACCCCTTCGCCGACCGGACCGAACCCGGCGACGACGGCCGTGCCTCCCGAGCGGACCCGGTGCGCGCCGGACGGGAGCCGGTCGACCAGGTCGAGCGTCGCGGACACGGTCGACTGCCCGGTGCCGTACCGGTTGTCGAAGAAGGTCTTGGTGCGGGCGTCGTTGACGGCGACGACGGGGATGCCCAGGGTGCCGCGCTCGGCCATGGTGCGCAGGGGGCGGAGTCCGCTCGTGGTCTCCTCGGCCGCGCCGAGCATCACGGGGAGCAGGTCCGGCCGGTCCTGGTGCAGCAGGCGGATGACGTGCGAGCCGTCGTCCAGGACGATGTGCGGCGCAGTGTCGAGCATCGCGAGCGCCAGCGCCTTCTGCTCGGCGAGCGACGCACCGGCGCGGGCGAACACGGGGAGTCCGGCGGCACGGAGGACGTCGGCGACGGCGTCGTCGGTCTCGTCGGCGTGGGCGTACACGACGACGACGGCCCCGGCGTCGCGGAGCAGCAGGGCGAGCACGGCGGTCTTCGGTTCGAGCACCATGGCGACGGCGACGCGGGTGCCGCGCAGCAGTCCCCCGTCCCCGAGCTCGCGCGCTACCGTCCGGGACACCGGCATCCAGCGCCGTGCCCACCGGACCCGGGCCTCGGCGGCCGGGTCGGTCTCGGGGTCGCGGCCGGTCGAGACGAGGAAGACGTCGTCGGACAGCGTCGGGACGCCGAGGACGCCGGGCCGCACCGGGGCGACCGGCCCGAAGGCGTCCTCGTCCACCGCGGGGAGGTGTCGACCGGCGTCGACGACGACGAGGGCGGCGCCTCGGGGACGGTCGGCTTCGCGTTCGATCGCGGGCGTGGTCTCGGCGGGGTCGCCGAGACACCAGAGCTGGTCGACGGGCTCCTGGTCGGCGGCCGGGCGGGCGCCGAGGCCGGTCAGCAGGGTGTGCAGCACGGCGACGTCGGCGGGGTCACCGCCGACGATGCGGAAGCGGCGGGCGGCGACGAGCAGGTTCGTGGCGGCGGCGAAGCGGCGGACGGCTGCGGAGGCCCAGGCGGCCCGGGCGGGGTCGGGTCGCTGCGGCATGGGGACATCGTAGGGCGCGTGGGGAACGCCACGTCCCCGGGCCGAGGGCGTCAGTGCGCGTGCGGCGGCGGGGTGCGGTCCCAGTGGGTCGCGTCGGCGTCCGACCCACTGGACAGCCACGCCGGCACGGCGACCGTCGCGGGCCCGTCCGGACCGGCAGCGTCCGCACGGTCGGGCAGTGCCGCGACCAGCGCGCGGTCCTGTCGGCGGTGCCGGACGAGCACGGTCACGAGGACCGCCACCCCGATCGCGGTCACGATCGCGAGGCCCACCACGTACAGCGTCGTCGACAGGTTCGCGACGTCGGCGGGGACGTACGGCCCCCGCGCCGCGGAGAGCGGCGTGCCGGTGAACACGAAGGCGAGGAGCGTCGCGAGGGTCGAGTTGCTGTCCCACAGCCCGTGCAGGAGCGACACCCCGACGTACGCCACGACGATCGCCCACGACCAGCGCAGGCGGACGCCGCCGTGGGCCGCGCCGAAGAGCACGGCGCCGAGGATCGCGGTCCACAGCACGTGCCCGACCGGCGAGAGGAGTGCCCGCACGACCTCGGTCTGCAGCAGGGACACCAGGTCGATGCCGCGCGCAGTGATCGCGGCGTTGAAGGCGTACCCGGCGGACTCGAACGCCGCGAACCCCGCTCCGATCGTCGCGCCGAGGAGTGCTCCCTGGCGCGCCGTCTTCGGCCGCACCCGCAAGGCGACGACCACGAGCAGGACCCCCTTGACGAACTCCTCGACGAAGCCGACCGCGACGTACAGCAGGGCGTCCTGCCGGAGGTTCGCCTCGAGCAACGACGCACCGAGCACGCCGAGGATCCCGCCGACGAAGAACGCCGTGACGAGCTGCATGGTGCTGATCGTGCCGGTCACCCGCTCGATGACGAAGAGCACGACCGTGAACGGGACGAGGAAGCTGCCGAGCAGGATGATCGTCGGGACGAGGTTGGTGTTCCGCGTCAGCACGGTGACGACGATGGTGACGACCCAGAGCAGGAAGCCGGCGAGCAGCGTCTTCCACCACCAACCGTGGCGGTGGTGCGGGTGGACCGCATCGAGGGGGAGGCTCATGGACCGATCGTGCTCCGTCGGACCCGGTGCCTGTCCGGGAATGCACGGCGGGCGTCGAGCGTCGTACCCCGCATGGCTGAGACGACCTTCGACAAGGTGACCATGTTCGGCGCGGACTGGTGCCGCGACTGCCGACGCAGCAAGGCGCTGCTCGACGGGCTCGGGATCGACTACGACTACGTGGACGTCGAGGCGGACCTGTCCGCTGCCGACCGCGCGGAGGCGATCAGCGGGCGGAAGAACATCCCCGTCGTGGTGCTGCCGAACGGCAAGCACTTCGTGGAGCCGTCGGACGCCGAGCTCCGCGGTGAGCTGGAGGCCTCCGGGCTGGTCTGACCCGGCCGGGCGGTCGCGGTCCTCGGGGCCGGGCGGCTCCGCTTCCCTGGGAGGGTGCCGAGCAGCCGGGGTGTTGTCTACGGGACTGGTCGTGCACGGTACCCGCCGAGCACGTCTTCCCCCACACAAGGAGGCACACCGTGCTCGGTCTCATCATCAGCCTGATCATCATCGGACTCATCGCCGGCGCGATCGCGCGCCTGGTCATCCCCGGCAAGCAGAACATCGGCATCCTGATGACCATCGTCCTCGGGATCGTCGGGTCGTTCGTCGGAGGCTTCCTCGGCTACCTGATCTTCAACCACGACGCCAGCGGTGGGTTCTTCCAGCCCGCCGGCATCATCGGGTCGATCATCGGCGCCATCATCGTGCTGTTCATCTACACGCGGTTCGCCGGGCGCGGAGCCCGCACCCGCTAGGGGTCGCGACCCACGGACGGGAGGCACGGTGCGCGTCCGACGCGCACCGTGCCTCCCGTCCGTCTGCGTTGTGGAACCGTGTCACCCACCGGCGAGGCGACCCATCTCCGCCACCACGTCGCGCAGGCGCTCCGCGAGCTCTGCCCGCGACGCCACCGCGTAGCGGTGCGTGGTCTCGATGACGGCCGCCATCACCAGGGTGACGGCCGTCCGCGCGGTGTCCGCATCGGCCCGTTCCCCGGCGACCTCGGCGACGCGGGTGCGGGTGTCCGACATCCACTGGAGCATCGTCGGGACCATCTCCGGCCGGGCCCGGAGGAGGTCCTTCATCCGGCGACGGTCCTCGGGCAGGGTGACGGTCCGTGCGACGAGGTCGCAGAGGTCCGTCACGAGCGGCCCGGTCGCGGCCAGGAACGCCGTTCGCGCAGCCTCGGGGACCGCAGACGCCCCGAGTCCGAGTGCGGCGTCGCCCTTCGACGGGAAGTAGTTGAAGAAGGTGCGGGTGGCGACGCCGGCGGCGGCGCAGATCTCCTCGACGGTGACCCCGGCGAGCCCGTGGGCGGTGACGAGGTCGAGCGCGGCGCTGTGGATCGCGGCGCGGGTCTGCAGCTTCTTCCGCTCGCGCAGCCCGCAGGCGCCGGCGTCCGGACCGGAGCCGTCCGCGGTGGTGCGGACGGCTCCGGTCGGGTCAGGCGTCCGTACGGTCGCGCTGGACACTGATCGACCCGGTGGTCGGTGCCGTGGGCGAACCCATGGTGTCGGCCGCCCGGACCGCCTGGACCTCGAGGTCGTCAGCGGTGCCGGCGGAGTCGGCCTGTTCCTGGAGCGCCGAGCTCTTCCGGAGCGGCGGCGCCTTGAAGAACCAGCTCAGCACGAACGCGAGCAGGATCACGGCGAACCCGACCCAGTAGACGGTCACGGCCGAGGCGTTGAACCCGGACATGAACGGTCGCGTCAGGGCCTTGTCGGCACCGTTGAGGTACGACGTGTCGCTCGTCTCCGAGCTGCTGCTCGAGCTGCTCGACGACGCCTTGTCCTCGATCGTGCTCGACAGCTTCGGGGTGAGCTGGTCGACCCAGTACGAGCGCTGTGCGGCGTCCGCCCAGTCGACGGAGACGGTGCCGTCCTGCACGCTGGCGTGCGCCTTCTCCGCGACGGCGGTCAGGGCCTGCTGCTCGGCGGCCGGGGTGGCGGCGGCGACCTGCTGGTCGATGACCGACTGTGCGGCCGCGGCGGGCACGGCGCCGGCGGCGACCTGCTGCTGCACGGCGGCGGTCACCCGCTCGGTCACCGCGGTGTCCGCCGCGGTCTTCGCTCGGGCCGAGGCGCTGTCGAGCTGCTGCTGCACGTTCTTCTGCACCGGCTCGACGATCGGGTTCCAGATCTGGTCCATCACGCCCTGGTTGGCCTTCGCCGACGCGACGGTCGGGTTCAGCGCGGCGTCGAGTGCCGACGACAGGTTCGAACGGTCGGCGGTGGCGTGCAGGATGTTCGTCGGCATGATCGAGAACAGGACCGAGAGCAGGACGGCCGTGCCGAGCGTGCCGCCGATCTGGCGGAAGAACGTCGCCGACGAGGTCGCCACGCCCATGTCCCGCGGCTGTACCGAGTTCTGCGACGCCAGCGTGATGCTCTGCATGAGCTGGCCGAGGCCGAGCCCGATGAGGAACATGCCGATCATGAGGAACCAGAGCGGCTTGTCGATCGTCATGAACGTCAGGACCACGTAACCGAGCGAGACGAGCGCGGTGCCGATCACCGGGAAGATCCGGTAGCGGCCGGTCCGGGCGACGATCTGGCCGGAGGCGATCGACGCGATCATGAGCCCGCCGATCATCGGGAGCGTGGCGAACCCGGACTCGGTCGGGGTGAGCCCGGTCACGATCTGCAGGTACAGCGGGATGGTCAGCATCGCGCCGAACATCGCGAACCCGACGAGGAAGCCGAGGCCGGTCGCCATCGAGAAGACACCGGAGCGGAAGAGCTTGAGCGGGATGATCGCGTCGTCCTTCATGAGCGACTCGATCACCAGGAACGCCACGAGCCCGAGCGCACCGACCACGTAGCAGGCGATGGCGGCCGCGGAGCCCCAGCCCCACGTTCGGCCCTGTTCAGCCACGAGCAGCAGCGGCACGAGCGTCACGATGACCGAGGTGGCGCCCCACCAGTCGATGCGCGGCTTGGCCTTGGCGTCGCCGAACTTCGGGAGGTGCAGGAACGCGATGACCATGATGAGCGCGCCGATGCCGATCGGGACGTTCACGAGGAAGACCCAGCGCCAGCCGGTGATCCAGAGGATCTCGTTCGCACCCGAGAACAGGCCACCGATGAGCGGGCCGATGACGGAGGAGATGCCGAACACCGCGAGGAAGTAGCCCTGGTACTTGGCACGCTCACGCGGCGCGAGGATGTCGCCCATGATCGCGAGCGGCAGCGACATGAGCGCACCCGCGCCGATGCCCTGGAACGCGCGGAACGCCGCGAGCATGATCATCGACGTCGAGAGCGTCGAGAGCAGCGACCCGAGGATGAACACCGCGATGCCGAAGATGTAGAGCGGCCGGCGGCCGAAGACGTCGGAGAGCTTGCCGTAGATCGGCGTGGTGATGGTGCTCGCGATGAGGTAGGCCGTCGTGACCCAGGCCTGCTGGTCGAGCCCGTGGAGGTCGTCACCGATCGTGCGGATCGCCGTCCCGACGATCGTCTGGTCGAGCGACGACAGGAACATCCCGGCCATCAGGCCGTAGATGACGAGGAGGATCTGCCGGTGCGACATGATCGGCTTCGCCGGCGTGACCGACGGAGCCGACGATCGCCCGCGCTGCACCTCGACCGGTGCGGTGGCAGTGGACATCTGGTTCCCTACTCTCAAACTTGCAGACTGCGCAACATTACATCAGCAGCACGTTTGCCTGCAATGCATGTTTGCCGTCGTGCACGTTCCGTGTACGGCTTCTCAGCTAGCGTGGTCCGATGGGGCGGACGAGCTGGACCGAGGTACCGACGACACTGCGGGCACGGATCGAGACCGCGCTCGGCGGTCCGGTCGTGGAAGCGGTCTCGCAGGCCTCGGGATGGTCGCCCGGCAGCGCCGACCGTGTCGTCACAGCGGAGGGCCGCCGCGCGTTCGTGAAGAGCGTCGCCCGGTCCCGCAACGGCGACAGCGCGGACCTGCACCGGCGTGAGGCGCGGGTGATGGCTGCGATCCCGCCCGAGGTGCAGGCGCCGCGACTGATCGCCGCGTTCGACGAGGTGCACGACGGCGACGACTGGATCGCGCTCGTGCTCGACGACGTCGCCGGTCGGCATCCGGGCGCCGACGGACGCGGACACGACACCACGGCGGTCCTCGACGCGCTCGACACCCTGCCCCGTGCGACCGGCACGCTCGCCGCGCTCCCCCGCGTCGCCGACGACCTCCGCCACGAGTTCGCCGCGTGGGACCGGATGCTCGCGACCGCTCTGGCCCCGGAGGTCCCGGAGGACGTCGCGGCGGCAGCGGACCGTCTCGCGGCGGCGGCGCGCGGGGCCGACTCGCTGGTGGACGGCGACCACCTCGTGCACGCCGACTGCCGGGCCGACAACCTCCTGGTCGACGACGACGGTCTCGTCTGGGTCGTCGACTGGCCCTGGGCGTCCGTCGGGGCGCACTGGCTCGACCCGCTGACCTACCTCCTCGACGTCCTCGTCCGGGGGGAGGACGACGACGTCGACCACCATCTCGACTCCCATCCGGTCTTCGCGGGACTCGACGGAACCACGGTCGACGCTGTGCTCGCGGCACTCGCCGGGCTGTTCCTCGAGAAGGCGGCGCAGCCCGCGCCCCCCGCGATGCCGACCATTCGCGACTTCCAGCGGAGCGAGGGGGTCGCCGCCGCACGCTGGGTGCTCCGACGGTGGGCCGCCACGGCGCGTTGACGTGCGACCACCGCACCGGAGGCACGGCAGACCCCGCCAGGTACGCGGCCCTCCGGGGTCTGCCGTGCCTCCCGACCGTCCGCGCACGGTCGACGAGGGGGACGGCCGCGTCCAGACTCAGCCCGTCCGGGGGCGTACCGTCCACGCCATGACCGGAGAGCACGCACAGAACCGTCCCGAGGACGACGCCGCTCGACTCGGGCTCGTCGTCGTCGGCGAGGCCGCCGCACTGCACGCGGGGGACGACGCCTCGCTCGACGCGAGCGAGCAGAACATCCGCGACACCGTCGACGACCTCGTCGACGAGCCGCTGACCCCGCGGCAGGAGGAGGTCGTCGAACGCCTCGCCTCGGCGGGCGGCACCCTGACCGCCGGGCTGAGCGGCGCACTGGCCGCGCAGACCGATCGGAGCGTCGACGACGTCCTCGGCGGTGCCGCGCGCAGTGTCGTCTGGCAGCAGCGCCTGTCGCAGGAACGTGAGGACGCCGGCCGACCCCTGCAGGACCGCGCGGACGACGACGGGCGCGGCGAGGTCTGATCCCGCCGCACCCGTCGTGGTGCCTCCTGCTCGGCCGGGTCACTCGGCGGCGGCCGTCCCCTGCTCGCGTGCGACCGCACGCGCAGCGGCCTGCCCCGTGGTGGTGCTCTTCACGATGTCGCTCAGCGTGAAGCCGGCGGTCGTCCCGAGCAGTGCGTCGACCTCGCTGAACTGACTCACGACGCTCTTCGAGAGCGACCCGGCACCGTCCGACGACACCACGGTCAGCTTGTCGATGTTGCCCATCGGCGCGGCGAGTTCGCGCGCGATGCTCGGCAGGGTCTCGATCGCCTTGACCCGGAGCACCGCCTCGGAGTGCTGTGCGAGCGCGTCGGCCTGGGCCTTGGTGGCGTCGGCTTCGGCCTGACCCTTGGCGCGGATCGCGTCAGCCGCTGCCTCTCCCTCGGCGCGGGAGGCGTCGGCGGCCAGCTTGCGGGCTTCGGACTCGGCCTGGGCCTCGGCGGCGACGGCCTCGGCGGAGATGCGTCGGGCCTCGGCCTGCGCACGGGCCGTCTCGACCTGTGCTCCGGCAGCGGCTTCGGCCTCGAGTCGGGTCTTGCGGGCGTTCGCCTCGGCCACGGCGGTGACCTCGGACTCGAGCTCCGCGCGACGGAGTTCGGCACGCTTCTGCGCCGTCAGCTGCTCCTGCTCCACGACGCCCTGGGCGGCGCGGGCATGTGCGAGCGGGCCCGCGGCAGCCGCTTCCGCCGACGCCCGGTCGGAGTCGAGCTGCAGTGCGGCGCGACGGATCGCGAGCGCGTTCTCGGCCTCGGCGATCGCCTGGTCGGCGCGGGCACGGGCCTCACGGGCTTCACGGTCCGCCTGCGCCTCGGCGTTCTCGGCCTCGAGCCGGACACGGGCACGCTCGGCACGGCCGAGGTCGCTGATGTACTCGTTGCGGTCCGAGATGCCCTTGATCTCGAACGAGTCGACGTCGAGACCCTGGCTGTGCAGGGCGTCCTTCGCGACGTCGAGGACCGCCACCGTGAGCTGGTCGCGGTTGCGGATGATCGTCGAGACGTCGGTCGCACCGATCGACGCGCGGAGGGAACCCGACAGGACCTCGCGCGCGAAGTCGTCGATCTTCTTCTCCTGGCCGAGGAAACGCTGCGCGGCGGCCCGGATGGACGCGTCGGCCTCGCCCACCTTGACGAGCGCCACCGCCTCGACGTCGATCGTGACGCCGCGGGAGTCCTGCGCGTTCACGTTGATGTCGATCGCGCGCGAGCTCAGCGACAGCTTCGCGACGCGCTCGAAGAACGGTCGGACGAGCACGCCCGCGCCGAGGACGACCTTGATGCCGGACTCGACGGTCTCGGTGCCGTCGGCGTTCTTGACCTTGCGCGACCGCTTGCCGGTGATGATGAGCGCCTCGTCCGCACCCGCGTTGCGGTAGACGAGCTTGGCGTAGACGAGCACGATCACCGCGAGGACGATCACGCCCACGATGACCAGCGGGACGGCGCCGAGTGCGAACAGGACTTCCATGTCTCCCCCTCGCGGAAACACCGTCCGACGGGTGCCGAACCGGGATTCCGCATGTGTTGTTCTGTTCGCTCCACCCTACCGGGGCGTACCGACGGCCGGAGGCGCGGTGCAGGACGGACCTGCACCGCGCCTCCCGGCCGGCGACGCGTCAGCGTGCCGACGTCACGAGCCGTCCGCGCCGTCCGGGGTGCTCGACCCGGTGCGGACCTGCGTGACCGCGGCCGTCGGGTTCATCCCCTTCTTCTTCATCGAGCGGGCACGCTCGCCGGCGGAGCGGAGCCGCGGGTTGACGTACTCGTCGATGCCGAAGTTGATGAGCGACAGCGCGACGCCGAGCAGCGCGATGCAGAGCCCGGCCGGGACGTACCACCACCAGTAGTCCGGGAACGCGTTGTTCTGCTGCGCCCAGAACAGGATCGTGCCCCAGTTGAGGTTCGACACCGGGATGACGCCGATGAACGCGAGCGTCGTGAGGCCGAGGACGGCCGCGGTCATCGTCCCGACGAAGCTCGACGCGATGATCGCCATGAGGTTCGGCAGCATCTCGACGAGGATGATGCGGTGCAGCGGTTCGCCGTTCGCCCTCGCGGCCTGGATGAAGTCCCGGTTGCGGAGCGACATCGTCTGCGCGCGGAGCACACGAGCACCCCACGCCCACCCGGTGAAGCCGAGCACGGCGGCCACCACCCAGAGCGGCGGGTCCTGGAACTGCGACGCGACGATGATCATCAGCGGTAGGCCGGGGATGACGAGGAACACGTTCGACAGTGCCGACAGCGACTCGCTCTTCCAGCCGCGGAGGTAGCCCGCGGTGACACCGACCGCGATCGCCACGACGGTCGCCATGATCGTCGCGAGGAAGCCGACGACGAGCACACCGCGGGTGCCGTAGACGAGCTGGCTGAAGACGTCCTGCCCGATGTGCGTCGTCCCGAGCAGGTGCTGGAAGGACGGCGGCTGGAGCGTCGCGTCGAGGTTCTGCGCGTTCGGGTCGTCCGGCGCGATGAGCGGTGCGAACACCGCGACGATCGCGAACACCCCGAGGATGACGAGGCCGGTCGCCGACTTCGGGTTGCTGAACATCGCCGTGGAGGCGCGGAGCTGCGACCAGAAGGTGCGGTCGCCCCCGCGCGCGGTGCGTCCGGAGGGCTCGTCGGTGACGACCGCCGCGGTCTCCGGGGCGCCCGCACCGACGGGGTTGATCAGGATCGGCGTCTTCTCGGTGGTCATGGTCAGGACTCCGTCTGGCGGGTGCGGGGATCGAGGACGGCGTACGCGATGTCGGCGATGACGTTCGCGACGAGGACGGCGAGCACCAGCACGAGGAAGATCCCCTGCATGAGCGCGTAGTCCTTGGCGTTCGTGGCGTTGAGCAGCAGCAGTCCGATGCCGGGGTAGGAGAACACCATCTCCATGACGAGCGTGCCGCCGACGATGAAGCCGATGGCGAGCGCGAAGCTCTGGATCTGCGGGAGCACGGCGTTCCGCGCGGCGTACTTCCAGAGGACGCGTCGGTTCGGCATGCCCTTCGCCTGCGCGACGGTGATGTAGTCCTCGTCGAGGACGGTCAGCATCATGTTCCGCATCCCCAGGACCCAACCGCCGAGCGAGACGATGACGATCGTGACGACCGGGAGGACCGCGTGCGACACCACCTCGCCGATGAACGCGCCGTTCCAGCCGGGCTCGACGCCGATCTCGTACGCGTGCCCGGCGGGGAACCACCCGAGGGCGGTCGAGAACACCGCGATGAAGATCAGGCCGAGCCAGAAGTACGGCACCGTCCCGAGGAAGGTCGTCACCGGGACGAGCGCGTCGAGACGACTTCCACGACGCCACCCGATGACCGCGCCGACGGCCGTCCCGGTGATGAACGAGATGATCGTCGCGACGCCGACCAGGCCGAGGGTCCACGGCAGCGCGGAGGCGATGGCCTCGCCGACCGGTGCGAGTCCCGTCGAGATCGAGATGCCGAGGTTGCCGTGCAGGAGCATGTCCCAGTAGTTCACGTACTGCTGCCAGAGCGGCACGGTCCTGTCGAGCCCGAACAGTGCCCGCAGTGCCTTCTCGGCATCCGGCGTGATCTGGCCCTGACTCCTGGCCATGAAGGCCTGCACCGCATCGCCCTTGAGCATCCGCGGCAGGAAGAAGTTCAGCGTGATCGCCGCCCAGAGGGTGAAGAGGTAGAAGAGGACGCGCCCGCCGATGAACCGCCACGGGACGCGACGGCCCTGCCCGTCGGCTGCCGCTGCGGTGGTGCCGACGAGGGTCGGGTCCACCGGTGCCGGACCGGTCGGTCCGTCGATCGTGACGCTCAACGCGCACCTCCTGCGTGCTGCTCCGCGAGCCTGCGGAAGTGGAGTTCGGGGTCCGGGGACGCGGCGCGCAACTCGCGCGTGTAGGGGTCCTGCGGGTTCAGGATCACGTCGTCGGCAGGGCCCTGCTCGACGACCCGACCCTGGTTGAGGACCATGATCTCGTCGCTGAAGTGCCGCGCGGTCGCCAGGTCGTGCGTGATGTAGAGCACACCGAGGCCCTCCTCGCGCTGCAGCTCCGCGAGCAGACCGAGCACGCCGAGCCGGATGGACACGTCGAGCATCGAGACCGGCTCGTCGGCGACGAGGAGCGACGGCCGGGACGCCAGCGCCCGGGCGATCGCGACGCGCTGCCGTTGGCCGCCGGAGAGCTCGTGCGGACGGCGGTCGATCACGGCGTCCGCTTCGAGCCGGACCCGTTCGAGGAGCCGCCGGACCTCGGCGTCGACCTCGCGGGACGGGACGACGTGGTCGAGGCGGAGCGGGCGCTCCACGTGGTGCCGGATGGAGTGGTACGGGTTGAGCGAGGCGAACGGGTCCTGGAACACCATCCGCAGCTGCTGCCGGTACTTCCGCAAGCCCTTCCCGAAGGTCGGGACGGGCTTGCCGTCGAGGAGCACGGTGCCGCTCGTCGGCCGTTCGAGCTGCGTCAGGATCTTGGCGATCGTGGACTTGCCGCTGCCGGACTGCCCGACGAGACCGAGCGTCTGTCCAGACGACAGCGTGAAGCTCACCGCGTCGAGGGCGCGGAGCTGACCGGACCCGCGGACGTTGTAGGTCTTGGTGACGGTGCGGAACTCGAGGGTCGTCATCGTGCGACCACCCCTTTCTCGCCGGTGAGGCGCGGGAACGACGCGAGGAGTCGCTGGGTGTAGGGGTGCTGCGGGGCGTTCCAGATGCGTTCGGCGCTCGCCAGTTCGACGATCTCGCCCTCCCGCATGATCGCGATCCGGTCGCTGATCTCGAGCAGCAGCGGGAGGTCGTGCGTGATGAAGACGACCGAGAACCCGAACTCGTGCCGCAGCTGCGAGATCTGCTTGAGGATCTCGCGCTGCACGAGCACGTCGAGCGCGGTCGTCGGTTCGTCCATCACCATGAGCTGCGGGCGGAGGGCGAGGGCCATCGCGATCATCACGCGCTGCCGCATGCCACCGGAGAGCTCGTGCGGGTACGACCGCCGCCGAGCGCCCCCGACCTTGACGATCTCGAGCAGCTCGACGACGGCGCGCCGCCGCTCGGCCCGGCTGAGGTCCGGTCGGTGCACCTCGAAGACGTCCTCGAGCTGCGAGCCGATCGTGGCGACCGGGTTCAGGGCGTTCATCGCGCTCTGGAACACCATCGAGATCTTGTCCCAGCGGAACCGGCGCATGGCCTCCGCGTCGAGGGCGTTGAGGTCGACGTCGGTGCCGTCCGCGTCGTGGAACGTGACCGAGCCGCTCGTGATGACGGCCGGGGGTCGGAGGAGTCGTTGGACGCCGTACGCCAGCGTCGTCTTGCCGCAGCCGCTCTCACCGGCGAGCCCGACGATCTCGCCGCGGCCGATCTCGAGGTCGACGTTCTTGACGGCCCGGACGGGCGGGTCCACGTCGTACACGACGGAGAAGTCGCGCACGGAGAGGAGGGTTCCTGACATGTGCTTGTCGCTTTCGTGCTCGCCGGAGGTGCGGCCCTGCGCCCGCCGTGGCGGGTCGCCGTGCTCACCGGAGGCGGGGCGGCGCCGCTGCCTCGGCGCCGCCCCGGGTTCGGGGTCTACTTCTTGACCGGCTTGAGGTTCATGAGCACCTGCACGGCCTGGGGCGTCGTCGGGTCGGCCGTCGCGTACGGGTCGTCCTCGCTCGGCCATCCCGTGAACTCGCGGGTGTTGTACTCACCGAGCTGCGGGTGCGTCCCGATCGGGATCGCCGGCACCTCGTCGACGAAGATCGTCTGGATCTGGTCGAGCAGCTTCGTCCGCGTGGCGTCGTCCGTGGCGTTCGCGTACTCCTGGAGCATCTTGGTCGCCTCCGGGTTGTCGTAGCGTCCGAAGTTGTCCGCGACCTGCCCGTTGTTCTCCTGCTCGAGGTACGAGCCGTTCATCGTGTCGTCGTAGATGTGCCACGGGTTCGACCCGGATCCCGTCCAGTGCAGCGCGGCGTCGAAGTTGCCGGTCGCGATGTTCGAGGTCCACGTGTCGGCGTCCGGCGTCGAGACCTTGACGTCGGCGCCGAGGGTCTTCTTCACCTGCGTCGCGATGAGCTGGATGCCGGTGACGTAGTCGTTCCAACCCTGCGGGTTCTGCAGCGTGAAGGACACGGCCTTGCCGGACGGGTCCATCAGCGCGCCGCTCTTCCAGGTGTAGCCAGCGTCGGTCAGCACCTTCTTGGCGCCCTCGACGTCGATCGAGAACTCCTCGTCCTTGTACTGGTCCGCGATGTACTGGTCACCGGTCGGCTGCGGGATGCCCGTGACGTTCTTGAGCTCGGGGCCGGCGTTGCTGCGGGCCTTCTCGGCGTGGGCCTTGCGGTCGACGACCATGTTGACGGCCTTGCGGAAGGCCACGTTGTCGAACGGCGCCTTCGTGGTGTTCACCGTGATCATGTCCGGGCTGAGGATGTTCGCGCCCCAGAAGACGTTGTGCTTCGGGTCCTTGTCGACGTAGTTCTTCTGGAAGTCGGTGATGAAGATCTGCGCCCAGTCGGTCTCGCCGTTCTGCAGGCCGCGGAGGAGCCCGGTGTTGTCGTTGTACTCGAGGTACTTCAGCTGCGCGACGGGCACCTTGCCGCCCCAGTAGTCCGAACGGGCCTTGAGCACGACGCCCTGCGACGAGAACGTCGAGATCGTGTACGGACCGGTGCCGACGGCGTCCTTGACGGCGTCCTTCGTCGGGTCCTTGATGTCCTTCCACACGTGCTCGGGGATGATGCTCACCTGGAGGACGTCGCCCTGCTTGACGAACTTCGACTCGCTGAACTCCAGGACGACGTTCCCGCCCTCCTTCGCGACGCTCGTGAGCTTCATGCCGGCGAGGTCCAAGGCGGGGTTGTTCTTGATGAGGTTGTACGTGTAGACGATGTCGTCGGCGGTGAAGGGCTTGCCGTCGCTCCACTTCACGCCGGACCGTGGTGTGACCGTGAGCTGCGTGTAGGCCTTGTTCCACTCGACCTTCGAGGCGAGCCACGGGGTGGTCTCGTTCTTCCCGACCGGGTTCACCATGGCGAGCGGTTCGAAGATCATCCGGTCGTACCCGAGCGACATGCCCGAGCCGGTGCTGATGAACGGGTTGTTGATCTGCGTGGCGAGGACGGCGGACCCGTCCGGCTTCGCGATCGTCAACGACGAGCCGGCCGAGCCACCGGACCCGCCGCCCTGTCCGTTGCTCGCACAGCCCGTGAGCGCCAAGGCGCCGAGCGCCACGACGGCCGTGGCCGTGATCAGGTGTTTGGTCAGCTTCATTGCTTCTTCCTCCGGGAACGACGTTGTTTCCGTGGCCTGGCCTCCCAGGCGACTGCGGCCGAACCTAACCTGCTTACTGACCAGAAAGCAAGTAACGATTCACAACGGTGTTACGCTCCCGTCCCAGGCACCGAGCGAGAGAGTGGCGCCATGACGACAGCTGTGAACAGCACCGGTGCGCGGCCCGAGACCGAGCGGAAGCGCCGCGACATCCTGCGTGCGGCTGCGGAGACGTTCGGGGCGAAGGGATCGACCAACGGCACCCTCGCGGACATCGCCGAGCAGGTGGGCATGACCCACGCCGGCGTGCTGCACCACTTCGGCTCCAAGCAGAACCTGCTGCTCGAGGTGCTCCGGTTCCGCGACCGCGACGACGTCGCGCACCTCGACGACCAGCAGATGCCGACCGGGCCGGGACTCTTCATGCACCTCGTCGGGACGGCGCTGCGGAACCGCGAGCGACCGGGGATCGTGCAGGTCTTCACGGTGTTGTCGGCGGAGTCCGTGACGGACGGGCACCCGGCTCGCGGCTACTTCGAGCACCGCTACCGCACCTTGCGCTCCGACGTCGAGGGCGCGTTCCGCGCACTCTGCGTGGACGAGGGCGTGTCGGACCCCGTCGCGGTCGACCACGCTGCGGCGGCCATCCTCGCCGTCATGGACGGCCTGCAGCTGCAGTGGCTCCTCGATCCGACGGCGGTCGACCTCGCGGCGGCGAGCGAGTTCGCCATCCAGGCGATCGTCAACGAGGTGCTGCGGCCCGGCCCGACGGTCGCGTCCCACACTGCGCACTGACGGGAGGCACGGTGCGGGCCAGCAGCGTGCCTCCCGTCCGTCAGGTGGACGCGTCTACCGCGCGTCGACGGTCGCGCGCCACCAGTCGTCGAACGGCGTCGCCGGCACGGCGCGCTTGTGCGCGGTCGCACGGTAGCGCGACTCGATCGCCTCGGCGACCTCGTCCGGGACGTCGTGGCCCTGCAGGTACGCGTCGATCTCGGCGTAGGTGAGCCCGAGGTTCGCCTCGTCGGTCTGGCCGGGCAGGTCGTCGAGCAGGTCCGCGGTGGGTGCCTTCTCGTACAGGCGGGCCGGGGCGCCGAGGAACTCGAGGAGCTGGCGGCCCTGGCTCTTCGTCAGGCCGGTCAGCGGGGTGAGGTCCACACCGCCGTCACCGTACTTCGTGAAGAACCCGGTCACGGCCTCGGCCGCGTGGTCGGTCCCGACCACGAGGAGTCCGCGCTGCCCGGCGACGGCGTACTGGGCGACCATCCGCATCCGGGCCTTCACGTTGCCCTTGACGAAGTCGCTCAGCTCGACGCCTGAGGCCAGGGTGTCCTGGACGACCCCGTCGACGCCGTGCTCGATGTTCACCGTGATGCCGGGGTCGGCTCCGATGAACTGCAGCGCGAGCTGCGCGTCCTCCTCGTCGGCCTGCACGCGGTACGGCATGCGCACGGTCGTGAAGGACGCGTCGTGACCGTCGGACCGGAGGGACTCGACGGCGAGCTGCGTGAGCTTGCCGGCGAGGGTGGAGTCCTGTCCGCCACTGATCGCGAGGAGGTACCCCTTCGCGCCGGTGGTCAGCAGGTAGTCGCGCAGGAACCCGACCCGGCGGTCGATCTCCTGCTGCGGGTCGATGGTGGGCTGGACGTCGAGGTCCGCCGCGATCTGGGCTTGGAGTTCACGCACGAGAGCCAGTATCCCCCCGACCGCGCCTCAGCGGACAGGTGTCGTGCGGGCCGGGTGGATGGTGTTGTCGTGGTCGGCGCCGATCGCGCACGTGCAGACGACCGAGAGGGTCTCGGAGGGCGCGTGCGTCAGGCGGAAGCGCTCGACGTGGGGCGGCCCCACGTGTCGGTCGAGTGGGTGGGTGTCGTGGTCGTGCACGGTGCTCCTCGTCGATGGGACGGCGTCGCGCGAGGCGACGCGCGGGGCGCGAGGCGACGCGCGGGGCGCGGGGCCGTCGAACGGGCGACGCCGGTGCGGTGGTGACCCGATCGCCACCGCACCGGCGTGGGAGGCCGCGACCCGAACGCGCCGCCTCCCGGGAGGGCGCGGGTGCCGGTCACCCC
>NZ_JBPUGH010000058.1:0-18750 GCF_051548005.1 Curtobacterium flaccumfaciens | reverse complement strand
GATGTGGCGGGCCGGACGGCGCTGTTCTGTCGCTTTCGCGGAAGCGACAGAACAGCGGGCGGACGCGCCGGCGCGTCAGGCCCGCGCGGTCGGCTCGTAGCGGCGGGCACCGCCGCGGACCCCGGCGAACCGGTACGGCGCCGTCGTGACCCGCGGTCGCTCGGTGTCCTCGCTCGTCGCGGCACCCGCGGCGTGGAGCTCCCGGTACGCGTCGACCGTCAGCGGGACGCGGGCCTCGAGGAGCGACCGGACCCGGCCCTCCCGGCGGTGCGTCCGGTACCCCGGCCGGACGATGCCGGTCAGGAGCTCGCCGACGCTGCCGGAGCCGTAGCTGAACATCGCGATCCGCTGCCCGTCGAGGTCGTCGTCGAGGTCGAGCAGGGCCGCGAGGGCGATCCAGATCGACGCCGTGTAGGTGTTGCCGGTCTGCTTGTTGTAAGTGAAGCCGATCGCGAGTTCGGCGTCGTCGAACGGCTGCCCGACGTGGTGTGCGAGCTTCCGGTGCGCCTTGATCGCCATCTTCGTGAACGGCTGGTGGTGGACCCAGCGCACGATGTCCTCGTAGCCCGGACCGCCCTGCGCGACGAGGTCGTCCCAGGCCCCGACGAACGCGTCGACGTAGGCCGTGACCGACAGGCGACCGTCGACGAGCGCGGTCGAGCGGTCGTTCGGACGCCAGAAGTCGTCGACGTCCGCGGTGAACACCCCCGCGGCCGGCTCGATCTCGATGAGGTCGGGGTCGGCGGTCACGAGCACCGCGGCGGCACCGGCACCCTGGGTGGGCTCGGCCGCCGTGTCGACGTCGTACCGTGCGACGTCGGCAGCGATGACGAGCACCCGCTCGTGCGGCGCCCGGGCGACGATCCCGAGGGCGAGCTGCACGGCGGCCGTCCCGCCATAGCAGGCCTGCTTCAGCTCGACGACCCGGACGGACTGCGGCAGTCCGAGGAGGCCGTGCACGAACACGCCGGCGGCCTTCGACTGGTCGACGCCGGACTCGGTGGCGAAGAGCACGGTGCGGATGCCCTCGACGCCGTGGCGGTCGATGATCTCCTTCGCGGCGGCCGCCCCCATCGTGACGATGTCCTCGTCCGGCGCGGGCACGCTGAAGGCGTCCTGCCCGATGCCGACGTGGTACTTCGCCGGGTCGACGCCGAGCCGCTCCGCGAGGTCGTCGAGCTCCAGGACGTGGTGGCCGGTCGCGATCGCGATGTCGTGGATGCCGATGGCGGTCATGCTGCACCTCCTGCTGCCGCGCCACGTCGTTCCATCGCGACGTGCGCTGCCATGAGTTCTCCCGGGTTGGTCTGCGCCGCGAGGAGCGACAGCTCTCCGCACAGCACGGTCGCCGCGCACAGGGCGGCCAGGCGGCGGGCGTTCTCCCCGGGTGCGCGGTCCTCGCGGCAGCCCAGGCGCACGAGGGCGTCCTCGACGACGGGCAGGTCACCGCCCTTGCCGTTGCCGACCGTGCCGACGATGAGGTGCGGCAGCGAGGTCGCGAAGTACAGGTCGTCGCCGCGGACCTCCGCGGACGTGATGCCCTGGGACCCCTCGACGATGTTCGCCGCGTCCTGGCCGGTGGCGAGGTAGAACCCGAGGAGCATGTTGGCGTAGTGCGCGTTCGCGGAGCGCAGCGCCCCGGCGATCGTGGAGCCCACGAGGTTCTTCGCGACGTTCAGCTCGGCGATCCGCTCGGGGGTGGACCGCAGGCGCTTCGACACGACCTCGCCCGGGATGACGATCTCGGCGATGGTGTTCCGACCGCGACCACGGATGCCGTTCACCGCGGTGGCCTTCTTGTCCGTGCAGAAGTTCCCGGAGATGCTGACGTAGCGCAGGCCCGGCTCCCACGCGAGGATCGCGGGCAGGAGCTTGTCGGCCGCCTGCGTGACCATGTTGTGGCCGGACGCGTCCCCCGTGGTGAACGCGAAGCGGAGGAACAGCAGGTCGCCGACGATCTCGGGGTGCACCTCGATGAGCTTCGCGAACCGGCTCTGCCCGGTCACCAGCGCCTCGAGCTCGTCCTGGCGCGCGAGGATGCGACCGGCCGCGACGTGGGCCGCGGCCGCACTGTCGGCACGGACGACGACGGACCGGGTCATGCGCTCGTCCACGACGGTCGCGACGATGCCGCCCTCGACCATGCGCGAGATGCGCGCCCCGCGACCGACCGACGGCCAGAGGGGCGACTCGTACGTGGCGAGGGGCACCTCGTGCTCGCCCTCGACCGCGTTGCCGGAGACGCGGATCGGTCCGACCCACTTGGTCGGGATCGGCGTCGTCAGGCCGGTCGCGGGTGCGGTGGGGTCGGTCGGGTCAGTCATCGAGGTCTCCTTCGGGCGCCTGCACCGCGACGCTGAGGTGCCTGATGTCGTGCGCCTCCCAGGCGCGGTGGATGGCGGTGAGGTCGGTGTCCGCCGGGACGAGCGCGATGCCGCAGTCACCGCCGCCGGCCCCGGACGGCTTCGCCGCCCCGCCGGCCCGCTCGACGACGTCGCACAGGGTGGCGAGTCGCTCCGTCTCGATCTGCGACCCGACGGACGCGCCGAGGCGCTGGAGCAGGACGCGAGCGCGACGGAGCGCGTCGAGCGTTCGTTCGGCGTCGCCGGTCTGGAGGCCCGCGGTGAGGTCGTCGACGCAGGTCCGGCTCTCGTCGAGGAACGCGGGGTACCCGCCGCCCCGGTGCTCCCGGACGACGCTGACGAGCTTCGTGGTGGACGCGGGCGAGCCGGTCCAGCCGACGAGGAGACGGAGGTCCGTCGGGGCGGGCAGACGCTGCACGTCGAACCCGGTCCACGCATCGACGTCGCTGAGGATGCCCGAGACGCTGCCGTCGCCGCGCTCGGGCGCGGGCTGCAGCATCGCGGCGAGCAGTTCGCGGTCCGGGGCGCTGTAGCGGAGCCACCCGCCGAAGGTGCTCGCGGCGAGGTCGCCACCGGACGCCCGGGGGTTCACGCGGATGGTCGCGAGCAGCGCCACGCGGAACCGGTCGCGCTGCGTCAGCCCGAGGCCGTAGAAGCGGTCGAGGGCGCCGACCGTCGCGACGGTGACCGCTGCGGACGAGCCGAGGCCGAACTTGCGCCCGCTCGCGTCGTCGAGCTGGCTCTGGATCCGGAGGTCGTGGAACCGCGGCGCGATCCCCCGCTCGGCCCGGAGCTTCTCGACGAGGTCGATCGTCGCCATGACGTAGTCGTAGGGGTGGTGCTCGCGGTCGAGGGCGAGGCCGTCCTCGGCGCGCGTCCACGTCAGCGGCAGGTGGCCGTACTCCTCGGAGTGCACGCTGCCCGAGCCGTGTCCCTCGCTGACCCGTGCCGTGATGGCACGGTCGAGCGCGATGAGCACGGACGGCTGCCCGGGCTCGACGACGGCGTACTCCCCGGCGACGAACAGCTTGCCGTGGGCGCGGAACTCGATCACTCGGCGGTCTCCTCCGGTCGGACGACGGCCGGGGCGGGTACCTCGCCGGTCGTCGCGGTTCCTTCGGAGCGGAGGAGGTGCGCGCCTGGTCCGGTGCCGGACGCGTTGACGTCACCGTGGCCGGCGAGGGCGGCGGCGACGGCGGAACGGTCCTCCGGCGTGGTGAGCACGACCACGTTCGGGCCCGCGTCGGCGGTGGCGTACGCCTGCAGCCCGGCGGCACGGAGCTCGGCGACCGCGTCGAACACGGCGACGCTACGCGCGTTGAGGTAACGGATCGGGGGGAACGCGCCCTCGATCGTGGCGTGCATGCGGAGCGCGTTGCTCTCGGTGAGCTCGCCGATGCGCGGGAAGTCCCCGGCGGCGCAGGCCGTGAGCATGTCGGTGACGGTCTCGGTCGTCGACGTCACCCATGCCGGGTAGAACGGCGACGTCGCGATGGTGCGACGCATGGCTTCACGGGAGCCGATCGGCTTCGGGCCGGCGTCGATCGTGACCACGACCATCGCCATCGGGGGCGCGGGCACGGTCTCGGCGTACGAACCCTGGTCGTCGCCGGCGTGCCAGACCGCGACGCCACCGGGGATCGATCGCGTCGCCGAGCCGGAGCCACGACGGGCGAGCCGGGAGAGGTCGCGCTCGGAGAGGTCCAGGCCGTACGCGGCCGCTGCGGCGGTCGCGAGCGCGGCGAACCCCGAAGCGCTCGACGCCAGTCCGGCGCCGGTCGGGACCGTGTTCTCGCTGACGACCGAAGCCCGCGAGGTCGATCCGGCGAGCTCGCGCACGAGGTCGAGGAACTGCGTGACCCGCACCAGCGCACCGTCGGTCGTGACGGCACCGTTCAGCGTCAGGGTGTCGTCCGCCGTGTCCCCGACCGTGACCGTGGTGGTCGTCGGGAAGACGTCGAGCCCCATCGAGACGCTGCCGGTCGCCGGCAGCGCGAGGGTCGCGTCCGCCTTGCCCCAGTACTTGACGAGGGCGATGTTGGGGTGCGCGACGGCCGTTGCGGTGGTCATGCGCGGTCTCCGATCGTGGTGGTCCAGGTGGCTGCGGCACCTACGCCGCGCAGGGCTGCCGCGATGCGGTCAGCGTCGTCGTCGGTGGCGAGGGCGAGGACGCAGCCGCCGCGACCGCCGCCCGTGAGCTTCGCGCCGAGGGCACCGGCCCCACGCGCCGCGGTGACGAGCCGGTCGAGGTCGGCGCTCGAGACGTCGAGGTCGGCGAGCAGCCCGTGCGCGGCGTCCATGCTCGCACCGAGCGCCTGTGCGTCGCCGTGCTCGAGGGCCGCGCGGGCAGCACGGGCGAGGTCGCCGATCCCGTCGATCGCCGCGCGGACCCCGACCGGGTCGCGCTCGAGGCGGTCCCGCACGGAGGCGACGGCCTCCCGGGTGTGACCAGGGACGCCGGTGTCGGCGACGACGAAGGTGAACCGAGCACCGAGAGCGACGGGCTCGACCCGGCCGCCCTCGAACCAGACCGGTGCGTCCGCGACCACGCCGCGTGCGTCGAGTCCGGACGGCCGCCCGTGGGCGATGCGCTCGCACTCCTGGATGAGCTCGTGGTGCGTGTCGGCGTCCAGGGTCTCGCCGAGGGCGTCGGCGACCGCTGCCGTGACGGCTGCGGCGACCGCGGCGCTCGAACCCATCCCCCGGGCGGTCGGGACGTCGCTGTCGACGCGGACGTGGAACCGGCGGTCGGTCACGCCGAAGTGCCGCAGCGTCGCGGTCACCGCGGTGACGGTCGGCAGGACGGCCGCGGGCGCGGTGTCGAGGGGGCCGTTGTGCACGGCGGACTCCAGCAGGTGCCCGGTCGCCGGGTCCGTGTCGGGGCCGCGGTCGACGCGCGCGGGGTCGGACCCGACCGGGGTGACCGTCGCGACCACGACCGCGTCGAGGACCGGCAGCACGAGTGCGGGTGCGCCGTGGACCACGGCGTGCTCCCCGATGAGGATCGTCTTGCCGTGGGATGCGGCGCGTCCCGTGCGGCGGGTGTCGCCGGCGGCGGGGGCCGCGGTGTGGTCGAGGTGGTTGCTGGTCATCGTGGGTCACGTCAGCCTAACCGTCCGTGCCCATGCGCGTGCTCGACGCTGGCCGTACCCCGTCGGTGAGCGACCTCCACGCCGGCGCGGCGGGCAGCGTACGGTGATCATCAGCATGCTGACGATCCCAGGAGGCACCGCATGAGCACCCCACACCCCCGCGCCGTCGAGGACCCGGCCGCGACCGAACGCCGGCGCTGGGCCGGCCTCGTCGTGATCAGCATCGCCGTGTCGCTGATCATCGTGGACTCGACCATCGTGAACGTCGCGATCCCGAGCATCGTCCGTGACCTGGACATCGGCTCGACCGCGGTGCAGTGGGTGCAGGAGAGCTACACCCTGGTGTTCGCGGCGCTGCTGCTCGTGTTCGGCTCACTCGCCGACCGGCTCGGGCGCCGGCTCCTCATGGTGACCGGCGTCGCGGTGTTCGCAGCGGCGTCCGTGCTCGCCGCGCTGGCACCGACCGGCGAGCTGCTCGTGCTCGCCCGCATCGTCCAGGGCGTCGGCGGCGCGATGGTCCTCCCGACGACGCTGTCGCTCGTCAACGCGAACTTCACCGGACGTGAACGGGGCATCGCGTTCGCCGTCTGGGGGTCGACCATCGGCGGCATGGTCGCCGTCGGGCCGCTGCTCGGCGGGTGGCTCACGACGTCGTTCTCGTGGCGCTGGGCGTTCGGCATCAACATCCCGCTCGGCGTCGCCATCGTCGTCTGCGCGTTCCTCTTCGTCCGTGAGTCCCGCGACGCGGTGCACGCCGGCCGGATCGACGTCGTCGGAGCGGTGCTCAGCGTGCTCACGAGCGCGTCGCTCGTGTTCGGGCTCATCGAGGGGCGGACCTACGGCTGGTGGACGAACGCCGAGCGGCTCCGGATCGGCGACTGGTCGTGGCCCGGCCCACTCTCCCCCATCCCGTACGCGTTCGGGCTCACCGTGATCGCCGGCGTGCTGTTCGTGCTCTGGACGCTGCGGCGCCAGCGCGCCGGCCGCTCGACGCTCATCGCCCTCGACCTGTTCGGCATCGCGTCGTTCCGCGGCGGCTCGGTCGCGGCGCTCATCGTGTCGCTCGGCGAGTTCGGCATCATCCTGTCGCTCCCGCTGTGGCTGCAGAACGTGCTCGGCTACTCGGCACTCCAGACCGGGTTCGTGCTGCTCGCCCTCGCCGTCGGGTCCTTCGTGGCGAGCGGGTTCGCAGCGACGGTCGGCCAGCGGATCGGCGCCCTGCGGATCGTCCGGCTCGGCATCGGCGCGGAGATCGTCGGCGTCGCCGCGGTCGGGTTCGTCGTGTCGTCGTCGACCCCGTGGTGGGCGATCGTGCCGTGCCTGTTCGTGTACGGGTTCGGTGTCGGTCTCGCCACCGCGCAGCTGACCGGGGTCGTGCTCCAGGACGTCCCGGTCGAGCGGAGCGGTGAGGCCTCCGGAGCACAGAGCACCGCGCGGCAGATCGGGTCCGCGCTCGGCATCGCGGTGCTCGGCACGGTCCTGTTCACCTCGACGAACTCGCTGCTCGAACACCGGCTGGAGGACGCCGGCACCCCGTCCGCGACCGCCTCGCAGGTGGCCGATGCGGTCGTGGCGTCCTCGGGTGGCGCGATCGCCGGACTCCGCGAGCAGGACCCGTCGGCCGCGGACGTCGCAGCGGAGGCCTTCAGTGACGGGACCCGCGCGGCGGCGTGGTCCGCCGCGGGCTTCCTCGTGCTCGGCCTCGCCGCCACACTCCGGCTCCGCGCGCGGCGCCCTGGAGACGACGACTGACGCCGATCATGGTTGTGCACAACTGAGTTGCGTGCAACACTGTTGGCATGCCCGTGACCGACGAGATGGTGTGCTTCTCGCTCTACGCCGCCTCCCGCGCGACGACCCAGGCGTACCGCACCATGCTCGAACCGTGGGGCCTGACGTACCCGCAGTACCTCGTGCTCGTGACCCTCTGGATCGAGGGCGACCAGAGCGTGTCGTCCCTCGGCGACCACCTCCAGCTCGACTCCGGCACGCTGTCACCGCTCCTCCGTCGCATGGAGCAGTCGGACCTCGTCCGCCGCGAGCGCCGGAGCACCGACGAGCGCGTCGTCACCGTCACGCTCGGTGACCGCGGTCGCTCGATCCGCCCGGAGCTCGCGCACGTCCCCGGCCGCATCGCGCAGGGCATGGGACTGCCGGACGAGCAGGCCGCGCTCGAGCTCATCGCGACGCTCCAGCGACTCACCGCCACCATGCACGCCGCAGCCGAGCCCCGGGACGACGACTCCGCCGACCCCGCCGACGCGGCGCAGCAGCACTGACCCCCACGAAGGAAGGAACCACATGGAAGCCCTCTACACCGCCGAGGCCCTCTCCACCGGCGCCGGCCGCGACGGCCGCGTCGCGACCAGCGACGGCTCGTTCGCGCTCGACCTCGCGATCCCGAAGGAGATGGGCGGCTCCGGCGCCGGCACGAACCCCGAGCAGCTGTTCGCCGCCGGGTACGCCGCCTGCTTCCACTCCGCGCTGCAGGGTGTCGCCCGTGCGCAGAAGGTGAAGATCACGGACTCGTCCGTCGGCGGCCGCGTGCAGATCGGCCCGAACGGGAACGGCGGCTACCAGCTCGCCGTCCTGCTCGAGGTCGTGCTGCCCGGACTCGAGCACGACCAGGCCCAGGCCCTCGCGGACGCCGCCCACCAGGTCTGCCCGTACTCGAACGCGACGCGCGGCAACATCGACGTCACCATCACCGTCTCGGAGGACTAGTCCATGAGCACCACCCCCACCACCATGCGCGCCGTCGTGCACCACGAGTTCGGCGAGCCCGCCGACGTGCTGGCCGCCGAGGAGCGCCCGGTCCCCACCCCCGGCGCCGGTGAGGTCCTCGTCCGCACCGTCCTCTCGCCCATCCACAACCACGACCTGTGGACGATCCGTGGCACGTACGGCTTCAAGCCCGAGCTGCCCGCAGCCTCCGGCACCGAGGCACTCGGCGTCGTCGAGGCCCTCGGCGAGGGCGTCACGAACCTGTCGGTCGGCCGGCGCGTCGCCGGCGGCACCTTCGGCGTCTGGGCCGAGTACTACGTCGCGAACGCCGCGGGTCTCGTGCCGGTGCCGGACGCGATGACCGACGAGGACGCCGCACAGCTCGTGTCGATGCCCTTCAGCGCCATCAGCCTGCTGCACTCGCTCGACCTGCACGAGGGCGACTGGCTCATCCAGAACGCCGCGAACGGTGCGGTCGGCCGGATGGTCGCGCAGCTCGGCAAGGCCCGCGGCATCAACGTCATCGGACTCGTCCGTCGCGCCGCCGGCGTCGAGGAGCTCCGCGAGCAGGGCATCGACCGCATCGTCGCCACCGACGCGGACGACTGGCAGGACCAGGTCCGTGCGATCACGGGCGGCGCCCCGATCGTCGCGGGCGTCGAGTCCGTCGGCGGCAAGGCCGCGGGTGACATCGCCTCGGTGATGGGCGAGAACGGCACCCTCGTCGTCTTCGGCGCGATGGCCTCCCCCACCCTGGAGATCCCGTCGGGCAAGGTCATCTTCGGCCAGCTCACGGTCAAGGGCTTCTGGGGTGCGGTCGTGAGCAAGACCATGGACGCGCCGCTCAAGCAGCAGCTCTTCGGCGAGCTCATCTCGCGCGTGCTCGACGGCTCGCTGACCCTCCCGGTCTCCGAGGTCTTCCCGTTCGAGGAGGCGCGCGCCGCGGCGCGCGCGAGCGACACCGCCGGCCGCGTCGGCAAGGTGCTCCTGCGCCCGTAGCGCGACCAGCAGACGGACGGGCGCGCCCCGCTCAGCGGCAACCGCGAAGCGTTGCGCGGGGCGCGCCGACCGAGCCTGCGAGGGAGGGGTGGCGGATCCCGCCACGGGCCTCCCGTCCGTCACCTCGTGGAGACCAGTGCCCGCAGCGCTTCCGCCTGACCCAGCCAACCGACCGGGCGGCCGTCCGTGTCGACCACCGGCAGGCCGGCGGTGTCCGCCGCCTCCACGACGTCCTGCACGACCGAGTCGAGCACTGCATCGTCCGGGACCGCCGTCACGTCGGCGGTCACGTCGAGCACCGGACGGTCTGCGACGTCGACGTCGGTGAGGACGGCCTCGCCGATCGAGCGGGCCGACACCACACCCGCGAAGCACCCTTCGGCGTCCACCACGACGACGGGTGCGCCGCCGCCGGACTCGACGGCCGCGAGTGCTTCAGCGGCGGTCGCGGTCACCGGCACGAGCGCTCCGACCGGCCGAGCCGCACCACCGACCGTCGTACCGGTCGGCCGGCGGACCGGAACCGCAGAGTCGGTGAGGTCGACGCCGCGGCGACTGAGCTTGAGCGTGTACACGGTGTCGCGCGACAGGACCTTCGACACCGCCGTCGCGATGACGACCGCGACGACGACCGGCAGGACGAGCGCGTAGTCGCCGGTCAACTCGAAGAGCATGATGCCCGCCGTGATCGGTGCGCGGGTCGACCCGGCGAACACCGCCCCCATCCCGACGACCGCGAACGCCCCGACCTGCCCGTGCAGGGCCGGGTCCAGCGTCGCTGCGACCTCGCCGAAGGCCGCACCGACCATGGCCCCGATGAACAGCGACGGCGCGAAGACCCCGCCGGAGCCGCCGATGCCGAGGGTCAACGAGGTCGCGAGCACCTTGCCGACCACGAGCACGGCGAGGAACCCGAGCGCGTACTGCCCGGCGACCCCGTCCTCGAGGACCGGGTACCCGACGCCGTACATCTGGGGCAGCGCGAGCAGGAGCAGGCCGAGGAACAGGCCGCCGACGACGGGCCGCAGCCACTCCGGACCGCGGGTCGCCCGCCACAGGACGTCGCAGGCGTCCTCGACGAGGTAGAGCACCCGGGTGAAGCCGATGCCGACCGCCCCCGCCACGAGCCCGAGCACCGCGAAGAGCAGGTACTCCGGCGGCGTGATGCCTCCGATCGCCGGAAGGTGGAGGAAGGCCGAGTCACCGAACGCTGCCCGCCCCACGAGCGCGGCCGTGATGCTCGCGATCGCGACCGCGCCGAACGACGTCGGCGTGAAGTCGCGGAGGAGGAGCTCGAGCGCGAAGAAGACCCCGGCCACGGGAGCGTTGAACGTGGCGGAGATGCCGCCGGCCGCCCCGCACGCGACGAGGGTCCTCAGCCGGACCTCGGGCATGCGCATCCACCGGCCGATCGTCGAACCGAGTGCCGAGCCGATCTGGATGATCGGCCCCTCCCTGCCGACGGAGCCGCCTGCGCCGATGCAGATCGCGCTCGCGAGGGCCTTCACGACGGCGACGCTGCCGCGGATCCGACCGCCCGTCCGGTCGACCGCGAACATGACCTCGGGCACGCCGTGCCCCCGCGCCTCACGCGCGAACCGATGGATGAGCGGCCCGTAGAGCAGACCGCCGACCACGGGAGCGAGCACGACGAAGCCGGCGCCGAGCCACGGGACCCACGGGTTCGCGGGGTGCCCGGTGGTCGCGGAGTAGTCGGCGTGCCCGCTGAAGACCCACGTGGCGTGCTGGATGAGCCAGCGGAAGACGACCGCGGCGACGCCGGCTCCGGCACCGACGACGAGGGCGGGCAGTGCGAGCCGGACGGCGGCACCCCCGAACCGGGTGCCGGCGGCGTGCAGGTGGGAACGAGCGGGGGCGGGTGTGGACACGGTCCTCCATCATTTGTACGAGAACAATGATTGTACGCGTGCAACTGTTGGAGGTCGAGAGGTCCGGGGGGGGGGGGGACGGAGCCGACAGCGCGGCGTGGCGCAGGGGCCGGTCGTCCGTCCGGGCGACGGATCAGCCGCCGAAGGCCGAGACCTCCTCGGGCAGGGGCTCGTCCATCGCCGTCCGCAACGCCCGCATGGCAGCGACGACCGTCGGCCGCTCCGCCTCGGGCACCCGCTCCAGCACCTCGGCGAGTTCCCGGCGCCGTCGGCCACTCACCTCGTCGACGAGCGTGCGACCTCGGTCCGTCGCAGCGACGAGCACCTCGCGCCGGTTCGCGGATCCGGGCCGACGCTCGACCCAGCCGCCCGCCACGAGGCGGTCGACGTTGCGCGTCAGCGTGGAGGGCTCGACCGCCAGACGCTCGGCGAGGTCGCCGGCACGGGTCGGTCCCAGCGTCGTGACGAGGACGATGAGCCGGAACTGCGGAACGGTGACGTGCTCGAGTGCCGTCGTCAGCGATCGCGCGACGATGCCGAGCAGCCCCCGGGACGCCGCGAGCACCTCGTCGATCTCAGCCATGCGCACCATCCTCGCAGCCCGTCACATGGCTTCCTTGATCCCCCGACGCACCAGCCAGGCGTTGACCGGGTAGGCGCACACGAAGCCGGCCACCATCGCGAGTTGCATCGCGACCCAGAACTCCGGGGAGAAGACACTCGCTCGCCCGCCGAAGAGCGCGGGGAACACCACGAGCTGCCACACGGCCATGAGCCCGTACATCCCGATCTGCCACGCGACGATGCCCAGCGTGTCGGCCTTGAGCGCGGCGACGAGTCCGGCACGGAGGCCGAGGCCGCGCATCGGGGCGATCGCGAAGTACTGGAAGCCGATGCCGAGCAGGTAGGCGAGCACGAAGTCGACGACCCATCCGGCGACCATGCGGTCCTGGTACAGCGAGCCGAGCCCGACGAGCGCGCCGATCGCCGGGAACCAGGCGAGCCCGAACTCACCGATCAGGTCGCCGAGGGCACATCCTGCACCGCAGTGGCTCGTGTCGATCGCCGTCCCCGCCCAGCGCCCGTGGTCCGGCGCGGTGGCTCGCCCCCGGCGGAGGTAGAACACGAGCCAGACGACGCTGCCGAACAGCATCGTCAGTGGCCAGACGAGCGCCATCACCCGCATCTGCGGCGGGTGCCGGACGACGTCCACGGCGACGAACGCCGCGCAGCCGACCGCGACGACCAGGAGCACCGCGCAGAGCGCGGTGAGCGGGGAGGGGAAGGCATGGATCCCGAGCTCGACCACGGCCACCACCTCGACTTGTACGCGTACAACGACAGGACGAGCCTACGGTCAGGTCGCGACGGCGCTCTCAGCCGGGCGGGAGACGGACGGGAGGCCCGTGGCGGATCCGCCACGGGCCTCCCGTCCGTCAGTCGTGCGCGGTCAGGCGCGCGCCTTCTTCTTGTCGACCACGAAGATGTTGCCGGTCGTGACGCCCTCCTCGACCTCCTCGAGGGTGCGGCCGCGGCTCTCCGGTACGAACTTCCAGATGAAGAGCAGCGCCAGGACCCCGACGATCGCGAACCCGAAGAACGTCCCGGTGATGCCGGTCGCGGCGACGATCGTCGGGAAGTACAGCCCGAGGAACGCGTTCGCGATCCAGAGGCAGAACACCGCGATGCCCATGCCGAGTGCGCGGATCTGGGTCGGGAAGATCTCGGACAGCACGACCCACACGGCGATGTTGAGGAAGGTCTGCATCGATCCGACGAATGCGACGACGAGGAACAGGATCACCCACGGGCGCGCCGGGTTGCCCGTGACGAGCAGCATCGAGGCGATGCCGATGAGGAAGTGGCACACGGTGGTCAGCGAGAACCCGATGAGGAGCGTGGTCCGCCGGTTGATGCGCTCCATGTTCGCGAGGGCGATCACACCACCGATCACGGCGATGACACCGGGAGCGATGTTGGCGATGAGCGCTGCCTGCGCCTCGAAGCCGGACTCGATGAGGACCGTCTGGCCGTAGTACATGATCGAGTTGATGCCGGTGAGCTGCTGGGCGACGCCGAGCCCCGCGCCGATGAGCACGATGCGGATGAGCCACTTGTTGCCGAGCAGCGTGCGCCACCCACTCTGTCGCTGGACCTTCGCCTCGAACTCGTTCGTCCGCTTGATGTCCTCGAGCTCCGCCGTCGCGCGCTCCTCCGAGCGGATCTGCCCGAGCACCTCGAGGGCCTCGTCGTTCCGCCCCTTCGACGCGAGCCAGCGCGGCGACTCGGGCACCCGCAGCATGCCGACGAAGAGCGCGATCGCGGGGAGGGCGCAGACGGCGAGCATGACGCGCCAGACGCCACCGCCCTCACCCCAGAGGCTGCCGATGATCGCGTTCACCACGAAGGCGGCGAGCTGCCCGATCACGATCATGAGCTCGTTGCGGCCGGACAGCGAGCCGCGGATCTCGTAGGGCGCCAGCTCGGCGAGGAACACCGGGACCACCGTCGACGCACCGCCCACCGCGAGTCCGAGCAGCACGCGGCCGACCACGATCACGCCGAAGGACGGGGCGAAGACGCAGATGAGGGTGCCGACGAAGAACGCGACGGCGAGCAGGATGATCGTCTTGCGGCGTCCCCACCCGTCGGCGACCCGACCGCCGAGCATCGCGCCGATCGCCGCGCCGAACAGCAGGGAGCTCGTGACGACGCCCTCGGTGAGGTTGGTCAGGCCGAGCTCGGTCTTCATCGGGTTCAGGGCACCGTTGATGACGCCGGTGTCGTACCCGAAGAGCAGGCCGCCGAAGGTGGCGACGAGAGCCAGCACGCCGAGGCGGCGGCGGTGCGGCCCCGTGCCGACCGGGGGCAGTGCGACAGAGGGGCCTGTCGGTTTGATGTCGACCATGCGGTGACTCCTTCGTCCGTGATCGCGCTTCATCGCGTGGACCGATCGTAACCCGAAACTATGTCCTGTCAATCAGTCATACTATCGTTTTCGCGATTGGATCGGTCCACGAAACCCCTGATCAGCGTCGGAGCGGTCCAAGCGGTCATTCGTCGTCATGGTCGTGCGGCGACGGCTCGTCACCCAGGACGTCCCCCAGGGAAGCCATCCCCGCGCCGTGGTCCGTGTACCGACGGACCGTCCGGCGTGCCGCCGCGCTCGCGGCCCCGGCGAGCTTCGGGTCGCGACGAGCGGCGTCGGCGACGCGACCCGCGTGCCCGGCGGTGGACAGCAGGACGTTTGCGAGGGCCCGCGCACCACCCTGCTCCGGGACCCCGGCGATCGACCACGCCGACCGGACCTGCTCGTCCGGGCTGACACCACGACGGGTCCCCATCCGGTGCCAGTCCGACAGCGCTCCCTCGGTGCGGTCGGCGGCGCGGGCCGCTTCGTCGGACCGTCGACGAGCGGCATCCCGGACGGCATCGTCGGCCAGGGCATCACGCGCGGCGACCGACTCGGCTCGCGCTCGGGCCGCAGCGTCGTCCCCACCGGACTCGGCGACGCGGGCGGCGTGGGCGGCTGCTGCGGCGGCGAGGATCTCGGAACGGTCCATGCCGACGACGGTAACGCCTGGGGCCGACAGCGCACGACCGGTTCGCGTGCATGGTCTCCCCCGGTTAGCATCGCGCGGGAGGGGGAACACGATGAGGACTGCACCGAGGACCGTCGCCACGCTGGGGGTCGTGACGATCGGCATCGTCGCGTTGAGCGGCTGCAGCCTGCTCCGTGGCCCCGAACCGGTACCGGTGCCGACCCGATCGGACGCGTCGGAGAGCGCGTCCCCGACGCCGACTCCGACACCTGACGGGTCGTCCGCCGAGGCACTGCTGGAAGCATCGGCGCACCCGCGGACACCGACCCCCGCGCCGTCGGAAGCGGCGGCTCCCGCGCCGACCCTGAGCCGGATCGCCGCCGGCACGGTCGTGGCGGAGGGGAACGTCGCATCACCGCTCGGCAGCGTCCACTTCCACTTCCGCATGGTCTCCGACGGGGACGACACGTTCTCGGCGCAGTACTCCGGCTTCACGTCGACGCTGCCCGTCCCGGTGTCGGTCTCCCTGTTCGAGAAGCCGCGGGCGGTCGGCGACGGTCTCACCTACCACGGTGTCGGCGACCACCAGCTCGGCGGCGCCACCGCGGCGCCCGGGTCCTCGGCGACGGTCCCGCTCGACGGATCGGGCGTCGACCCGTCGGGGCTCACCACCCTCGTGACGTACTCGTCCGCCGGGCCGGACGCCGCGGTCCCCGTCGAACTCGGCCCCGGAAAGGTCCTCGCCGTGACGACGGTGCGCTGGTCGGTGCCCGCACGGACGACGAACGTGCGACCCGTCGACGGTGGTGCGCGGTCGAACGCTGCCGGGAAGGTCACGGCGACGACCGCGAGCGGCGCGCCGAGGTCGTACGTCGTGGCGCCGGACGACCTCATCGGTGACGTCGCGGCGCGGTTCGGCATCAGCGTCCGCGCGCTCGTGTGGTTGAACGAGGGCGTACAGGTGTTCGGCGACGACCAGTACCTCTACGAGGGAACGACCCTCAACCTCGACCCGTTGGCGCGCTGACGCGCGGCCGTCGCGGCGCCCGAGTCCCAGAGCGCACGGCTCGCGCCCTCGGCGCACGCACGAACGGACGGGAGGCGCGGTGCCAGCCGGCACCGCGCCTCCCGTCCGCTGTCCGGTCGCGTGCTACTTCCGCAGCTCCAGGTACTTCGCGATGAGCGCCTTGGTCGAGGAGTCCTGCGCGTCGAGCGCGGCCTGGTCGCCCTCGACGGCCGGGGTGACCTGCAGCGCCAGCTGCTTGCCGAGCTCCACGCCCCACTGGTCGAACGAGTCGATGCCCCAGATGGTGCCCTCAGTGAACACGATGTGCTCGTAGAGCGCGATGAGCTGACCGAGGACGCTCGGCGTGAGCTCCGGCGCGAGGATCGACGCCGTCGGCTTGTTGCCCGGGAACGTGCGTGCCGCGACGATCCCCTCGTCGGTGGTGCCCTCGGCTCGGACCTCGTCCGCGGTCTTGCCGAACGCGAGCGCCTTGGTCTGCGCGAAGAAGTTCGCGAGGAACAGGGTGTGCACGTCGGTGCCCGGCTGGACGCCCTTGCCGTCGCCGGTCTCGTCCGTGAGCGGCCGCGGCGGGTTGGCGATCGTGATGAAGTCGGCCGGGATCAGGTTCGTGCCCTGGTGGATGAGCTGGTAGAACGCGTGCTGGCCGTTCGTGCCCGGCTCGCCCCAGAAGACCTCACCGGTGGAGGTCGTCACGGGGCTGCCGTCCCAGCGGACGCGCTTGCCGTTCGACTCCATCGTGAGCTGCTGCAGGTAGGCGGGGAAGCGGTGCAGGTACTGCGTGTACGGCAGCACCGCGTGGCTCTGGGCACCGAGGAAGTTCGAGTACCAGACGTTGAGCAGGCCCATCAGGACGGGGACGTTCTGCTCGAGCGGCGTCGTGCGGACGTGCTCGTCGATCGCGTGGAAGCCCGCGAGGAACTGCTCCCAGTTCTCCTTGCCGATCGCGACGACCACGGCGGTGCCGATCGCGGAGTCGACCGAGTAGCGGCCGCCCACCCAGTCCCAGAAGCCGAAGGCGTTCTCCGGGTCGATGCCGAACGCGGCGACCTTGTCGAGCGCGGTCGAGACGGCGACGAAGTGCTTCGCGACCGCGTTCGCCTTGTCCGCGTCGGAGCCGTCGGTGAGCCCGAGGCGCTCCCACAGCCACTGGCGCGCGAGCCGGGCGTTCGTCAAGGTCTCGAGCGTGCCGAAGGTCTTCGACGCGACGATGAAGAGGGTGGTCTCGGGGTCGAGGTCGGCCGTCTTCTCGTAGATGTCGGCCGGGTCGATGTTCGAGACGAAGCGGGCTTCGAGCCCCTCCTGCACGTACGGCTTGAGGGCTTCGTAGACCATCACGGGGCCGAGGTCGGAGCCGCCGATGCCGATGTTCACGACGGTCTCGATGCGCTTGCCGGTGACACCGGTCCAGGCGCCCGAGCGGATCTGCTCGGCGAACGCGTAGACCTTGTCGAGGGTCGCGTGCACGTCGGCGTCGACGTCCTGCCCGTCGACGACGAGCGCCGGGGAGGCACCGGCCGGGCGACGGAGTGCGGTGTGGAGGACGGCGCGGTCCTCGGTGACGTTGATGTGCTCACCGGCGAGCATCGCGCGGAAGCGCTCGGCGACACCGGTGGCCTCGGCGACCTGCAGCAGGTCCGCGAGGATCTCCTCGGTCACGAGGCCCTTCGAGAGGTCGACGGTGAGGTCGGCGGCCTGGAACGTGTACTTCGCAGCACGCTCGGGGTCGCTGTCGAACCACCCGCGCAGGTCCGGGGTGAAGCCGTCGGCGATGGCGGCGAGCTTCTTCCAGCCGTCGGTCGATGTGGGGTCGACGGGAGCGGATTCGGTCACGAGGGGTCCTCCTGGATCACGTGGGAACACAGTCCGCCGGTCACCGCAGCACTGCGTCGCGGACCACGTTCGAGCGTAGTGCCGTCGCGGTGCGCCCGCGCACAGTCCGCGTTCGCTGTGGACGGACCCTCGCCCGGCCCACCGGTGCAGGAACGGTCCCGGGTCCGAACCGGACCATCTCGGCGCCCGCAGCGCGCCCCGGTCAGGTGAGCAGTGCCTCCAGGGCGTCGGCGACCGGACCGTCCGACGCGGCCCGCCAGGCACGACCGGCCCACAGGTGCAGGCGGTGCGGATCGCCGCTCGCGGCGGCCTCCGAGCGGAGCGGCCTGGTGAGGTGGTGCAGCGCCGGGTAGCCGAGGGGAGCCTCCGGGTGCGCCCGGGTGAAGGCGTTCGCGAGTGCCCTGGCCGGGCGGCCGGTGAAGGCACGGGTGAGGACGGTCCGGTCGAACGCAGCGTCCACGAGCGCTGCCCGGTGCGTCGCCGAGGTCCCGGCTTCGTCGCTCCGCAGGACGGCGCTGCCCACGGCGACCGCCGACGCCCCCGCTGCGAGTTGCTCGCCGACGTCCTCGGACCCGCCGATGCCGCCGGCGGCGACCACGGGCAGCGTCGTCGCGGCCACCACCGAACGGACCAGGTCCGGCAGCGGCACCGCGCGCACCGGCGACCGGGGGTCCAGCACCGCGGAGTGTCCGCCGGCGGCCTCCCCCTGCACGAGCAGGGCGTCCACGCCCCGCTCCGCTGCCGCGACCGCCTCGGCCGGGGTCGTCACCGACTGCAGGGTGACGACCCCGCGGTGCCGGAAGGCCCGGACGACGTCGAGGTCGGGCAGGCCGAACGTGAACGAGACCACCGGGACGGGGTCGTCCAGGAGCGCGGCGACCTTGTCGGGCCAGGCGTCGTCGTCCTCGCGCAGCGTCGGCAGGGCACGGCCGGACTCCTGCTCCAGCTCGCCGCGGTACGCGTCGTACACGTCGGGGGCGATCGGGACCGGGTTCGGGGCGAAGAGGTTCACGCCGAACGCCTCGACCCCCGCCGAACGGACCGTCGCGACCTGGTCGCGGAGCGCGTCGACGTCCTGGTAGCCGGCAGCCAACTGGGCGAAGTGGCCGCTGCGCGCGGTGGCGACGACGAGGTCCGGGGTGCTCGGGCCGCCCGCCATCGGGGCGACGTGGACGGGCGCTGCGGCGCCGAGGACACCGGGCAGGGAACGCATGCGCCCATCTTGCCGCGGCAGCCGCCACGGCCGCGCCGCCCCCGTCCGGCCCTGCGCTGGCCCGGTCGGCC
>NZ_JBPUGH010000057.1:0-18791 GCF_051548005.1 Curtobacterium flaccumfaciens | reverse complement strand
GTGATCAGTCGCTTCGACGTCCGCGAGGCGAGCTCAGCGCAGGTGGCGCTCAGCCGCCTCGACCACGTTCTTCATGAGCATCGCGCGGGTCATCGGTCCGACGCCACCGGGCGTCGGCGACAGGAACCCGGCGACCGATGCGACCGCGGGGTCGACGTCACCGCGGAGCTTCGCCTTGCCGGTCTCCTCGTCGACGATGCGGCTGATGCCGACGTCGATGACCGCAGCTCCGGGCTTGACCCAGTCCGGCTGGACGAGTCCGGCCACACCGGCCGCGGCGACGATGATGTCGGCGCGGCGGCACTCGGCCGCGACGTCCTCGGTGAGCGAGTGCGTCAGGGTCGCGGTGGCCTCGAGGCGGGTGAGCAGCAGGCCGAGCGGCCGACCGACCGTGAGCCCCTGCCCGATGATCGTGACGTGCTGGCCCCGGATCGGGACCTCGTACGCCTCGAGCATCGCGACGATGCCGCGCGGGGTGCACGGCAGCGGAGCGTCGATGGTGCCGGCACCACCGGGGACGGCGAGGACGAGCTCGCCGAGGTTGGTCGGGTGCAGGCCGTCGGCGTCCTTCGCCGGGTTCATGAGCTCGAGCATCGGGATCGGGTCGATGCCCTGCGGCAGCGGGAGCTGCACGATGAACGCGGTGACCCGGGGGTCGTCGTTCATCTGCAGGATCGCCGCACGGATGTCGGCGGCGCTCGCCGTCTCGGGCAGGTCGATGCGGACCGAGTCGAGCCCGATCCGCGCCGAGTCCTTGTGCTTGCCGGCGACGTAGGACACCGAACCCGGGTTCTGTCCGACCATGATCGTGCCGAGCCCGGGTCGGAACCCGTGGTCGTGCAGGCGGTCGATGCGGAGCTTCAGGTCGTCGAGCGTGCGGGCGGCGAGGGCGGTGCCGTCGATGCGGACGGCAGAGCCCTCCCCCGCCCAGAGCGCCCGCGGCAGGTCGGCCACGGCGGCGCTCACGCGTAGAGCGGGAACGCGTCGGCCAGCGCCTTCACCCGGGCCGAGAGCGCCTCGATGTCCGGGTTCGGCATGAGCGTCAGCGCGATGATGTCGGCGACCTCGGTGAACTCGGCGTCGCCGAAGCCACGGGTCGCCAGCGCCGGGGTGCCGATCCGGACACCGGACGTGACCATCGGCGGGCGCGGGTCGAACGGCACGGAGTTGCGGTTCACGGTGATGCCGACCTGGTGCAGGAGGTCCTCGGCCTGCTTGCCGTCGACCTCGGACTCGCGGAGGTCGACGAGCACCAGGTGCACGTCGGTGCCGCCCGTGAGGACGTCGATGCCGGCGGCCTTCGCGTCGGCCTGCGTGAGACGGTCCGCCAGCAGACGAGCACCGCGGAGCGTGCGCTCCTGGCGGTCCTTGAACTCGGGCTGGCCGGCGAGCAGGAACGCGGTGGCCTTCGCGGCGATCACGTGCATGAGCGGGCCGCCCTGCTGCCCCGGGAAGACCGCGGAGTTCAGCTTCTTGAAGAGCGACTCCTCGTTGGACAGGATGATGCCCGAGCGCGGACCGGCGAGGGTCTTGTGCACGGTCGACGAGACGACGTGGGCGTGCGGGAGGGGCGACGGGTGCAGGCCGGCCGCGACGAGCCCGGCGAAGTGCGCCATGTCCACCCAGAGCGTCGCGCCGACCTCGTCCGCGATCTCGCGGAACTTCGCGAAGTCGAGCTGGCGCGGGTAGGCCGACCAGCCGGCGATGAGGACCTTGGGCTGGTGCTCGATCGCCTTCGCGCGGATGTCGTCGTAGTCGACCTCGAAGGTCTCGGGGTCGACGCCGTAGGAGACCGCGTTGTAGATGCGGCCGGAGAAGTTGAGCTTCATGCCGTGGGTCAGGTGACCGCCGTGGGCGAGCTCGAGGCCGAGGATGGTGTCCCCGGCGGAGGCGATGGCGTGCAGGACCGCGGCGTTCGCGCTGGCACCGGAGTGCGGCTGGACGTTCGCGTACGCGGCACCGAAGAGGGCCTTCGCCCGGTCGATGGCGAGCTGCTCGGCGACGTCGACGAACTCGCAGCCGCCGTAGTAGCGCTTGCCCGGGTACCCCTCGGCGTACTTGTTCGTCAGGACGGAGCCCTGGGACTCGAGGACGGCACGCGGGACGAAGTTCTCCGACGCGATCATCTCGAGGGTGTCGCGCTGGCGGCCGAGCTCGTTCTGCAGGACGGCGGCGATCTCGGGGTCGACCTCGGCGAGCGGGGCGTTGAAGCTGGACTGCACGGTCGCAGGCGTCAGATCGGTGATGGACACGGGACTCCTCGTTGTCTGTTCCGCCGCGCACGAGCACGACGAGGTGGACGGGTGGGCGCGGCCCAGGCGTACGGCCGCGCACCGTGTCAGGTGTCGCTCCCCGATGGTGACCCATCCAACGCCAGTCGCGACCCCACGATCGTACCGAGCGCGCCCGTTCGTGTCACCCTGGTGGCATGACCCTGCTCAGCCCCGACGTCGACGAGCGGACGACGACCCGCTCCGACACTCCATGGGTGACCGTGGTCTGGGACGACCCGGTCAACCTGATGTCGTACGTCACCTACGTCTTCCAGTCGTACTTCGGCTTCGGTCGGGCGAAGGCGGAGCGGCTCATGCACCAGGTGAACGACGACGGCCGGGCGATCGTGGCGACCGGGGCTCGTGAGGCGATGGAGGCCCACGCCGAGGCGATGCACGGGTACGGCCTCCAGGCGACGGTCGACCGGGCGCCGACACCGTGATCCCGTTCGTGCGCCGCGCCGACGGGGTCCACCTCGGTCTTTCCTCCGGCGAGCGTGACGTGCTGACGTCACTGACCGAGCAGCTCCAGCAGGTGCTCGCGGACGACCTTGCGGCAGACCCCGTGGCGACGAGGATGTTCCCGGACGCGTACCCGGACGACGACGCGGCGAGCGCCGAGTTCCGGCGGTGGACGCAGTCCGATCTGCTGACGCAGAAGACGTCGAACGCGGCGGTCGTGCACGAGTGGCTGACCGGGGTGCGCGACGGCAGGTTCTCCCCCGCGGACGAGCAGGCGTGGCTCCGGTGCCTGACGGACCTGCGGCTGACGATCGCGGAGCGCCTCGGCATCTCGGACGCCGCGAGCGAGGAGGCGTCGTACCGCGCGGAGGCCGGGGTCGGCCTCCGCGACGTCTACGACTGGGTCGGGTACGTGCAGGAGCACCTGGTCGGGACGATCTCCGCTCGCTGAGCGTCAGGCGTCGGGACGGGGACCGAGCAACTCGTCACGGTGCCCCGCCGCCCAGTCGGCAAGGGAGCGAGGCGGCTCCCCGGTGATGCGCTCGACCTCGTCGGTGAACGCGTCCACGCCGTCGAGGCCGCGCCGCGCGACCCGTCCGAACTGCTGGCGGAGCCCTTCGGCCTGCCAGGCGTCGACCCCGCTCGCGCGCAGCACGGTCCGGAACACCCGGCTCGGCAGGTGGAGGTAGCGGACCGGGTGTCCGAGTCCTGCGGCGAGTCCGGCTGCGACACCGCGGCCGTCGAGGAGCTCGGGGCCGGTGAGCACGGGCTCCGCACCGGTGTGCTCACCACGGAGCAGGACCGTGGCGGCGACGGCGGCGATGTCGGCCGTGTCGATCCACCCGATGACGCCACGGCCCATCGTCTGCGGGAACACCCCCCGTCGGATCGCCGGTCCGGACGCCACGAGGTTCGTCATGAACCCGGACGGATGGAGGATCGTCCGCTCGAGTCCGCTGGCCCGGACCGCCTCGTCCACCTGCCAGATGGCGGCGGCCCACGGCATCGGCGAGTGCTCGGCCGCGTCCCCGCCGGACAGGTGGACGACCGCGCGGACCCCGGCAGCGCTCGCGGCGTCGACTGCGGTGCGGCCGTGCTCGGCCTGCCGTGGCGTCGCGGCCGTGACGAGGAACAGCTGGTCGACCCCGTCGAGCGCCGCGGTCAGGGCCACGCGGTCGCCGAGGTCGGCCAGGCGCACGTCGACCCCTCGCGCGGTGAACGCGTCCACCTGTTCGGGGCGGCGCACGATCGCCCGGACGCGGGCTCCCGCATCCAGGAGCCGCTCGACGGTCTGACCGCCGACGTCTCCCGTGGCCCCGGTCACGGCGATGACGCTGTCATCGTGCTGCACCATGATCCTCCCTGGTATCAGTTTCCTGATACGGGAGGCTACGCCGGTACCCTGGGTCCGTGCCCCGGGAGTTCGCAGCAACGCGTGACGACGTCGACGCGATCGCCGCGTGGACGGTGATCCGCGCCGCACGGACACTCGCCAGGCGCCTCGGCGACGTGCTCGCTCCCCTGGGGCTCACCCCCGTCGAGTTCGGAGCGCTCGTGCAGCTGGCGGCCGGCGGGCAGCTCACGCAGGCCGAACTCGCCCGCGCGGTCGGCATCCGCCCGCAGAGCGCAACCACGCTCGTCGCGGCACTCGCGGACCGCGGGCTGCTCGACCGCGGCTCGGAGCGCGGTCGAGGACGACCGTCCAGGATCACCCTGACGAGCGCCGGCCGGGCACTGCTCGCCGAAGCGTTCCCGGCCGTGCGCGCGAGCAACTCGTGGTTCGCCGACGACGGGGAACACCTCTCGGCGATCCTCGCGCCGTTCGTCGGGGACGCAGCGGACCCCGCTGACGCCGCGCCCTGATCGACAGGCAACCTTGCAAGTTGCCCTGTCGAAGTAGTACCGTGGTGGAATGACTTCGGATGATGCACCCGACCTCGCCAGCGCGCTGCTGACGATCCACGGCCGCATCCGCCGGACACTGCTCACGGGCAAGTCCGACGAGGTGACCGCTTCGCAGACCGCTGCGCTCGGACGGCTCCTCCGGTACGGCGAGAGCACGGTCGCCGACCTGGCACGGGCCGAGGGTGTCCGCCCGCAGTCGATGGGCGCGACCGTCCAGGCGCTCGTCGACCTCGGGTACGTCGAGCGCCGCCAGGACCCCACCGACGGGCGACGGACGCTCGTCCGTGCGACCCCGGCCGGTGCCGCCGCGCGTGAGGACGCCTGGTCGGCCCGCAGCCGCGTCCTCGCGGAGCGTCTGGCCGCGCTCGACCCGGAGGACCGCGCGACCGTGGCCCGCTCGCTGCAGATCCTCGAGCCGCTGGTGGAACCGTGACCGCGACCGCCCCCGTCCCGACACCCGCTCCGACCGACGGCGGCGGCAGCGGCTTCGGCCCGAAGCTCCTCGTCCCGGTGCTCGTCGGCCCGCTGCTCAACCCGATCAACACCACGATGGTGTCGGTCGCCCTCGCGCCGATCTCCCGCGACCTCGGGATCGGTGCGGCGCAGGCGATCTGGCTCGTCGCGGCGCTCTACCTCGCGAGCGCCGTCGCCCAGCCGACCATGGGCAAGCTCGCCGACCGGTTCGGACCGAAGAAGGTCTTCCTCACCGGCCTCGTCATCGTCGGCGTCGCCGGGGTCGTGCCCGAGTTCCTCACCGGCTTCGGCGGCGCGGTCACGGCCCGTGTGCTCATCGGCATCGGTACGTCATCGGCCTACCCGGCGGCGCTCACGACGCTCCGACAGCACTCGGCGCGGATCGGCAAGCCCACGCCGCCGCTGGTCCTCGGAGCCCTCTCGATCACGTCGCTCGTGTCCGCTGCCGCCGGACCGCCGCTCGGCGGAGCGCTCATCGCGGCCTTCGGCTGGCACGCGATCTTCCTCGTCAACGTGCCCCTCGCGGTGTTCGGCATCGTCGTGTCCGCGCTGTGGCTCCCGTCCGACCGACTCCGGCCGCGGAACGCCGACGACCTGCCGGTGCTGCAGGCCCTCGACCCAGTGGGCATGCTCCTGATGACCGGCGCGGTCTCGGCACTCCTGGTCTTCCTGCTCGACCTCCCGGCCGGGCTCTGGTGGTTGCTCGCGACCGCGATCGTGCTGCTCGTCGCGCTCGTGCTGTGGGAGCTGCGCGCCGTGAAGCCGTTCGTCGACGTGCGGCTGCTCGCCCGGAACGGCGCGCTGTCCCGGACGTACGTGCGGCTGTTCCTGGTGTACCTGCTCGCGTACACGATGACCTACGGCTTCTCGCAGTGGGTGCAGGACGTCGCCGGCTACTCGAGTGACGCCGCCGGGTACATCCAGCTGCCGGCGGCGATCGTCGCCGGGGTCGCGTCCTTCCTCGTCGCACGGAAGACCGCCGTCCGCGGTCCGCTCATCGCCGCGGCCGTGGTGCCGATCGTCGGCGGCCTCCTGCTGCTCCTGCTCCACGCCGGCTCCCCCGTGGCCCTCCTCGTGCTCACGCCGGCGTTGTTCGGCGTCCCGCAGGCCTTCGCGTCGGTGTCGAACCAGGCCGCGCTGTACCGCGTCGTCCCCGCGGAGTACATCGGCACCGCGGCCGGGCTCTCGCGGACGAGCGTCTACATCGGGGCGATCGGAGCGTCCTCGCTCATCGGGGGCGTGTTCGGCACGGCGCCCACCACGCCGGACCTGCACGTGCTCGCGTGGGTGATCGTCGGCGTCGCGGTCGCGGCGAGCGTCCTGACGATCGCCGACCGTGCGCTCGCCGGAACGAAGACCCGCTGATCGAGCTCGTCCGCAACCGCGGGCGCGCGCCTTCGTCACACACGCTCCCGAGCCGGTGGTCGTCCGGAGCGGCACGCCGGACCGAGCAACTCCCGCGCTGCTGGCAGTTCCGGTGCACGAACCCCGCGTTCCGCGCACCGGGACGGCCACGACGCGTTCGGAAGGTCCGCCCGGGTCGTGGTGCACACCCGACGGGCCCCGCCCGGGTCGTGCCAGGACCCGACGGGCGCCGTCCGGATCGTGACGCAACCCGACGGGCAACGCCCGGAACTTGACGCAACCCGACGGGCGCCGCCCCGGTCATGGCGCAACCCGACGGGTCCCGCCCAGGTCGTGCCGCGACCCGAGGGGCCCACCCGGCGGTGCGTGCCCCGCACCACCGCGACCGCGTGCGGAAGGCGGCCGCCGAGGAGGACCTGCACCGTGCCTCCAGGCCGAGCGCCGGAACGGCCCACGTCCCCGACCAGCGCGCGGCAGCGCGCCCGGTACCCTGATCCGGTGACCGACCCGACGCCCGCGCCCACCGCGACGACGCCCACGCACTGGACCCTCACGCTGGTCTGCGACGACCGCCCCGGGATCGTGCACGCCGTGTCGGGAGCCGTCGTCGCCGCGCAGGGCAACATCACCGAGTCGCAGCAGTTCTCGAGCGCTGACACGAACACGTTCTTCATGCGCCTCCAGGTGATGGCGCCGGTCGACCGCGAGTCCTTCGAGGAGGCCCTCGCACCCGTCGTCCAGCGCTACGACGCGCGCGTGCAACTGGACGTCGTCGGTCGGCCGCTGCGCACCCTGGTGCTCGTGTCGAAGGCCGGGCACTGCCTCAACGACCTGCTCTACCGGCAGCGTGGCGGGCAGCTCCCGATCGAGGTGCCGCTCGTCCTGTCGAACCACGGCGACCTGCAGGAGCTGGCGTCGTTCTACTCCGTGCCGTTCGAGCACCGTCCCGTGACCGACGCGGAGAGCAAGCACGACATGGAGCAGCGGATCCTCGAGGCCGTGGACGAGCACGACATCGAGCTCGTCGTCCTCGCCCGGTACATGCAGATCCTGTCGCCCGGCCTCTGCGCGGCGCTCGAGGGACGCGCCGTGAACATCCACCACTCGTTCCTGCCCGGCTTCAAGGGCGCCAACCCCTACCGACAGGCCCACGCCCGGGGCGTCAAGCTCATCGGCGCGACGGCGCACTTCGTCACGAGCGACCTCGACGAGGGGCCGATCATCGAGCAGAACGTCGTCCGGGTCGACCACACGAAGGGTCCCGCTGAGCTGGTGTCGATCGGGCAGGACGAGGAGTCCCGCACGCTCACCCAGGCCGTCCGGTGGATCGCCGAGGACCGCGTGCTCCTCGACGGCGCCCGCACCATCATCTTCAAGTAGGAACCGTGTCCGCACCACAGAGCCCCGTCGACTGGTCCGAGGCCCCGGACCCGCATCCCGTCCAGCCGCGCAGGCTCGGCGCCTGGGACGTCCTGCGGGCGCTCGTGTGCGCGTTCGGACTGTTCTCGCTCGGGTACTGGGGCTACCTCGCGTGGCCGTACCCGCTGCCGGCCGTGTTCTTCATCGTCGGTGCGCCGCTCTTCGCCGCGGTCGTGTGGTTCTTCTTCCGCTCGCCGCGCTCGCCGATCGAGACCGACATCGTCGGCAAGACGATCGTCGAGGTCGCGCTCGTGGTCGCGGCCGGTGCCGCCTGGGTGTCGATCGGGCACCCGGTGGTGGGGCTCGTCTTCGTCGTGGTCGCTGCGGTCTCGGGCGTGGTGCAGTTCCGTCGGGAGGCGCGGTGAGCGGCGGCGGGTCCGTCATCGGCGGTTCCGGATCCGCCATCGGCGGTTCGGGGTCGGTCGTCGGCGGCTCCGACTTCGCCGTCGGCGGCTCCGGCCTGGAGGCACGGCGCACGCTGGTCCGGTCGGCCCGCGTCGTCGACGCGGCCGGCTCCACGGCGGACGGCTGGGTCCTCCTCGACGGAGACGTGATCCGCGCGGTCGGCTCCGGCCCTGAGGCCCCGACGGCGAACGAGGTCGTCGACCTCGCCGACGCCGTCCTGGTGCCCGGGTTCGTGGACCTGCACGGACACGGCGGTGGCGGCGCGGCGTACGAGGACGACTCGTTCGCCGCGGCCCTCGCGGTGCACCGGGCGCACGGGACGACCCGGTCGGTCCTGTCCCTCGTCGCGAACCCGCTGCCGTCGCTCGTCGCCTCGCTCGCCCACGTCCGTTCGGTGATGGCCGACGACCCGCTCGTCCTCGGCGTGCACCTCGAAGGGCCGTTCCTGTCGCCGCAGAACAAGGGCGCGCACAACCCCGACTTCCTGATCGACCCGACGCCTGCAGCGGTCGACACCCTGCTCGAGGCCGGATCGAGCGTGGTCCGGCAGGTCACGATCGCCCCCGAGCTCCCCGGTGCACTCGCCGCCATCGAGCGGTTCGTCGCGGCCGGGGTCACGGTCGCCGTCGGCCACACGGTCTGCTCGTACGACCAGGCCAGGGCGGCGTTCGACGCCGGCGCGACCCTGCTCACGCACGCGTTCAACGCCATGCCGGGCATCCACCACCGTGCACCGGGCCCGATCTCCGCCGCGGTGACCGACGACCGGGTCACGCTCGAGCTCATCCTCGACGGCGTCCACGTGCACCCGTCGGTGGCGTCCCTGCTGCTGGCGGCAGCCCCGGACCGCGTCGCACTCATCACCGACGCGATGGGTGCCGCAGGGGCTGCCGACGGCTCGTACACGCTCGGGTCGCTCGCCGTGACGGTCGCGGACGGCGTCGCGCTCGTCGCCGGCACCGAGACGATCGCGGGGTCGACGCTGACGCAGGACCAGGCGCTGCGGAACGCCGTCGAGCTGGCCGGTCGGACGCTCCCCGAGGCGGTCGGTGCACTCACCTCGGTACCGGCCCGCGCACTCGGACTCGGCGACCGCCTCGGCAGGATCGCTCCGGGATACGCCGCCGACCTCGTCGCGCTCACGCCGGCGCTCGAGGTGACCCGGGTGTGGGGAGCCGGGCGCGCGATTCGCTGATCGGCCGATCTGTCACACGGCCGCCGTTCCGGACACCCACTGTTCGGAGGCAATCATGAACACACCAAGGGGGCCGGGCGCCGTCCCGGACACCGCACTCGTCGCCGCCGTCGCGAAGGGTGACGGCGAGGCGTACACCGCACTGCTCGACCGCCACTCGCGGGCGGTCTTCCGCTACGCCTGGGGGCTCGCCGACGAGCGGTCGGACGTCGACGACATCGTCCAGGAGACGTTCCTCGTCGCGTGGCGCCGGCGGAAGGACATCGGGGTCGTCGGCGCATCGGCACTGCCGTGGCTGCTGACCACGACGCGGTACGTCGCGATGAACACGAACCGGCAGCGACGGTCGATCCGCACCGACGAGGTCGACGAGCACAGCGGCGCGTCCGAGGCCTGGTACCGCCAGGCCGCCCACGACGAGGCCGTGCACCAGCTGCGGTGGGTCCGCGCGGAGATCGCCGCGCTCGACTCACCCGACCGGGAACTCTGCGAGCTCTGCCTCCTCCAGGGCCGGTCCTACGACGAGGCCGCCGCGATGCTCGGCCTCACCACCACGAACGCGCGCAAGCGCATCCAACGATCGCGCGCGAAGCTGCGGTCGAGCCGCGCGCTGCACGAGATGGAGCAGACACTGTGATCACCGCACCGCCACCCGAGGGCGTCGCCCTCGACGAAGCCATCCGTCCGATCCGACGCGCGGTCCTCGATCGCACCGTCCACGCTCGCCGCCGCTCCCGCTGGACCTTCGGGGCCGTCGGGTCCGTCGCCGCGGTGACCGCCCTCGCGACCCTGATCGTCGGTGGGAACCTGACGGGTGCCACCGACAGGGTGCCGGTCGTGGGGTCGGACCCGCAGGCCGCCACCGCCGCCGAGGTCCTGCACAAGGCCGCCGACGAGACCGTCGCGACGAGTGACCCGACCGTCGGGCCGGGGCAGTACCTCGAGGTGTCGACGAAGCGCGAGAGCCAGGCGTTCTTCGGCGACGCGAACGCGTACTCCGCGCTCGTGCCGTACACGGTCACCGTCTACCGACCCGCGGACGTGTCTGCCGAATGGACGCTCGTGCGCACGTCCGGCGAGCCGACGCGGTTCTTCCCGGCCGGTGCCGCGACCGAGGCGGCCGCGGAGTGGAAGCGCGAAGGGGCCTCGTACCCGATCGAGACGCTGCACGGAGCAGGCGGCCGCTTCGAGGGGTACTCGGACTGGACGCCGGCGCACCTGACCGAGATGCCGCGAGACCCGGCTCAGCTCTCCACGTGGGTCTCGGAGCACGCCACCGGTTCCGTGAGCCACGCGGAGGCGATGACGACGTTGATCGCCGACGACCTCGCCACCGGACTCGTCCCGGCCGACCTCCGGAGCGCCATGTACGAGGTGCTCGCGACGATCCCCGGGACGACGATCACCCACGACGCGGTGACGCTCGATGGTCACACGGGCACGGCGATCGGCCGGGACGAGCCCAACCGCGACGGGGAGCACTCCGAGATCGTGATCGATCCCGACACCGGCGCGTACCTCGGCTCACGGACCCTCACCGGTTCGGCGAGCCGGGTACTCCCGAAGGGGACGGTGCTCGACTCGTCCGCGGTCACGACCACCGTGGTGGACAGCGTCCCACAGGGCTGACCGATCGCCGCGGAACGGTGGCGTCCGGGCTCCCCGGACGCCACCGCCGGTCGCTCGGTCCGCACCGTCTCCGTGTGAGACTGCCAGGCGGTGTCGGATCCCGTGGCCCGCGCGCACGCGGTCCGTGGGGAGCACGATGGACCGCGTGGACATCGACACCGTTGCGGCTGCGCTGGTCGAGCGTGCGGAGGCGGTCGGGCAGGCCGTGCTCCGGACCGACGCGGCCACCCCGGTCACCGCACTCCGCAGCGCCGTCCGGCGGACCGCGCGGGCACGGGGCGTCGCCGTCCGGACCGGGATGGTCGACGACGTGCTCGCCGTCGTCCGTGCGGATGCTCCGCTCTGGGACGCCTCGACGGCCGAGATGCGGCGTGCTCTGGACGCCCCGGACGAGCCCGGCGTCGTCGGCTGACCGTCAGACGGACGCCTCGGTGCCCTGCGCCTTCCCGACCACCACGTCCACGATGCCCGCCACGAGCGCCGCCGCGACGAACACCAGCGCGACGCCGAGGCCGAGCGGCAGCCCCTGCGAGTAGTCGCCCTTCGAGCTGGCGAGTGACGAGTAGAAGATGCTGCCCACCGCAGCGATGCCGATGGCCGAGCCGACGCGGGCGCCGACCTGGATGAGCCCTCCGGCGGAGCCGCCCTGCTGGACCGGCACCTCGGACAGCGTGAGGGTCTGGTTCGGGGAGATCGTGAGGCCGGAGCCGATGCCCGCGACGAGCAGCGGCACGACGAGCCACCAGCCGAGGTCGGACCGGAAGTGGTTCGCGACCACCCAGATGACCCCTCCGAGGCCGATCAGCACGAGGACCGTGCCGACGACGATGAGCTGCCGGCCGAAGCGGTGCACGATCCGGCCGCCGATGGTGGACGCGATGCCCGACCCGATCGCGAACGGGACGGAGGACAGTCCGGCGAGCAGTGCCGAGTACTCCAGACCGGACTGCAGGGCGAGGGTCAGGACGAAGAACAGCGGGGTGAAGCCGGCGAAGTAGAGCGTGGCGAGGCCGACGCCGAGCGAGAACGACCGGCGGCGGAACAGGCCGAGGTCGATGACCGGCTCCTTGCTGCGGCCGTAGTGGCGCTCCCAGAGCACGAAGAGCACGGCGAAGACGACCGCGACCACCACCAGCCAGTACTTCGTGTTGCCCTTCCACTGCTCGGACTGCACGAACGGCAGCAGGAGCGCGACGACCGCGGCGCCGAGCAGGACGATGCCGACGGGGTCGAAGTCGTGCTTCCTGCCCCGCTCGGCCTTCGCGGCGGCGGGGAGGTACCGGAAGGCCAGGAGGATCGTGACCAGCCCCACGGGCAGGTTCACGAAGAACACGAACCGCCAGCCGTTCTCGGTGCCGAACGCCGTGATGAGCAGCCCGCCGATGAGCGGCCCGATCGCGGTGGCGATGCCCACGGTGGCGCCGAAGAGCCCGAACGCGGTCCCTCGCTCCTTGCCACGGAAGAGCTGCTGGATGAGGGCGGTGACCTGCGGGGTGAGCAGGCCGCCCGCGAAGCCCTGCACGAGCCGCGCGATCACGAGCACGAGTCCGTTCGGGGCGAAGCCGCACAGGGCACTGGCGAGCGTGAAGAGCCCGACGCCGACGACGAACATGCGGCGACGACCCGAGGCGTCCCCGAGTCGGCCGCCGGGCACGAGCAGGAGCCCGAAGGCGAGGGCGTACCCGGAGAGGATCCACTGCACGGCCTCGGGTGTGGCGCCGGGCAGGCCGGACGAGATCGACTGCAGTGCGACGTTCACGATCGAGACGTCGAGCAGCACGATGCCACCGCCGAGCAGGCAGATGACGAGGGCCTTCCAGCGGTTCGGGTCCGGCTGGTCTCCGTCGCCCCCGCCGTCCCCACGGGCAGGTGAGGTGGGCGCGGACGCGGGGGTCGACGGCGCTGCGGGCGACTCGACGGCGGCCGCGTGGTGCGCGGCGTGGTGTGCGACGGTGGGAGACGCATCGGGCTCGACGGGTTTGCGGTGTTCGGCAGCCATGACACCGCCACGGTAGGCGCGTCGGGCGCGGGGGTTCGCAGTGTGCGGGCGCTCGATGTACCCCGAAACTGCGCAGGCGTTCAACCCGCCGCAGAATCGCTGAATCCCCCTCAGAGCACCTTTATCGTCTGTGCACGAATGCGCCCATCGTCTCCTTCGCCAGCCTCGAACCGCACAGTCGATCCAATCATCAGGCGCTCCGCGTCATCTGCCGACAATTGACCACGATGAAAAAACACGTTGTTTGGGAAGGCCTCGTGCTTGATGAACCCAAACTTTCCACCCCAGGAAACAATACTCCCAACCTTTGCCTCCTCCTTTATAGCTGACGCGCTTACGACGTCTGCGAATTGCGTCCTTTGATCTGGCGGAAGGAGTCCCAGCGCCGCCACAAAATGGTGCCACGCCCGCGCGCTCCGAACCACTTCGACATGCGCCGCGCACCAAACCGCTATACGTTCGATTTTGGGTTCATCAATCACTCCCCCAAGACCAGTCATACCGCGCAGGCTCGCTACCGCCGACTCAAGCATCTCGCTCGCGAGCTTCAGATCGGTGTAGCCTTCACCCGTAGCCTTAGTCCCCATCGCGAAGCCGGTGTAACCCTTCTCGGCCGCGTCGACGAGATTGCGCTCGCCATACGCTTCCTCCGACCACCTACGCCAGCTCTCCACCAGAGAGGTCATCGCGATAAGATATGGCTTGCCCGACAAGTCATCAAGGACACTTTCCAGCAGTCGCTGACCGGCTTCGTACTGCCGGTTCCATATCCTCAAGTTACCAAGCGCAACTGCGGTGTCAGAGGTGCCTAGGATCCGGTGGGCATCTTCAGCGTAAACGATGGCACCTTCAACATCCCGCATGGCTCGAGCGAGATGCCCACCAAGGAAGTGGGACACTACCGCACGTTCTTCGTCCGTCTCGCAGTTCGATAGGGCAGCACGGTAATGGACAAGTGCATCCTCATTGCGGCGCTGAGTCGACGCTATGAAGCCCGCCACTCGTTCAACTTCCCAGTACTCGCCATTGACCGCTCTCGCACGATCGAGGTGCAACTCGGCTGCCTCTGCATTACCCTTTTTACTTTCCGTGAGCGCTGTATCGAGCAGATGCACGACAGGCTCGAATTCGGCAGACCTGGTCCGTACGAAGTTCGGACCTAGCGTACGATTAGCGCCTTCGACTCGGCGCCGCTCTGCCCCTCGACGATAAAGCTCCTCCCGCTCGCGGATTCGTGACAATACGCCGGATCTATCAGGGCGATCCCGGAGAAACATCCGGGCAGCGGCCGTCAATCCGAGCCGAGAAACTAGACCTCCGTCAGGGTCCGGCTCATAAAGGACCAGGGAACCTCGGGCAAGCTCTTGGGCCGCTCGGCGGAGGTCGTCGATTGATAAGTCAGTCAGGACCGCCAACTCGTCGAAGGAGACGCTACGCCCTACTGCTTCGATGACTGTAAGTGCAGATTGCGCTTCTCCGCTCAACGCTTCGAAAACATTCTGCACACAGAACGCAAGCAACTCTCTTTGGTCGCGAAGAGTACTCAGTGGCTCCTTTCCAACTTCCACGGAGTAGATGTACCAGCGTATTGCAAGCGGACTGAATCTAAGTTGCTCAAGAATCTGATCAGTGGCCGCGGGAGAAAGTGACGCGAGGCGTGGCGCCCGAGCTGAACTCAACTTCTTGAAGAGCCTCATTGCATCTGCACTTTTCAGCGGGCCAAGCGGCACTCGCCGTTCGATCTGACCAATCCCAATGCGACTCGTGAAAAGGAACGTGACCCCGTCAGGCAAAGCGTCATACAACCGCAGCACGTCATCGCCTTGGGCAGATTCAAGATTATCGATGACGACCAAGGAGCGAAGGTTGGACAGTGCTTCTGCGAGTGACCCAATGGTTCCGTCTAGACTCCCGTCGATCGCTGCACCGAGCAGACGCGTGGCACCCGCGACATCCTGAACCGCATTTCGAATCGAGATCACACCGGAATGAGTAAGAGTTTCCGTCTTGAGCGAGACCCACAGCACACAGTCGAAGCCTGCTTCATCATCGTCTACCAGGGCATATGCGGTCTCAAGAGCAAGTGCAGTCTTGCCAATACCTCCTTCGCCAGTAATCGTTATAACATGCTCCCTGCCCCGCTTTATGAGCGCTTTGAGTTGCTGTAATTCCTCAGTCCTGCCGACCAGTCCAGTGTCATCGTAATCGGCGAGTGGAAGGTTATGTAAAACATTTTCAATCGGCAGCGCAGTCTCGAGCGGTGGCTCCCAATCGACTTCATTCTTCAGTCGCGACACGGTCTCGCGAGTCGCACTCCAGTACCGGGTGTTGAAGGCTCCAAGTATCGAGACGGCGGTGTCGAAGTCCCCTGATCGCAAGGGCCGCCCGTGCATTACCCGATTTCGGATAGGAATTATTTCCTCAACACGCGACGCGTTCACTCGCAAGTGCTCCGCGAGATCGCCGGGAAGGAGTTGCTTGTGCCGCATGAGAACATCAAAAGATTGTCTCGTGTATAAATAATGAACGATAGAACCGCGGTCGACAGTGTCTTCGGCAGCCCTTAGCCTATCGGCGTTATCGAATTCGGGACCGAGCACCTCTTGCTCAGGAAGATGATCGAGTAAGTACTGCTCGATCAGATCGCGCATATCCCGCTCGAACGCTTCGATGAGCACAAATAGACGACTTCGGCTCATTCGCAGTGTGAGTTCCACTCATGGAGCATACGATCGCAGCGCCCGGACGCGCTAGCGATTTGGGCCACGACTCCGCAGGCTACGTGCGCCCTGCGAGGATGGCGGCATGAGCGTCATGGTCTCCGCGTTCGACGCGCACCGCACCCGCACGAGCGAGAAGTACACGGCCTTCCCCCCGGAGGTCCTCCCGATGTTCGTCGCCGAGATGGACTCCGTGCTCGCCGAACCCGTGCGGGACGCCCTCGTCGCAGCGGTGACGAACGGCGACACCGGGTACGTCGGGCACGGTCGGGCACTCCCCGAGGCGTTCGCCGACTTCGCCGCCGACCGGTGGTCGTGGCGCGTCGACCCCGACCTCGTCCGGACGACCACGGACGTCTCGGTGGCCGCGGTCGAGACGCTCCGCCGGGTGATCGCGCCCGGCGACCGGGTCGTCGTCATGCCGCCCGTGTACCCGCCGTTCTGGGACTACGTGACCGAGGCCGGCGGCACCGTCACCGAGGTCCCGCTCCTGCCACCCGAGGACGGCGAGGACGACGCCGGCGGAGCCGCCACCGGCGCCACGACCGCCGGCTGGCGGATGGACCTCGAGGGTGTCCGCCAGGCCCTCGCGGACGGCGTGCGGACGGTCCTGCTCTGCAACCCGCACAACCCCCTCGGCCTCGTGCACCCCCGGGACGACCTCGCCGCCCTGGCCCGGCTCGCCGCGGAGTACGACGCCGTGGTGGTGTCGGACGAGATCCACGCGCCGCTGACGCACGCGGACGCGGTCTTCACGCCGTTCCTCGGCTCGTGCCCTGAGGCCGCCGACCGCGGCGTCGCCCTGACGAGCGCGAGCAAGGCCTGGAACCTCGCCGGCACGAAGTGCGCCCTGATGGTCGGGGCGTCGGAGCGGGCGCGGGCCTGGTTCGACGGGATGCCGGCCGAGGTCGTCGAGCGCACCGGGATCCTCGGCTACACCGCGAGCGTGGCGGCCTTCCGCGAGGGCGGGCCCTGGTTGGCGTCGCTGCTCGCCGAGCTGACCGTGAACCGGCGGACGCTCGCCGAACGCCTCGGCGACGTGCTGCCCGGCGCACGGTACCGGCAGCCGCAGGCGTCGTACCTCGCGTGGATCGACCTCGGCGCGCTGCCGTTCGGGGACGACCCCGCTGCGGTCCTGCTGGACCGGGCGCAGGTCGCCCTGTCACGCGGGCTCGACTTCGGCCGACAGGGAGCAGGGCACGTGCGCCTGAACTTCGGCTGCTCTGCCGACACGCTCGACGAGGCGCTGCGCCGACTGGCAGAGGCGCACTGACGCGTGCGACGACCGAGCCGTCGCACGCGGCATCGTCACTCGAACCGCTGCCACTCCGGCTTGTTGTCGTAGGTGTACCGGTAGTAGTCCGCGAGCGTGAGACCGGCGGCGGCTTCCTCGTCGACCACGACGGTGGCGTGCTGGTGCAGCTGCAGCGCCGACCCCGGCACGAAGGACGACAGCGGCCCCTCGACCGCGGCGGCGACCGCGTCCGCCTTGGCCGAGCCCTGCGCGACGAGGACGAGCTCGCCGGCCTCGAGGATCGTGCCGAGCCCCTGGGTCATGCAGTGCGTCGGCACCTGGTCCGGGGAGTCGAAGAACCGGGCGTTCGCCTCGCGCGTGGACGGCGCGAGGGTCTTGATGCGCGTTCGGGACGCGAACGACGACGTCGGCTCGTTGAACCCGATGTGCCCGTTCGCCCCGATGCCGAGGATCTGCACGTCGACCCCGCCCGCGGCGCGGATCGCGGCGTCGTACTCCTTCGCGGCGAACTCGAGGTCGGCGGCCCGGCCGTCCGGCACGCGGACGCGCGACGGGTCGAAGCCGAGCGGACCGACGACGTCACGGGCGATGACGGAGGCGTAGGACTCCGGGTGCTCGAGCGGGATCCCGACGTACTCGTCGAGGGCGAACCCGCGGGCCTCGGCGAACGAGATCTCGCCGGCCTCGACGCGACGCTGCAGGTCGACGTAGATGCCCTGCGGGCTGGACCCGGTGGCGAGACCGATGACGGCGGACGGCTTCTTCGCGACGACGGACGCGATCTTGGCCGCGGCGACGCGACCGACCTCCGCCGGCGTGGGCAGGATGATGATCTCCACGACCCCACCCTACTGGTCATGACCAGTCCCCGACAGGGTGTGCCGTAGCGTGGTGCCGTGCCCACGCCCGACTTCGCCCTCTCCCTCCGCGAGCGCATCGGGAACCACCCGCTCTGGCTCACCGGCGTCACCGCCGTGGTCATCCGCGGAACCGGCGACGACCGTGAGCTCCTGGTCGTCCGACGGGCCGACACGGGTGCGTACACGCCGGTGACCGGCATCGTCGACCCGGGTGAGGAGCCAGCCGTCGCCGCGGCACGCGAGGTCCTCGAGGAAGCCGACGTCGTCGCGGTGGCCGAGCGGCTCGCCTGGGTGCAGGTGCTGCCCGAGATGACGTACCCGAACGGCGACCGGGCGCAGTACCTCGACCTCGTGTTCGCGTTCCGCTACGTCTCGGGCACGCCCTTCCCCGCTGACGGCGAGAACACCGAGGCGTTCTGGGCGCGGCTCGACGCCCTCCCGCCCATGTCGGAGGACATGCGCGCCCGCGTCGACGCCGCGCTGGCGGACGAGGTGGCGACGCGCTTCCAGCGCTGACGGGTCGGTGCTGCCGCGTCCCGTCACCGGACTGGAGGCGCGGAGCGGGCCCGCACCGCGCCTCCCGTCCGTCGGCCGACGCCTCTGACCGCGACCCACTCCGTCATGTCCCGTCGCTTTCGCGAGAGCGACAATGTCATGCGCGCGGAACGCACCACACTGTCGCTTTCCCGGCGTGGACGGCACGGCTCCCACGCGAACTGTCGCTTTCGCGCCGGGGACCGCCGCGTCGGCGAACGCCCCGGCGCGCCCTGCGCCCCGCGCTCGCTACGCGAGCGGCTCGACCGCGACCGGTGCGCCGGTCAGGCGCACGG
>NZ_JBPUGH010000056.1:0-18899 GCF_051548005.1 Curtobacterium flaccumfaciens | reverse complement strand
GCGCTGAGCGACCCGGTCCTCGCCGAGCGGCACGCCACGAACGCCCGCGCGTTCGCCGAGCGGCTCGCACGGTTGATCGGCACCGCGACGAACCTGCCCGCGGCCACGTGCACGGCGCGGGCGGCGTCACTCGGCGCGACCGTGGAGGGCGTCACCGCGCTCGCGGCCGGCGACCCGGACCACTGGACGCCCGCGCGGCAGACCGCGGCGCTCGACGTCGTGCTGCGCGCGGCGCTCGCTCCGGAGCCCGACCCGGCGCACTGACGCGGAGCCCGATCCCGCGCACTGACGCGGAGCGCGATCCGGCGCACCGACCGGCCCGGTCAGACCGCGCCCGGCGTCGTGACCGGGTCGGCGAGCACGGCATCGAGGACCGCACGGTGCTCGGCTGCGTCACCCGGCCCGGCGCTCCCGGCGAGCATGATGAGGGACTTCCACAGCGCCCACGCCCGGGCCCGCCCCCACGTGTCCGCGTCGAGGCCGACCGCGTCGTGGAACACCCGTCGGGCGTCGTGGTCGAGGGACGTCCAGGCCAGCACGAGGTCGCACGCCGGGTCACCCACGCCACACGTCCCGAAGTCGATCACGGCGCCGAGTCGGCCGGCGTCGTCCACGAGGAGGTTCCCGGGAGCGACGTCGCCGTGGAACCACACGGGCGGGCCGCTCCAGGTCGAACGGGCTGCCGCGTCCCAGACCGCCTCGCACGCGGCGCGGTCGACCGTGGACCCGAGCGTGTCGAGCGCGGCGACCACCTCGGCGGCGTAGTGCGACGGGTGTGCACCGCGGTGGAACGAGTGCGCACCGGCCGCGGGCCCCGGTCCTGCGGGGATGCCACGCAACTGCACGAGCACGGCGGCGACGTCGCCGGCGATCTGCGCTCGGTCCGGGCCCGGCACGTCGACGAGCACGGAGCCCGGCAACCACCGTCGCACCGACCACGGGAACGGGTAGTCGGGGTCGGGTGAACCGAGCGCCACGGGCTCCGGCACGGGGACGTCGAGGCGTGCGGCGAGGTACGGCAGGACCCGCTGCTCCTTCTCGACCGCGGGCACGTACCCGGCGGCGCTCGGGAGCCGGACGCTCAGGTCGTCGCCGAGCCGGAAGGTCCGGTTGTCCCAGCCCTGGTGCGCGACCTCACGAACGGGCAGGTCCGCCCACGCCGGGAACTGCGTCGCCACGAGCCGTCGGACGAGGTCGGCGTCGATGCGGGGCGCGTCGGTGGGCATCGCGTCACACTTCCGGTTCCGCCAGGGCGAGCAGCGCGTCCCGCGCAACGGCGAGCTCGCGCTCGTCGAGGTAGGGCGGCATCCCCGCGGCCGCCGCGAGCCCCTCGGCCGCGTGCCGGACGACGAGCGAACGAGCCTCGGGCAGCCCGTCACGCGCGAAGGTCCCACGCCAGTCCTCGGCGTCCGCCGCCGTGATCGGCCCAATCCCGGGCACCGCGGTGAGCCCGGTCCAGAGCGTCGAGGGCGAGAACACCGCCATGGCCCGGGGACTGCCGCCGCACAGCGTCCGGACGTAGGCGCGGAGCACCTTGCCCGGCCGGTTCTCGGCGAGGTCGACGTGCCGGAGCACCTCTGCCTTGAACGTCGCGAGTCCGTGCTCGGCGACCGCGAGGAGCAACGCGTCCTTCGACGGGAAGTGGTGGAGCAGGCCGCTCTTCGACACCCCCGCGTCAGCGGCGACCTCGGCGACGCTCACGCGCGTTCCGCGTTCGGTGAGCAGCCGCTCGGCCGATTCCAGGACGGCCGCTCGGGTGCGCTCGCGATCGCGGTCAGTGCTCATGCGGTCCATCCTGCCGGTTCGGGATCACCCGGAGCGCGATGACGGCGGCGACCACGAGCATCACCGCCGCGCACACCGATGCGAGCTGCATCCCGCCGGTGAAGGCCTCACGGGCATGCACGAGGAGCGGTGACGAGGGGTCGAGGGCCTGCGCAGCGCTCGCGAGGGACTCCCGGACCGCCGACGGCGCGTCCGGGTCGAGCGCGCCGCGGTAGAAGGCGGTCTGCAGCGAGCCGAGCACCGCGATGCCCAGCGCGACGCCGAGTTCGTACCCGGTCTCGGAGATCGCGCTCGCCGCACCGGCGCGCTCGCGGGGCGCTGATGCGACGACGGCGTCGGTCGCGAGCGTCATCGACACCCCGACACCGAGCCCGACGACCGCGAGGGCGACCGCGATCCCGACGTAGGTCGGGAGCCCCTCGGCGAACGCCAGTCCGGCCATGCCGAGCGCCGCCACGGCGAGCCCGAGCCCGATCGACCGCCCGGGGCCGACCCGCCGCGCGAGCAGCCCGACCACCGCGATCACCGCGATGGACGCGAGCGTCGCGGGGAGCTCCGCCGCCCCGGCGAGCAGCGGGGTGAAGCCCCGGACCAGCTGCAGGTACTGCGAGAAGAAGAACAGCAGGCCGCTGAGCGCGAAGACCGACAGCGAGTTCGCCACGACGGCTCCGCTGAACGCCGGGATGCGGAACAGCTGCAGATCGATGAGCGGCGTCACGAGCCGTCGCTGCCGGCGCACGAAACACCAACCGGCGAGCACACCGACCACCACCCCGGCACCGACCGTCCAGTCGAGGCCGTGCCCGGCGAGGTGCTTCACCGCGTACACGAGCGGCACGATCGCGAGCACCGACAGCGCGGCGGAGAGCAGGTCGATCGGGTTGCGGGCGCTCCCCCGGGACTCCGGGAGCAGCACGGCCCCCGCGACCACGATCACGACGATGACGGGCAGGTTGATGAGGAACACCGAACCCCACCAGAAGTGCTCGAGGAGTGCGCCGCCGACGAGCGGCCCCGCGGCGGCGCCGCCCGTCGCACCGGCCGACCAGACGGCGATCGCGGTCGTGCGCTGCCGGGCGTCGCGGAAGATCGTCCGGACCAGGGACAGCGTCGACGGCATGAGCGTCGCGCCCGCGATGCCGAGCAGCGCACGCGCCGCGATGAGCACCTCGGGCGACTGCGCGAACGCGGCCCCGGCCGACGCGAGGCCGAACGCGACCGACCCGATGAGCAGCAACCGCTTCCGACCGATCCGGTCGGCGACGTTGCCCATCGTGACCAGCAGCCCCGCCAGCGCGAACGAGTAGACGTCGCCGATCCAGAGCAGCTGCGTGGCGGTCGGCCCGAGGTCGGCGGTCAGCGACGGCACCGCGAGCGCGAGGACCGTCCCGTCGATCGCGAGGAGCACGACGGCGAGGGTCAGGACGCCGAGTGCCGCCCACTCGCGCGGCGTGGCTCGGACGGTGGGCACGGAGGAGGTCGCTGTCACACCGCAACACTAACCGACCAAATGGTCGGCAGTACCGACTGCACAGTCGGTGCACAGGACTCCCGAGATCGAGGCGAGCCGTGCCTCCCGGCCGTCACCCTCGCAAGCGGTCCCGTTCCGTCGGCGGCAGGTGCTCCGTCGCGGTCGCACGCGCCGCGGGCGAGAGCCAGCGCCCCTGCCGCTCGAGGAACGCCACGAGCGCCGGTTCGGACGCGCGCTTGCCGACCTCCCGCAGCACCCAGGCGACCGCGGTCTGCACGGTCTCGCCGCGCTCCCGGACGAGCCGCCCCACGATCCCGAGCGCGACGTCCGCGTCCCCCTGTTTCACGAACGCCAGCGTCGCGACCACCGCGATGCGGCGCACCATCGCCACGTCGGACTTCGCGAGCGCGTAGAGCGACCCCGTCGAACCGCTCGCGACGAGTGGCGCGCCGACGAGTTCCTCGGCTGCGAGGTCGACGAGCACGACGTCGTCGAACCGCTCCGCCTTCGCGGCGGCGAGGTACTCGTCGGTCAGTTCCGGATCGGCGCGCTCCCGCATCGCCTGCACGAGCAGCAGCACCGCGACCAGCCGTGCCCCCGCGTCCTCGCTCCAGAGGAGCGCCGAGCGCTCGCCCTCGTCGATGGCGGCGAACCGTCGGGCGACGCGTCGCGCCGCCGCGACGTCGCCGGTCGTGCGCGCGAGGGCAGCGAGGACGTCCTCCGCCGACCCACCGGACCGGGGGCCCGTCACGCGACCTCCCCGTCCGTCGCCTCGACCGGTTGTCGGCTCCGGCGACCGCGCCGCAACACGATGACCGCGACGACCACCAGGAAGGCCGCGAACAGCCACGTGCCGACCTGCGGGTCCACCAGCCGGGCGAGCCAGGCCCCCGCCGGCGAGCAGACCGCGGCCGTGATCCCGACCGTCAGCCCGACCCGCACGTCCACCGCACGCCGACGCAGGTTCGCGACCGTGCCGGACACCGACGTCGGGACCATCGTCAGCAACGACGTGCCCTTCGCCAGCAGGTCACCGGCACCGAGCGTGACCTCGAGCCCCGGCACGATGACGACCCCGCCGCCGACCCCGACGAGCCCGGACAGCACGCCCGACAGGAGCCCGAGCCCGAGCAGGACCAGGGCCTCCACGACGCCGAGGTGCACGTCCCCACCGCGGGTCGGCACCGTGGTGAACAGCGACACGAGCACGACGACGATGAAGCACACGAAGATCCACGGGAGCGCACGGAGCGGGATCGTGCGGAGCAGGCGCGCCCCGATCGGCGCCCCGACCACGCTGCCGATCGCCAGCGTGAGTGCCGCGAGCCAGTGCACCTCACCCTGCACGGCGTAGGTGACCGCGCCGACGACGGCCGCGGGGGCGATCGCCACGAGCGAGGTGGCGGAGGCGCGTCGCTGGTCCATGCCGGCGAACGCCATGAGGGCGGGTACGACGACCACGCCACCACCGACGCCGAACAACCCGGAGAGGACCCCGGCGACGACGCCGATCGCGACGAGGGCGAGGTTCCGGAGCATCGTCCCAGCCTACGGCGCGCGCCGCGTGGAACTGCAGTATCAGTCCGCCGTGGGCTGGCTCGCGGGGCGGCGGTCGCCGGACGACCGCCCCGCGAGGTTGAAGCCCACCACCGGGGCAAACGGTGATGGGCTTCGAGTTGCTCTCCGAGTGGAGTGCAGAGGGACGCGCGATGTCCCGAGCGAAACGCTCGGAACCAGCATACGTGACCCCGGTCACGGACGCACCCTCGGCACCCCCGCTCCTCGTGTCCGCCGGCGCTGACACACGGAGGTGGTCTCGATGTCGAAGGACAACGGGTCCGAGCCCAGACGTCGGGTGTCCTGGTTGCCGGTCGCGAGCTTGCTCGTGGCCGTCGCCAGGCTCCTGCTCGACGTCTGGCGGAGGGACTGAGACGGCGGCCCGCACGCAGCACGCGTGCGAGCCGTTCTCTGGAGTGACCGCAGGGATCCAGACCGACGGCGTCAGCGGAAGTGCAGCACCGTCAGCGGATCGACGAGCTTCCCGCCCTGCCGCACCTCGACGTGCACGTGGGGACCCGTCGACTGGCCGGTGTTGCCGGACTTCGCGATCTCCGACCCCTTGGAGACGATCTGCCCGGTCTTCACCTCGATCTTGCTGAGGTGCGCCGTGAGCACGGTCGTCACGCCGTAGGTCACGACGACGTAGTTGCCGTACGAGGCGTTGTTCGCGACCGTGCTCGTCACCTTGCCCGAGCCGGAGGCGTACACGGCCGTGCCGGTGCCGACCGCCGCGTCGGTGCCCTGGTGGTAGCGCGGGACGTGCCCGGCGCCGCGGTCGTCACCGTACTTGCCGGAGATCTTCGTGCTGGCGACGGGCCAGAGCAGCCCGGTGACCGGACGGGTCGACCACGTCCGGGTGTCGCTCTTGCCGTAGAGGACCACGTTGCCGTCGAGCTGCACGAGGAGCTGCCCGGGGCCGCCCGGGGTGCGGCTCGCCCAGAGCGCCTTGCGCGCCGGCGTGTAGATGACGAAGTTGCCGTCGGCCTGCACCGCCGCGTAGGCGTTGGGGTTGCCGCCGGTGGGCGACGCCCAGACCTGCTTGCCGTTGACCGTCTGCACGAGGACGCCGTCGGAGCGCATGGTGAGGATCCGTGCCGACGAGGTGTCGGAGCGGAGCGTGGTGCCGGGAAGGATCACATCGCCCGCGCCGATGCGGTCCTGGAAGTTCGGGAACTCGACCACCGTGCGGTTGGCGGTGTTGATCATGCGCATGCTGCCGTCGGGGCGGACGCCGAAGTTCCGGCCGACCTGCCCGGCCCCGCCCCAGAGCGCGATCCGGACGTTGTTGTACACGATCGCGAGGGTGCCGTTGGTCCGGATCTGCGCGAACGCCCCGGGCTTGCCCGTGGTGCCCGACGCCCAGAGCACGCGCTGCCCGATGCCGTACTCGACCAGGTTGCCGTCGCCCTGCATGACGAGCCGGAACTGCCCGTTGTTCGAGGTCACCGAGTCACCGGGCATCAGCGTCGCGCCGGCCGGGACCGTGCCGACGTAGACCGCGGGCGCGGCGGACGCGGGAGCGACGGCGCCGACGATCCCGGTGCCGACGAGTCCACCGGCGAGGGTCGCGGCGAGGGCGAGGGTCGCGACGAGGCGACGGCGGAGCGGACGTGGCCTGGCCACGGAGGTGGTGGTGCGCATGGTTCCCCTGATCCGGGACCGCCCCAGGGAGAGCGGTCGGTGAGTGGCCGCGCCCCTGCGCCGCCCTCGGACACCCTCGGTGGCGGGTGCCGACGAACGATGGTCACCTTTTCGTGACGAGTCCACAAGCCCACGACCGTGACCGGACAACCCCAGTTCCGGGGGCAAGTGCATCCCGGCAGGAGCGTCTGCGCATCGCGACAGGGGCAGGATCGAGGCATGCCGAACCCCGCCTTCACCCCGCCCACGACCACCCCGACCCGGCCCGACCTCGCCGGCACGTTCGGAGCGGTCGCGTCCACGCACTGGACCGCCACCGCGGTCGCCCAGTCGGTGTTGGAGCGCGGCGGCAACGCGTTCGACGCCGCGGCGGCCGGCGCGTTCGTGCTGCAGGTCGTGGAGCCGCACCTCAACGGACCGGGCGGCGACCTCACCGCGGTCTTCGCCACGGCCGAGGACCCGACGCCGGTCGTCCTCTGCGGGCAGGGCCCGGCTCCGGCAGGTGCGACCCGCGAGCACTTCCTCGCGGAGGGACTCGACCTCGTCCCCGGCGCCGGTGCCCTCGCCGCCGCGGTGCCGGGTGCGGTGGACGCCTGGCTGCTCCTGCTGCGCGACCACGGCACGTGGGACCTCGCCGACGTGCTCGCGCCGGCCATCGGCTACGCGCGGGACGGCCACCCGGTCGCGCCGGCGGTTGTGCGGACCATCACGGCGGTCCAGGACCTCTTCCGTGACCACTGGCCCACCTCCGCTGCGCGGTGGCTGCCGGGAGGCGCGGTGCCGGCCCCCGGGGACCTCGTGCGCAACGAGGCACTCGCCTCGGTGTTCGAGCGGCTCGCCACCGCGGGCGGCGAGCACGCCGGCCGGACCGCCCGGATCGACGCTGCCCGCACCGAGTGGGCGGAGGGGACGGTCGCGCAGGCCGTCGACCGCTTCGTCCGTGAGCCGCACCGGCACTCCTCGGGCAGCGATCACGCCGGGGTCATCCGCGCGTCCGACCTGCAGGCGTTCCGCGCGACGTACGAACCGGCCACGACGGCGGAGTTCCGCGGGTGCACGATCGCGAAGACCGGGCCGTGGGGGCAGGGCCCGGCGCTCCTCGAGACGCTGCGCCTCCTCGAGCCCCTCGACGACGCCCTGCTCGACCCGTCGACCGAGGCCGGTGCGCACACGGTCGTCGAGGCGCAGAAGCTCGCCCTCGCCGACCGCGAGCTGTTCTACGGCGACGGCGAGGTCCCGCTCGAGGCGCTGCTGTCCGACGACTACACCGACGGCCGTCGCGCGCTGATCGGCACCCGGGCCTCGGGCGAGCTCCGACCGGGTTCGGTCCCCGGGTACGAGCACGTCACCCCACCGCTCCGCACCGTGTACGACGCCGAGGCCGACGGCACGGTGGGGGAACCGACCGTGCGGGTCGAGCGCGACGCGGAGCTGGCGGCACCGGTGGAGGACCGGGGGGAGCCCTTCGTCGCGCCGACCGGGGAGACCCGTGGCGACACCGTGCACATCGACGTGGTCGACCGGTGGGGCAACATCGTCAGCGCGACGCCCTCCGGCGGATGGCTCCAGTCCTCGCCGACGATCCCTGAGCTCGGGTTCTGCCTCGGCACCCGCCTGCAGATGACCTGGCTCGAGGAGGGGACGTCGTCGACCCTGACGCCCGGCGAGCGCCCGCGCACCACGCTCACGCCGACGCTCGTGCTCCGCGACGGCCGACCGGTCCTGGCGCTCGGCTCCCCGGGCGGCGACCAGCAGGACCAGTGGCAGCTGCTCTTCCTGCTCCGCTGGATCGTCGGCGGCTACTCACCGCAGCAGGCGATCGACGCCCCCGCGCTGCACACCACGTCGTTCCCGGGGTCGTTCTGGCCGCGCACGTGGGAGCCGGCCGGTCTGGTCGTCGAGGACCGGTTGGGGGACGAGGTCATCGCCGCGCTGGAGGCGCGCGGACACGTCGTGACGCGCGCGGGCGACTGGTCCCTGGGCCGCTTGTCCTGCGTCACCCGGAACCCGGGCACCGGGGTGGTCGGTGCCGCGGCGAACTCGCGCGGTGCGCAGGGGTACGCGATCGCCCGCTGACGCGAGGACGGACGGGAGGCGCGGTGCCAGGTGGCGCCGCGCCTCCCGTCGGTCGTCCGTCGGGTCTACCGCCGGGAGGCGCGCACCCAGCGCACCACGTTGACGACCGGGTAGGCGAGCGCGAGCACGGCGACGAGCGCCATGCCGATCGCCCCGACCCAGACGTCCGCCGGTCCCGCCAGGATCCGGCCGACGACCACGAGTGCGTTGATGCCGACCGCAGCGAGGACGAGCGACGCGACGACCCGCCAGACGAGGCCCGCGCGCGAGACCGGTTCGGCCTCGCCGCCGACCCGCCCGCGTTCCGGCGCGGCGTACGGGATCCCCATGGTCATGCCGCCGTCGGTGGTGCCGTTTCCCGAGCTCCGCGGTCGGACCGCTTCGGTGTACTCCGGGTTCGTCGTCATGGTCTGCTCCCCACTGCGGAGCAGCGACTGCCCCACGCCGCCACGCTAGACCCGGTGGGCCCGAGGTGCGAGTGGCGTTACCGGATCGTCGTCAACGCGACATGGTCGGCACGACGACCGCGCGACCGGAGAGTTCCCCGGCCTCGAGCTTCCGGTACGCCTCGAGGGCGTCCTCGAGCGCGTACCGCTCGACGTCGGGCTCGATCTGACCCGCCCGGTACATCGCGACGACCTCGTGCAGGTCCTCGATGGTGCCCCAGTAGGTGTTCGTGATCGTCGACTCGTAGGGCGTCGAGAAGAAGTTCCACTCCGTGGTGCCGCCTGCGATGCCGACGACGGTGAGCCGGCCACCGATCGCCATCGACGCCTGCGCGGTCTTCACCGTCGGGGTCGCGCCGACGAAGTCGAAGGCCGCGTCGACGCCGCGCCCGCCGGTGATCTCCCGGATGGCCGCGAACTGGTCCGGGCCGCCGGGGACCGTGATCGCGCCGCGGGCCGCCGCGCGGTCCATCGCGTCCTGCTTCATGTCCGTCGCGATGACGGTCGCACCGGTGAGTGCGGTGAGGATCTGCACGGCGATCTGCCCGAGACCGCCGAGCCCGACGACGAGCGCGTACTTCCCACCGCCCGCGAGGTTCGGCAGCGAGGCCTTGATCGCGTGGTACGGCGTCAACGCTGCGTCGCTGAGCGGTGCCGCGGCGACCGGGTCGGCGTCGCCGAGCGGGACGAGGTTCCGTGCGGGCACGACGACGTACTCGGCCATGCCGCCGTCCCGGCCGAGGCCGATGCCCGCGTACGGGCTCGTGGCGGCGTTCTCGCAGTAGGTGTCCTGCCCCTTGGAGCAGTACGAGCAGTGCCCGCACCCGACGGGGCCGTAGACCAGGTACGCGTCGCCCGGGGTGAACCCGGTCACGCCGTCGCCGACCGACTCGACCCAGCCGGAGTTCTCGTGCCCGAGGACGAACGCGGGTGCCTGTGCCCCCGGCTGGCCCTCGCGGAACTCGCGGTAGACGGCGACGTCGGAGTGGCACGCACCGGCGCCGGCGACCTTGAGCAGCACCTCCCCGGGCCCGGGCGTGGGCTTCGGCACGTCCGTGAGGGACGGGAAGGTCTGGTACTGCTCGAACACGACGGCACGCATGGCTGCTGCTCCTTCTGACGGGTGACCGGTGGGCGTCGACTCGACTCGTCGGGCGTCAGGGGGTGCGGCGTCGCGATCGGATCGGGCCGATCCACGTCAAAACTACACCTGTTGTGCAAGTGCCGGGCCGGACCCGGAATCCGACTCGGGCTCGCGACGCCCGGCGAGCACCCCACGGTCGAACCGCGCACCACGCACACGGGGACGACTGACCACCATGCCGGTGACGACCAACCACCCGATCGGTCCGGTGAAGACGAGGAGCAGGATCCACATCCCGGTGTGGTCACGGTCGTGCAGCCGACGGACGAGCAACGACCACCGCGGGATCGCGGTCACGAGGAGGCCGACGATGATCGCGACGTCCCAGCTGTCCGGCCAGGCGTCTCGGCCGGACCCGTACCCCCACCACGCGGCGGAGTACCGGCCCTGGTGGACCTCGAAGAGGTGGAACCCGACCTGCGGCGAGGGCACGATGCCGAACGGGTCGGCGTAGACCGTCCAGCGCGCGGTCATGCCGAGGTGCTGCACGAGCCACCAGACCGCGAGCACCACCACGGCCTGCAGGGCGATCACCCAGAAGAACTCGGTCCGGCTGGCGCGGCCGTGGAACCGCCAGCCCTGCGTCCAGAAGCGCACCCAGGCGACGTCCGGTCGTCGGGACACGTCGACCGGCCCCTGCTCGGTCACGCGCGACCGGAACGACGTGCTGTCCCCCATGCGCCCGATCGTAGGGCAGACCTGCGTCTTCCCCGTGAGCGGGTTGCGAGAACGCGCGTTCTCCGATTGACTCGGCCTTGGCTCCGGGTCGGAGCCGACGGCTCCGCACGGGGCCGACCCCACACGAAAGGAGCGGGAATGCCCACGCGCACCGCACGCACCGCCTGGAACGGCGGCCTCAACGACGGCTCCGGTCAGGTCGAACTCTCGAGCTCGAAGGTCGGCACCTACGACGTGTCCTTCCCGAAGCGCGCCGCGGACGAGGCCGGGGGCACCACGAGCCCCGAGGAGCTCATCGCCGCCGCACACTCCTCCTGCTACGCCATGCAGTTCTCGGCGATCCTCGGTGAGGCCGGCGGCACCGTCGAGGCCCTCGACGTCAAGGCCGACGTCTCGCTCGGTCCGGACTCCGCGGGCGGCTTCAAGCTCACCGGCATCGTCCTCACCGTCAGCGGCGAGGTCTCCGGCATCGACGAAGCAGCCTTCCTCGAGGCGGCGGACGAGGCCAAGGCGACGTGTCCGGTCTCGAAGGCCCTCACCGGCGTCGACATCGAGCTCCACGCGACGTTCGAGCAGTGACGACCGCCGGTCGCTGACGCGACCACGAGCGGACGGGAGGCACGGTGCCGGCTGGCACCGTGCCTCCCGTCCGTCCTCGGCGTGCCCCGACCGCGCCGACCCGCCCAGCCGACGGCCGGCACGCGTTCAGCGCTCGTCCGGACTCGGCAGAGCGCGCCTGGCACCATGGCGGGATGGCCGAGCAGTCCCTCCCCGGCGTGCCGAAGTCCGGTCGCCCACCGCGGCCCCGCGTCCGCAAGGTCGCGCAGCACGACCTCCGCGATGCGCGTGCCCGACTCCGCGGGACGATCTACGAGGACGTCACCCCGGACGTGCGGCCGCGCGAGCAGTACTCGCCCGTGCAGATCGTCGACTTCTGCCTCGACCTCGCCGAGGTGATGCTCGCCTCCGGTGCCGACACCCGGAGCGTGGAGACGGCCGTGGTCGCGGTGTCGACGAAGTGGAACCTCGCGCCGCTCGATCTCGACCTCACCGGGAGTTCGGTGACGATCCAGTACGCGCCGACCGACGGCCCGGCCCTCGTGAAGTTCCGCACCGTGACGATCGACGGCTCGGACCTCGGGCGCCTCGCGTGGGCGAACCAGATCGTGGACGACCTCGTGCACGGTTCGCGGGACATGACCTCGGCCGTGAGCGCCCTCGTCGCCGTGCTCCGGATGCCACCCCGGTGGCCGCTCTGGCTCGCCGACGTCGGACTCGCGGTCCTCGGCACCTCGATCGCGATGCAGGCCGGCGGCGGGTGGCGGGCGGGCCTCGGCGCGTTCGTCCTCATGATGGGGATCATCGTGTCCGGCCGCTGGCTGACCGGCCGGGGCTTCCCGCAGTTCTTCGTCTCCGGCGCACAGGGGGCGGTGGCGTCAGCACTGGGCACCCTCGCGATCGCGGCAGGGATCCTCGGACCGGCCGGCGCGGCGACCATGGTGGCGGCGCTCGTGGTGCTCCTGCTCCCGCACGTCTCGCTCGTGACCTGGGCGCAGGACGCGATCTCGGGGTTCCGCGCGATGGCGGTGGCGCGGGCGTTCTCGATCCTGCTCGTCATCGCCGCGATCGTCGTCGGGGTCCCGGCGGGCATCGCGCTCACGCACTGGCTCCGGTTCGAGGTCGACCCGTCCGGCATCGTGCTCGACCCGCTGCCGCTGTGGGCGTCGCTGTCGCTCACGGTCGTCTCGGCCGCGGCGAACTGCTTCGTGCAGCAGGCGAGCGCACGGGTGATCCCGGTGGCCGTGGTGTTCTCCGTCACGGCGGGCGCGTCCCTCTGGGCGATGCGCCAGCTCGGGCTGCCGCTGCTCGGTGCGACGTTCGTCGCGTCCGTGCTCCTCGGCGTGCTCGCGACGATCGCCGCCGCTCGGATGCGGACCGCAGTGGGAGCGATCGCGGTCCCGGCGTTCTGCGGCGCCCTGCTCCCCGGTGTCGCGGTGTCGAACGCCCTGCTCGCGGTGATGTCCGGGTCGTCCACCTCGGCACTGGACTTCGTGTCCGCCGTCACCGTCGCACTCGCCATCGGCGCCGGCCTCGTGCTCGGTGGCCTCTTCGCCACCCCCGGTGCCCGTCGGGCCCTGCGGCGAGCGCGGAAGGTCGTCGTGCACTCGGTGCACAGCGACACGACGGCGCTCCGTGTGATCCGCGACTCGGGCTACGACCCCGGTGACGGCAGCCGGCCGCGCTGGTGAACCCGGCGCGGCCGACCGTCGACCTGGTCGGCGGTGGTGCCGTCAGCTCGCGTCGGTGACGGCACTCGACACGGCGGTGGGCGCGTCGTAGTCGCCGTCCGGGATGTTCTTCAGGGCCTCGAGTGCGTCGCCCGATGCCCCCTCGCGCTCGGCGGTCGCGACGATGTCGTCCTTCGACGCCGGGTACTCGACACCGCTCAGGTACTTCTGGATCTCGATCGGGTTGGGGTTCGCCACGACGGCTCCTTCCGGTTGGGGCCTCCACCGAGTACCCCGGCCGGTCTCCGCACCCGCACGGAACCGCGCATAGCGGCCAACCCCGCCGGGACGGGTCAGATCTCCCAGCTGCCGGGGTCGCTCCACGTGGCGTGCTGCACCTGCGCCCGCGGCTGGTAGCGCTCCATCCAGCCCGCCTCGAGCCGCGCCACGGCCCGGTCGAACGCCTGCACGAGGTCCATGTCGGCGCGCAGGAGCGCCTGGAGCTGCAACCCCTCGTAGAGGGCGATCAGCTGCTCGGCGCCGCGGCGGGGGTCCATCGTGTGCGGCGCCCGCCCCGTGGCGATGTCGCGCTCGAGGCCGCGCTTGATCTGCGAGAAGAACAGCTGGTAGCGGGAGCGGAGGTACGTGGCCATCGGGTGCGACGGGTTCCCGGCGACGGACAGCAGTGCGACGAGCAGCCGCATGAGTGCGGGGTCCTCGGCGTTCGACGCGACGATCGCACGGAGGAAGTCCACCGTCGCGGCGTCGCCGACCTCGGCCGTGACCTCTTCCATGCGGCCACCGTTCCACCGGTCGACGGCGGCGAGCACGAGGCCGTCCCACGACGGGAAGTGCAGCTCGAGCTCGGCGACCGTGATCCCCATGCGCTCCGCGACCTGCTCGGGTCGCGCCTCGTGGAAGGGCACGTCACGCAGGAGGTCGACCGTCGCACCGACGATCGTGATCCGCAGGTGCAGGGTGGCGGCCGCAGCGGCTGCCGCGTGCGTGTCCGCGCTGGTGTTCTCGAGCATCGTGCCCTCCGATCGCCGGACGTCCTGTCCGGGGCGCCCTCGTGGGGCGCGTGCTGCACCCGGAACGGGTGCACGCTCCATCCTGGTGGATGACGGGGGACACCAGAATCCCCGGTCCGGGTGTCGGCAATCCGGGGGACAAGCGCCCCGTCCAGGCGGTTCGCGGCCGATCGTGTGACGATGCCGGCATGACCCCGAACGACTCGATCGCGCACGGTCTCGCGACCATGGCGTCCGCCGGCTTCGAGTTCGGCGGGGACGCCGACCAGGTCGCGCGCGACGTCCGGACCATGTGGGAGCAACTCGGCCGACCGGTCGGCGCCTTCGATGCGGCCGCGCGGGCGATCGCCGAACTCCCGCAGCGCCCCGAGGTCCCGATCGCGGACCAGGCGCGGCGCCGTGCGTTCGAGCGGGCGATCGGCATCAACCCGGTCGAGGTGGAACTGGCCGCAGCCCTGTCCGCCCGTGAGCTCCTCGAGCGGTTGGCGCGGACCTGTGGAGCGCCCTGCTGACCAGGCGTCGACGAGACGATCCCACCAGGCGTTAGGTAAACCTAAGTAGGTGAGGCTACCCTTACCTGCGTGGTCGATCTGCACGCACGCGACGTCACCGTGGGCTACCACGGCGAGGACGTCGTCCACGCCGCCTCACTCGAGCTCGCCGCCGGGACGGTGACCGCCCTCGTCGGTCCGAACGGGTCCGGCAAGTCCACGTTCCTGCGCTCCATCGCGCGGCTCCAGCCCACGCGCACCGGAACCGTGCACCTGCGCGGCGCGACCGACGCGCACGCCGCGATCCGCGCCTCCAGGCCGACGGCGGCACGCGTCGAGGCCCACGTCGACGGCGAGGTCGTCGACGGCCTCGCCCTGACGCCGAAGGCGTTCGCCCGGCAGGTCGCCCTGCTCACCCAGGGCCGGCCGGTCCCCGGTGGCCTCCGGGTCCGCGACCTGGTGACCTTCGGACGGCACCCGCACCGCGGCCGCTTCGGTGGGCAGGACCCGGACGGACAGGTCGTCGTCGCCCACGCGCTCGACGTGACCGGACTGACGAGCCTCGCCGAGCGGCCGGCCGACGAGCTGTCCGGCGGGCAGCTGCAGCGGGTGTGGCTCGCGAGCTGCCTCGCACAGCAGACCGGCGTCCTCCTGCTCGACGAGCCGACGACCTACCTCGACCTGCGCTACCAGGTGGAGCTGCTCGACCTGGTCCGCGACCTCGCAGACGTCCACGGGACCGCCGTCGGCGTCGTCCTGCACGACCTCGACCAGGCGGCAGCCGTCGCCGATCGGCTGGTGCTCCTCCGCGCCGGCGTCGTCGTCGCGGACGGCGCACCCGAGGACGTCCTCGACGCGGAGCGGCTCTCCGACGTGTACGGCATCCGCATCGACGTCGACCACGACCCCTCCACCGGTGCACTCCGGACCCGCGCGGTCGGTCGACACCACTCCCGGACCACCCCTGCACCCGCACGCTGACGACGGGGCGCACAGCACGCGCCCGACCGACAGCTCCACCCCACCGAACAGGAAGAACCCCGAGCCGCCATGAAGCGACGACTCCTCACCGCCACCGCCATCGCCGCAGCAGCCGCGCTGGCCCTCACCGCCTGCGGCTCGACGCAGGCGGCCTCCGACGCCAGCCCCTCCGCCGCGAAGATCACGGTCACCGACGCCCAGGGCACGAAGGTGACGCTCGACGGTCCCGCGAAGAAGGTCGTCGGGACCGAGTGGAACGTCGTCGAGGACCTCGAGACCCTCGGGGTCGCACCCGCCGGCGTCGCGGACGTGAAGGGCTACAGCCAGTGGGACGCGAAGGTCCCGCTGACCGGCGATCCGGAGGACATCGGTACCCGCGGTGAGCCGAGCACGGACACGATCGCCTCGATCGCCCCGGACCTCATCGTCGCGACGACCGACCTCAAGGACTCGGTCATCACGCAGCTCCGCAAGATCGCGCCGACGATCGTCATCGCCTCGGCGAAGTCGGGCGCCCAGCTCGAGACCGTCAAGGACACCCTCGACCTCATCGCGGAGGCCACCGGCACGACCGCGAAGGCCGACACCGTGTGGAAGGCCCTCGAGGCCACGATCGCGGACGGCAAGCAGGAGATCGCCGACGCGGGCAAGGCCGGCACGAAGGTGGCCTTCGCGGACGGGTACGTCCTGTCGAACCAGGTCACGATCCGTCCGTACACGAAGGGCTCGCTCATCGGGCAGGTCAACGACGAGCTCGGGCTCGCCGATGCCTGGTCCGGCACGGGCATCGAGGGTGACGAAGCGTACGGCCTCGGCTCGACCGACGTGGAGGGGCTGACGAAGCTCCCCGAGGACACGCAGTTCCTGTACATCGACAACAAGACGGCGAGCGAGGACGACGTCTTCGGCACGACCCTCGCGTCGAACGCCGTGTGGAAGTCGCTGCCGTTCGTCGAGCAGGACCACGTGCACCGTCTCGACGACGGCATCTGGATGTTCGGCGGGCCCGGCGCGGTGGACGCCTACGTCGACGCCGCGGTCGCCGCGCTCACGAAGTAGCGGTGACCGGCACCGCCACGCAGGCGCGGGCCGGGAGGCGCTCCACGAGCGTCGCCCGGCCCGCACTCGGCGTCCTGCTCCTCGTCGCCGGGATCGTGCTCGTCGCGGTGCTCGCCGCGGTGGACACCACCCAGGGCACCGCGGACGTCGGGGTCGCCGACGTCTGGAAGGCGCTCACCGGCCGGGCGGCGGGCGCCGACGCGTCGGTCGTCGTCGCCTCCCGCTTCCCCCGTGCGGTCGCCGGGTTGGTCGTCGGCTTCGCGCTCGGTGTCGCCGGCGCCGCACTGCAGGCGGTGACGCGGAACGTGCTCGCCGCGCCGGACACCCTCGCCGTGAACGCCGGCGCGTACCTCGCGCTCGGCATCGTCTCGGTGTCGGGCATCGGGCTGCCGGTCGTCGCGCAGTCCGGCATCGCGTTCCTCGGGGGGCTCGCGGCCGCCGCCCTGGTGCTCGCACTGTCCGGACTCGGCAGCGGGACCCTGCGGCTCGTCCTGGCCGGGACGGCGCTCGCCCTCGGCCTGGGCTCCGTCACGCAGGCGCTCGTCCTGCTGTTCCCGCAGCAGACCCGGGGGCTCTACAGCTGGAACCAGGGCGGCATCGCGCAGAACGGGTACGACACGATCCTGCCGATGCTCCCCGTCGTGGCCGTCGGGGTCGTCGGGTTCCTGGTCCTGTCGCACCGGGTGGACGCCCTCGCGCTCGGCGACGACGCCGCCCGCGGGCTCGGCGTCCCCGTCCGGAGCACCCGGATCGTGGCCGTCGTGCTCGCGGTGCTGCTCTCCGCGGCGGCCGTCACGGTCGCCGGGCCGATCGGCTTCGTCGGCCTGTGCGCGCCGGCGCTCGTGCGACCCGTCGCGAGGACCTTCCCGACCCTGCACCGCTCGTGGGCGCTCCTGACCGTCTCGGGCCTCGTCGGTGCCGGCATCGTCCTCGCCTCGGACGTCCTGCTCCGCGCCGTCGTGTCGGGCGACCGAGCCGTGACCGTCCCCACGGGTGTCGTCACGAGCGTCGTCGGCGCGGTGTTCCTGGTCGTGATGGCGCTCCGGATGCGCGACACCGGGCAGACCACCCCGCTCGAGGTCTCGCGCATCCCCGGTCGGCTCGCGGTCACCCTGACGGTCGTCGCCCTCGTGGCCCTGCTCGCCGGCGTGGTCGTCGCATCGGTGCTGCTCGGGGACGCGAAGCTCCTGCTGGGTGACGTGACGAACTGGCTGACCGGCCGGGCGAACCAGGCGATCGCGTTCATCCTGGACACCCGCGTCCCGCGGGTCACCGCCGCGCTCCTCGCGGGTGCAGCGCTGGCACTCGCCGGGACGCTCGTGCAGGGCGTCACCCGCAACCCGCTCGCCGACCCCGGGGTCCTCGGCGTCTCGAGCGGAGCCGGACTGGGTGCCGTGCTCGTCGTGACGGCGGTCCCCGCGGCGTCGACGTGGGGCGTGGCCGGGGCCGCGTTCGCCGGTGCCGCGCTGGCTGCGCTCGTGGTGTTCGGTCTCGCTGCCCGCGGCGGCTTCCGACAGAACCGCCTCGTGCTCGTCGGGGTGGGCGTCTCGGCCGGCCTCACGGCGCTGATCAGCCTGCTCATCGTCGTCACCGACCCCTTCAACGCGAACAAGGCGCTGACCTGGCTGTCCGGGTCGACGTACGGCCGGACGTGGCAGGACTCGGTGCCGGTCGTCGTCGTGCTGGTCGTCGCCCTCGTGCTCGTCCTCCCGAAGCACCGCGAGCTCGACCTCGTCTCCCTCGACGAGGACTCGCCACGGCTGCTCGGGGTCCGACTCGGCCGGGCCCGCCTCGGCTTCCTGACGCTCTCCGTGCTGCTGACCGCCACGGCGATCGCAGCCGTGGGGACGATCGGCTTCGTCGGGCTGGTCGCTCCGCACGCCGCCCGCTCGCTGGTGGGTCGCGCACACGCACGGGTCGTGCCGGTCGCCGTCCTGCTCGGCGCGGTGCTCGTCTGCCTCGGGGACCTGCTCGGACGGACGGTCATCGCTCCGGCACAGCTCGGTGCGGGCATCCTCACGGCGCTGGTCGGCACTCCGTACTTCGTGTGGTTGCTGCTGCGGACGCCGCGAGCGGCGCACTGACGGCGCGCCCCGCGGACGGACGGGAGGCGCGGGGGCCCCCCGGCCCCGGCCGCCCGCCCCGCCGGTGGGGCGCCCTGACCGCGGCGGGCACCCGCCCGGCGACGGGGGGGGGTCCCCCCCCCCCGAACGCCAGTGACGTATAAACAAAAGTAGCGGCCGACGCAACGGGGCCTGTGTAGTTGTCGGGGGGGGGGGGGTGGGTGAAAAAGGGGGGGGGGGGGGGG
>NZ_JBPUGH010000055.1:0-18938 GCF_051548005.1 Curtobacterium flaccumfaciens | reverse complement strand
AGCCTCCAGGCCGCTTCCCGGTCGCGTCGGACGCATGCCGACACGCGATCGCGGCATGCACCAGGACCGGCCGGACGGTTCGGACTAGCCTGGGCCGGGTGAGCAACGACGCACCACGACCCACCCGCACCGAGACCGACTCCCTGGGCAGCCGAGAGGTGCCGGCCGACGCCTACTGGGGGATCAACACCCTCCGGGCGCTCGAGAACTTCCCGATCACGTCCGTCCCCATCGCGGTGTACCCGGACCTCATCGAGGCCCTCGCGACCGTCAAGCAGGCCGCAGCCCGAGCGAACAAGGCGATCGGGGTGCTCGACGGCGAGCGTGCCGACGCGATCGACGCGGCCGCGCAGGAGGTCCGCGACGGTCGGCTCCGCGACCAGTTCGTGGTCGACGTCGTCCAGGGCGGCGCCGGCACGTCGACGAACATGAACACGAACGAGGTGCTCGCGAACCGCGCCCTCGAACTGCTCGGGCGGGAGAAGGGCGACTACGCGTACCTGCACCCGATCGACCACGTGAACCGCAGCCAGTCGACGAACGACACGTACCCGACGAGCATCAAGCTGGCGATGATCCTCGGGGTCCGGCGGCTCAACACCCAGCTCGAGGCACTGTCCGACGCGTTCGCCGAGCGCGGGCGGGCCTTCGCGGACGTCCTGAAGATCGGTCGCACCCAGCTGCAGGACGCCGTGCCGATGACGCTCGGACAGGAGTTCACCGGGTTCGCGCACACCATCCAGGAGGACGTCCTCCTGCTGTCGAAGGTGATGCCGTTGCTGGCGGAGACGAACCTCGGCGCGACCGCGATCGGTACCGGCATCACCGCCGACCCGCTCTACCGCGACGAGGTGCGTCGGCAGCTGCAGATCGCGACCGGCCTCGACGTCGTGACCGCTCCGGACCTCATCGAGGCGACGAGCGACGCCGGCGCGTTCATGACGCTGTCCGGCACGGTGAAGCGCAGCGCCGCGAAGCTCTCGAAGATCTGCAACGACCTCCGACTCCTCGCGTCGGGGCCGCAGGCGGGCCTGGGGGAGATCACGCTCCCCGCACGGCAGGCGGGATCGTCGATCATGCCCGGCAAGGTGAACCCGGTGATCCCCGAGGTGGTGAACCAGATCGCGTTCGCGGTCGTCGGCGCGGACACCACCGTGACGATGGCGGCCGAGGGCGGCCAGCTGCAGCTCAACGCGTTCGAGCCGATCATCGCGCACTCGATCATGCAGTCGCTGCAGTGGATGGCGAACGGCTGCGAGACCCTCCGCGTGCACTGCGTCACGGGGATCGAGGCGAACGAGGCGAAGCTCGCGGCCCAGGTGGACACGAACGTCGGTGTCGTGACCGCCCTGACGCCGTACATCGGGTACGCGGCCGCGGCGTCGATCGCGCACACGGCACTCACCACGTCGACGCCCATCGCGACGCTCGTCACGGCGGCCGGGCTCATGGAGGAGGACCAGGTGCAGCGCGTCCTCTCGCCCGCGCGCCTGTCGGGCATCGAGCTCGCGACGGGGGCGATCCCGGTCGTCACGGAGGAGATGCTGGACCAGGCGGCGCGGGAGCGCTGACGCCGGGGGTGTGGGGGCGTGGGGCGCGCTCGTCGCCTCGCACCGTGCGAGGTCGCGACGCGAGCCCGCCGCATCGCACCGTGCGAGTTCGCCACACGGTGCGAGCTTCCGCATGCCGTGCGAGGGCGACGCGCTCGCACGGCGTGCGAAACCTCGCACGGTGCGGACAGTACCTCCCACGGTGCGAGGGGGCACCCCACCGCTACGGCATCGGGGGTTCGCTCACCTGCACCTTGCCGGCGAGGTCGCGGAGGTGCGCCGCCTGCGCCGAGTCCTCGTCGTCACGGGGGAGCTTCGCGGCCTCGACCCGGACGTGGTGTGCGGCCGCGATGTCGGCGTCCCGCCACCGGGCCAGCGTGAAGTTGCGCGTGACGTCCCGCAGCGGGAGGCGGATCGACTCGTCGGCCTCGATCCCCGCGAACAGCTGCCGCATCCGGATGACCTCCGAGTCGAGCTCCCCACCGACGACGAGCACGAAGTTCGAGATGTACAGGTACACGAGCAGCAGGATCGCGCCACCGAGCCACCCGTACGCCCGGTTGCCCGCCCCGATCGTCTCGACGTAGATCGCGAACCCGAGCGTCGCGAGCGCCCAGGTCAGGATCGCGAAGGCCGCCCCGGCCGAGACCCACCGCAGCTGCGGCGTCCGCACGTTCGGCGTCGCGTAGTAGAGGACCGCGACCAACACGACGAGGTCGGCCGCGAGCCCGGGCCACTTCGTCACGTTCCACAGGTCGTCGAGCCAGACCGGCCAGCCCATCTGGTCGACGACCGCCGCCGCGATGGTCGGGGTGCCGAGCAGGATGAGGATCGCGATCGCGCCACCGACCATGACGAGCAGGGTGACGAGGAGCATCATGCTGCGGAACTTCCAGATCCGCCGACCCTCCTCGACCTCGTAGGCGGTGTTCATCGCGCGGCCGAACGCCGTCGCGTACCCGGACAGCGACCAGAGCGTGAGGACCACCCCGGTCGCGAACCCGAGCCACGGGTTGTCGAGGGAGAGCAGCTGCCGGAGCGGCTCCTCGAGGTGCTGCGCGGTCTCCGGGCGCACGATGAACCCGAGGATCTGGATGATGTCCTCGAGGCCGTCGCCGGACCGGTCCACGATCGCCAGGGCGGACACGACCGCGAGCGCCGTCGGGAACACCGTGAGGGTCGCGAAGAACGTCAGCGACGCCGCCGCGTCGACGACGCGGTGCCGGATGACCGAGTGGTAGGTGCGCCGGACGACGGCACGGACCCCGGTCCGCTGGATGGCGCGCGCATCGTGGTCCGGCATGCGTACGAAACTACCCGGATCGGACGGGAGGCGCGGTGCGGGCCCGCCACGCGCCTCCAGGCCGGTGGGCGGTCACCCTGCGCAACGCTCGGCGTCGCCACCCAGCGGGTCGCGTTCTCGGCCGGCTGAGGTCGCGACCATGTCGACAAAGCGACAGGTCGGCGGTCCCCGCCCCGCCGCCGGTCGCCGAAGCGACAGTTCGGCACTGTCGCGTGTCAGCAGACTGTCGCTTTCGCGAAAGCGACAGGGCGCGGCGGCCGAGACCCGTGCCGCCGGGCCGAGACTCGGCTCGCTAGTTCGCGTGCGGGTGCTGCGCGTCGTACCGGCGGAACGACGGCACGAGCCGGAGCAGCAGCGCGACCAGGCCGACGATGAGCACGCCACCGATGATCGGCGGGTACGCGATCCCGGCTGCGACGACGAGCCCGGCGTAGAGGTCGCCGAGCCGCGGACCGCCCGTGACCACCACGATGAAGATGCCCTGCAGCCGTCCGCGCATGCCGTCCGGCGACGCCGCCTGCAGGATCGTGTTGCGGAACACCGAGCTGACGTTGTCCGCGCCGCCGGAGATCGCCAGGAAGAGCGCCGCGAGTGCCAGCGCCGGCAGGATCCCGACGTCGAAGCGCTCGCCCGCGCGACCGCCGAGCAGGTGCGCCACCGCGATGACGATGCCGAACCCCGCGATCGCCGCGCCGTAGGCCGAGATCGCCCAGCCGACGGCCTCGCCCTGCCGGCGGACGTGCCCGAGCGGACCCGAGAACACGCTCGACAGCAGTGCACCGACGGCGTAGGCGGCGGTGAGCGTCCCGACGGTGATCGACCCGCCGCCGATCACCAGCGCGCCGATCGCGGGGAAGAGCACCCGCGGCTGGCCGAACGTCATCGCGACGATGTCGAGCACGAACGTCATCGTGATGTTCCGTGAACGCTTCAGGAACCGGGCGCCCTCGATCAACGAGCTCAGTCCGGGGCGGAGCGCGTCGTGCTCGGCCGCCATCCGAGGGAGCGTGAACACCCCGAGGAACGCGAACGTGAACAGCACGACGTCGATCGTGTAGGTCGGGGCGAAGCCGACGCTGGCGATGAGGACACCCGCGATCGCCGGACCCACCGTCACCTGGAACCCGGACGCGATGCCACCGAGGGCGCTCGCCGCGGGCAGCAGGTCCGTCCCGACCAGCCGCGGCACGATCGCCGACCGGGAGGCGTTGCTGACCGTCGCCGCGACCGCGTTCACCGTCGCCAGGACGTACAGCAGCACGACGCTGTGCAGCCCGAGCCAGGCGTGCGTCGCGATCAGGGCGACCGCAGCCCAGGCGATGATCGCCGACACGAGCGCGACGAGCCGCCGGTCGAAGGCGTCCGCGAGCATGCCGCCGTAGAGGCCCGCGACGATCATCGGCACGAGCGCGATCACGCCCACGAGCGCGACGGCGAAGGTCGAGTGGGTGATCTCGTACACCTCGAGGCCGACCGCGACGGTGGTCATCTGCGTGCCGATGCCGGCGATCGCCGTCCCGGCCCAGAGCCGCGCGAACGCGGGGGAGCGGCGGAGCGGGGTGAGGTCGGCGAGCAGGCGGCGGCGCGGAGTGGTGTCGGAACGTGTCACGGTGGAACCATTCTGGGGCTTCGCCGGGCTGGACGGCGCTGCCCGCGCGAACTGGTTGACTGGCGGGCATGACTGACCTCAACAGCAAGCCCGAGTTCGACGCCCCCGAGGGCCCCGCCCCCACCGAGCTCGTGGTCACCGACATCGTCGAGGGATCCGGCGACGAGGCCACCGCGGGCTCGACCGTCAAGGTCCACTACGCGGGAGTCGAGTACGAGTCGGGCGAGGAGTTCGACAGCTCGTGGAACCGCGGCGAGCCGATCGACTTCCCGCTCGCGGCGCTCGTGCGCGGCTGGCAGGAGGGCATCCCCGGCATGAAGGTCGGCGGTCGCCGCAAGCTCGTCGTCCCGCCGGAGCTCGCCTACGGCCCGGCCGGCGGCGGTCACTTCCTGTCCGGCAAGACGCTGATCTTCGTCATCGACCTGCTCGGGGTCCGATGATGCAGGTCGGCGCCCCGACGATCGAGCTGAACGACGGCCACCGGTTCCCCGAGCTCGGCCTCGGCACCTACGGCCTGAACGGCGACGAGGGCACCGCGCAGGTGCAGGCGGCGATCGCGAGCGGCTACCGACTGCTCGACACCGCCCTGAACTACGGCAACGAGGACGCCGTGGGCCGCGCGGTCCGCGAGTCCGGCGTCGACCGCGAGGACCTCGTCGTCACCACGAAGCTGCCCGGGCGCCACCACGGGTACGACGAGGCGCACCGGTCGATCGACGAGTCGCTCGCGAACCTCGGCCTCGACCACGTGGACCTCTACCTCATCCACTGGCCGAACCCCTCGGTCGACAAGTTCGTCGACACGTGGAAGGCCTTCGTGGACCTCCGCGACGCGGGCAAGGTCCGCTCGATCGGCGTCTCGAACTTCACGCCGGAGCACCTGAAGCGGATCGTGGACGCCACCGGGGTCGCACCAGCGGTGAACCAGGTCGAGCTGCACCCGTACTTCCCCCAGGCGGAGCTGCGGAAGGTGCACCAGGAGCTCGGGATCGTGACCGAGAGCTGGAGCCCGCTCGCCAAGCAGTCGGAACTCATGAGCGAGCAGGCGGTCGTCGCCGCAGCCGAGGCGCACGGGGTCACGCCGGGCCAGGTCGTGCTGCGCTGGCACGTCCAGCTCGGTGCCGTGCCGGTGCCGAAGTCCGGTGACCCGGAGCGGCAGCGGCAGAACCTCGACGTCTTCGGCTTCGAGCTGACCGAGGACGAGGTGGCCGCGATCTCCGCGCTCGAGCGCGGCCGCCTCTGGGACGGCGACCCGGACACGCACGAGGAGATGTAGCGAGACCGTCCGTCGCGCCGGGACCAGGTTCCGGACACAGCACCGTGGAGAAGCGTGGTGTCGTGTCCGCACAGCGGTGCCCGACGGGCGGAACCCGGTTCCGGACCGGAGGCGCGTGGCGGGTCCGCCACGCGCCTCCAGTCCGTCCGTGGTCGCGACGCGACGTCTCCGGTGTCGGTCCTGCGGGACTACACTGGACACCCCTGTTTCCCGAAGGGTGGCGTGTGTCCGAACCGACCGAGATCGACCGCGAGCGTGGCTACGTCGACGGGCTGTTCGCCCGCCTCGACGAACTGACCGCCGAGGCCGAGCAGCGACTCGCCGAGACCCGCCGTCAGGCGGTCGGCGGGAACCACCAGAGCCGCAGCAAGCGCGATGCGTACGCCCGGCTCTACGAGGACACGATCGCCACGCTCGAACGCGTCGGCGACCGGCTCGTCTTCGGCCGGCTCGAGGTGTCCGAGCCGGACAGCGACGAGGACGCGTTCCGGTACATCGGACGGGTCGGCCTCCGGGACGACGACCACCGCCCGCTCCTGCTCGACTGGCGTGTGCCGGGCGCGAGCGCCTTCTACCAGGCGACCGCGGCGCACCCGATGGGCATGCGTTCGCGCAGACACCTCACGCTCGACGGCCGCACCGTCGTCGGGGTCGAGGACGAGGTCTTCGACGCCTCCCTCTATGACGACGAGCGAACGCACCTGCAGGGCGAGGGGGCGCTCCTCGCGGCCGTGACCGCCGAGCGCACCGGTCGGATGACGGACATCGTCGCGACGATCCAGGCCGAGCAGGACCGCATCATCCGCTCCCCGCTCGAGGGCGTGCTCATCGTGCAGGGCGGCCCCGGGACGGGCAAGACCGCCGTGGCGCTGCACCGCGCGGCGTACCTGCTGTACTCGTACCGCGAGCGCCTCCGCGGGTCGGGCGTGCTCATGGTCGGACCCTCGTCGGCGTTCCTGACGTACATCGAGCAGGTGCTGCCGTCCCTCGGCGAGACCGGCGTCGTGATGGCGTCGCTCGGCTCGCTGTACCCGGGCGTGCACGCCTCGACGCACGACCACCGGGACGTCGCCGCCGTGAAGGGGTCGGCTGAGATGGCGTCCCTGCTCCGCCGTGCCGTCCGGTCGCGGCAGGTCGTGCCGACCGAGCCGGTGACGCTCGACGTCGAGGGCGAGCGGCTCGTCGTCCCGCCGCACCTGGTCGCCGATGCGATGAAGCGCGCGCAGGACCGCGGCAAGCCGCACAACGTCGCCCGGGTGACCTTCAACAAGATCGCCCTCGACGCGATGACGCGCTTGCTCGCCGACCAGCTCCGGGAGCGCGGCACCACGGTGGACGAGGCCGACGAGAAGGTCCTCCGGGAGGACATCCGGTCCTCCTACGACGCCCGCGTCCTGCTCAACACCGCGTGGCTCCCGCTGCCCGCCGAGAAGTTCCTCGAGGACCTCTACGCGCGGCCGAACTGGCTCGCGTCCCTCACCCCGAACTGGACCCCGGAACGCCGAGCGCTGCTGCTGCGCCCCCGCGGCTCGGCGATGACCGTCGAGGACGTCCCGCTGCTCGACGAGGCCGCCGAGCTCCTCGGTCCGTTCGACCCGACCGGCGGCGCAGCCAAGCGTGCGGCGAAGGCGAGCCGCAACCGCGACATCGAGAACGCGCGCCAGGCCATCGAGAACATGGGCGTCGAGGGCATCGTCACCGCGGAGCAGGTCGCCGGCTCCTTCGCCGAGGGCGGCGACCCCCGGACCACCGCCGAGCGTGCCGCCGAGGACCGCGAGTGGACCTACGGGCACATCGTGGTCGACGAGGCGCAGGAGCTCTCACCGATGCAGTGGCGGGTGCTCGCCCGCCGGAACCCGCTCCGGTCCTTCACGATCGTCGGGGACATGGCGCAGGGGTCCTCGCCCGGGGCTGCCCGCACGTGGGACGACGTCGTCGGTGCCCTCGCCCGTCGTCGCCGTGGTCGCGCCCCACAGGTACCGATCGAGCACCGCATCGAGGAACTCACCGTCAACTACCGCACGCCGCGCTCCATCGTGCGCGCCGCCGGGGAGTACGCGGAGTCGGCGGGGCTCGTGGTGACGCGGAACGAAGCCGTCCGTGACGGCGACCCCGTGCAGCGCGTGTCGGTGCCGCGCGGGTCGTTGCTCGACCGGGTCGCTGCGCTCGTCGACACCGAGCGCGAGGCGATCGGGAGCGGCACCGTCGGCGTGATCGTGCCCGAGGCGGACGTCGACGCGGTGCGGCAGCGGCTCGCCCGGACCGAGGCCGACGTCCGGTCGCTCGGGTCGCCGCGGCCGGGGTCGGTCACGGTGCTGACCGGGGCGGACGCGAAGGGCCTCGAGTTCGACGGGGTACTCCTCGTCGACCCGGACCGCGTCGGGGCCGATGCGGCGCGGGCGGCGGCGGCGGTGTACGTGGCGATGACCCGGCCGACCAGGCGGTTGACGGTCGTCGACGTCGTCTGACGCGGGCGCGCCGGGGGCGACCGGCGACCGGCCGGAGGGACGCGCCCGGGCCGATCCGCGCCTCCTGTCCGCCTTTGCCCGTGCCGACGCGTGGCGCACGCGTCGCGCGGGAAGGTCAGTCGGCGTCGCCCTCGTCGCGCACCCGCGCCACGAGGGACGCCCACGGCCCGTCCAGCCGGGAGCCGGGGATCGAGACGGAGCGCTCCTCGATCGTGATCGTCCACGTGAAGTCGTCGCGGACGGCGGGCGCCGGGACGGGGACCTCACGGGGGAGCGCGCTGACGAGGTCCGTCCACGCCGTGGGGTCCTCGCAGGCCTCGGTGTCGACGCGCCAGCCCCGGGTGGTGCCGGCGAAGCCCCCGGTCCGGCGGACGGCGATGTGCATGTCACGACCGTACGCCCGGCGCGGGAGACGGGTCAGCTCAGCACACCGACGTCGCGCCAGGCCTGCTGCACAGCGGTGTGTTCGCGCGACCCGTCACCGAAGCGGGTGGCCGCCGCGGAGACCGTGACACCGGCGAAGCCCGCGAAGTCGATCGAGGCGCTGACGGCGTCCGAGGTCAGCGCGTCCCACCAGACCGCGCCGGCGCCCTCCCACGCGAAGCCACCGATGGCCGTGGCGGCGAGGTAGAAGGCGTGGTTCGGGATGCCGGAGTTCGTGTGCACGCCACCGTTGTCGTCGGTCGTGTCGAGGTAGTCCGCCATGGTGGCCGGTTGCGGGTCCTTGCCGAGCGTCGGGTCGTCGTAGGCCGTGCCGGGAGCACGCATGGAGCGGAGGGCGACACCCTGCACGCGCGGGGTGAACAGGCCCTCGCCGATGAGCCACGAAGCCTGCTCGGCGGTCTGCTTCCGGGAGTACTGCAGCACGAGCGAGCCGAACACGTCGCTGATCGACTCGTTCAGCGCGCCGGACTGCCCTTCGTACGTGAGGTCGGCGGTGTACTGCGTGACGCCGTGCGCGAGTTCGTGGCCGATCACGTCGACCGCGATGGTGAAGCGCTCGAAGACCTCGCCGTCCCCGTCGCCGAACACCATCCGGCTGCCGTCCCAGTAGGCGTTGTCGTAGTCCTGCCCGTAGTGCACGGTCGCGTCGAGGGGCAGGCCGGCGCCGTCGATGGACACCCGGTCGAACACCTCGAGCCAGAACGCGTGGGTGTCCCCGAGGCCGGTGTAGGCCTCGTCCACCGCGGGGTCGCCGGAGTCCGGGGCACCCTCGTGCCGGACGGCCGTGCCGGGGAGGGTCGTCGTGCCGTGGGCATCGGAGATCGTCCGCTGCGGCGACCGGTCGACCGTGCCGCTCGCCCCCTGTGGACGCACGTGGTGCTCGTGCTTCGGCTGCTGGACGACCTCGAGCGAGGCCAGCGCGGACCGGGCGGCCGAGGACGCGCGGGGGAGGTCCGGCGCGTCGGCGACGGCTCGGAGGAGGTAGGGCGGGACGACGGAGCGGAGGCGCGCGGTCGGGGTCATGTCCCGATGCAACCACCGGGCACCGACACGGCGCCGTGAAGCCGCCTGCTCAGCCGCTCAGCCGCGCTTCCGGTTCGCCACGAGGTCGAGCGCGTACGACTCCCACCACTGCCCGGCCGCGGGACCGCCGTTGCACGTGCCGTCGCTGAGGCCCGGCGTCTTCACCCAGAGCAGGGCGTCGAGTCGGGTGCTGCCCCGCGTGACGTGCGGTGTCTGTCCGAGTCCGGCTCCGGAGGGGTTGCACCACGTCCCGCGCCACCCCTGCCCGTTGCGGGAGACGTCGATGACGAAGTGCGGGTCGTCGCCGATGCGGTCGGCGAGCTCGTCCGCGTAGGCGCGCTCGGTGTCCACGCGGTAGAAGTTCGAGACGTTCGTGAAGAACCCCTGGGTCCGGTCGACGCCGGCCTGCCGCAGCCACGACGCCTGCTGGGCGACCGGGACGCGGTCCTCGTTGCCGCCGTCGAGGTACACGGTGAGGCCGTGCCCGCTCAACGCCCCGACGGCCTGTCGGAGCAGGGGCAGACGGGACTCCCGGAGCCGCTCGCAGACCGCGATCTGGGCGATCGAGTCGGGTTCGACGAGCACGACGGCGTGCGACCCGGACATCGCTCGTGCGGCGGCACGGACCCACGGCACGTACCCGGACTCCGTGCTGCCCCCCTTCGAGTAGTGGCCGCAGTCCCGGTCGGGGACGTTGTAGAGCACGAACATCGGGGTGCGGTCCTGCTGGCGCGCGCTCCGGACGACGTCGCGGATCGTGGCGCGCGTGTCGGCGACCGAGTCGTCGGTCAGCCAGGTCGCGATCGGCTGGTCCGCGATGACGGCGATCTGCCGCGCCGTGGTGTCCTGCCCGGCCGCTCGTGCCGCTGCCTCGCGACGTCCGGGTTGGTTCTCGGCGGCCGGTTGCACCGCGAGACCGCCGGGGAACGCCTGTGCCGCGGTCTTGCGCTGGACGACCTGCCGACCGTCCGGCGCCTCGCCGCGGGGGAATGTCACCACGAGGGCGACGACGGCGACGACGACGACGGCCGCGACGGTGCCGATCCAGGTCCACTGGCGCCCGGCCGACGACCGACGCGGTGCGCGCCGGCGGTTCCCCTGGTCCGTCATGCCCCCATGCTCCCAGGAGTGCGGGCGGAACGGGGATCCGCTCCGGGTGTTCTGCCAGCGGTGAGCCAGGGATCTCCCGAACGCGGTGCGTCAGACTCTGCGGATGCTCCGGAAACTCCTCCTCCTCGCCGTCACCGCGACGTACGCCTGGGTGATCTGGCGGATGACCCTGACGCCGGAGGTCTTCACCGCGGCGCAGGGCTCCCTCGTGGAGCACGCGATCCGGTGGGCGCAGCGGATCACCGGCAGCGGCTGGCTCACGTACGACCGGACGGAGTTCCTCGCCAACATCGCGATGTTCGTCCCGGTCGGCATGCTCGCCGCACTCTGGCTGCCCCGCCGCTGGTGGTTGCTCGGTGCGGTCGTCGCGGTCGGGCTCTCGGTCGGCATCGAGCAGTACCAGGGGGCCTTCCTGCCGAACCGGGTGTCGGACCCGCGCGACGTGCTGTCGAACGGGCTCGGCGGGCTCCTCGGCGCGACGCTCGTCAGGCTGTTCCGCAGTCTGTTGCCGGCACCGCGACGACGTCGTCTGCGCCCCCGCACGGCCTGATCACCTGGTAGGCTTCTCCGGTTGCCGTCGAACGGCCGCGGACAAAGAGCGCTCGTGCATCAGGCACGAGCACCGCGCAACGGACAGGAAGGGGATCATCCATGGCACTTGACGCGAAGGTCAAGCAGGAGATCATCGAAGAGTACGCGACCCACCCGGGCGACACCGGATCCCCCGAGGTCCAGGTCGCCGTTCTGACGCGTCGCATCAACGACCTGAACGAGCACCTCAAGGAGCACAAGCACGACCACCACTCGCGTCGTGGTCTGCTGCTCATGGTCGGTCAGCGTCGCCGTCTCCTCGGTTACCTCGCTGACGTGGACATCAACCGCTACCGTGCGCTCATTGAGCGTCTCGGCCTGCGTCGCTGAGTCCCACGCAGACACTGCTCGGCTGAACGCCCGGTCTTCCTCGGAAGGCCGGGCGTTCTCCTGTCCCCGGGAGTCCCGCGGTCGGCGCCCCGCGGTGGAGCGGACGGGAATGCTTGCGATCCTCCGCTGGTTCGGTACGATGTTCATGCAAACGCATCGAAAGTCGGGAACCATCATGACCACCATCGCCGTCGTCTCCGCCGGACTGTCCGACCCCAGCTCCACCCGCCTGCTCGCCGACCGCCTCGGCGGTGCTGCCGTCGAGGCCCTGCGCGCGGACGGCACCTCCGCGCACGTCGAGCACGTCGAGCTCCGCCCGATCGCGCACGAGATCGTCGACGCGATGCTCACCGGCTTCGCCGCGCCCGCCCTCGCGAAGGCGATCGCCACCGTGGTCGAGGCCGACGCGGTCGTGTTCGTCACCCCGGTCTTCACGGCCGGCATCAGCGGACTCGCGAAGTCGTTCCTCGACGTGATCGACAAGGACGCCCTCGCCGACATGCCGGTGCTGCTCGGCGCGACCGGGGGCACCGCACGGCACTCGCTCGCGATCGACCACGCGCTCCGACCAGTGTTCGCTTACCTCCGTGCCGCGGTCGTCCCGACCGGTGTGTTCGCCGCGACCGACGACTGGGGCACGGAGGGCGACGCCGCAGCACTCGAGGGGCGCATCAGCCGCGCCGGTGCCGACCTCGCCTGGGCCGTCCGGGCCTCGCGCCGCGTGCCGCAGCAGGCGGACGCGCTGCCCGAGACTCCCGACTTCGCCGCGATGCTCGGCGGCCTCGGGCACTGACCCGCCGCTCACAGCCGGCGCATGGCGTCCGCCCGGGGCCGCTCCAGCGCGTTCCAGGGTGCTCCATCGCCGGGCCCGCGAACCTCGTCCCGAGACGAGGAGGAACGATGGGCAGCAACGGCAGGAAGTGGACGACGAGCTCGCTCGTGAGCATCGGCGGGCTCGTGGTCGCGATGGTGACCGGCGCCGGCCTGTGGGTCGGGCACGAACAGGGCTCCGCGACCAGCGACGGCAGCACGAGCAGCGGCAGCAGCAGCACGAGCAGCGGCAGCAGCAGCACGAGCAACAGCAGCGACACCGGCACGAGCGGCAGCAGCAGCACGAACACCGGCGGGACCGGCGTCACCCAGGGCGACCAGAACTCGTCGTCCGACGCGACGACCACGGGCTCCTGATGCGCGCCGCCGCCGAGTGGGAGCTCTGGACCACCACCGCCCGTGTCGTCCTCGATCGTCGAGACCGCCGTCACCTCCCCGCCGCCGAGGCCTGCATCCGCGAGGTCACCGACGCCGTCGACCGCGCCTGCAGCCGCTTCCGCGACGACTCCGAGCTCGTCGCACGCACCACGGAACTCGAGCACGGTGCCGAGGTCTCGCCGCTCCTGGCGTCCCTCGTGCACCAGGCGCTCGACGCTGCACGGCTGACCGACGGGGACGTCGACCCCACGCTCGGCAACCACATGGTGTCGCTCGGCTACGACGACGCGTTCCACCGGACCGCCGGCGGCGCACGCACGGACGGGGGAGCGGACGATCCCGACCCCACTGTCCTCACGGCGGCACTCGACACCCGACCGGCCTGGCAGCGGGTGCTCCTGAGCGGCACGTTCCTCCGTGTCCCCGTCGGCGTCCGGCTCGACCTCGGTGCGACCGCGAAGGCCGCCGCGGCCGACATGGCCGCCGCGACCATCACCGCACGTCTCGGCATCGGGGCGCTCGTCTCCCTCGGGGGCGACGTCGCGACGGCCGGCCCGGATCCCGCGGGCGGCTGGCAGGTGCGGGTGCAGGACCTCGACACCGACCCGGTCGACCACGTCCGGATCGCGTCAGGGTGGTCCGTCGCGACCTCGAGCACGCAGAAGCGTCGGTGGGAGCAGGGCGGACAGGCCCGGCACCACATCCTCGACCCCCGGTGGGGCCTGCCCGCCGAGCCCGTCTGGCGCTCGGTCACGGTGGTCGCTCCCTCGTGCGTCACGGCGAACACGCTCTCCACCGCCGCGGTCGTCCGGGGGCGCCGCGCCCCCGAGATGCTCCGTGCGACCGTCCGCGCAGCGCGGCTCGTCGGGGCCTCCGGTGCGGTGCTCCGGATCGGTGGGTGGCCGGCCGACGACGCGCTTCACGGCCCCGAGGTCGCCGGACGGGCTGCCTGACCCCTCGCACGGTGCGCGCGGCCGTCCAGTCCGTGCGAACTCGTGCACATGGTGCGAGGGGTCCTCCCTCGCACCATGTGCACGAGTTCGCACCGCGCGCGGCAGCGCAGCTCGCGAGCCGCCGACGCGCATGGCGAGGTGCCGACGGGCCGCGCCCGCAGCGTGACCACCCCCGGGACGGGAGGCCCGTGGCGGCGCCGCCACGCGCCTCCAGGCCGGGTCGTGGTGGCGTCAGTGTCCGTGGCGGCGTCGTGCCGCGCCTCCCGGCCTGGTCGTGATGGCGTCAGCGTCCGCGGCGGCGCCGCCCTGCGCCTCCAGGCCGGGTCGTGTCGGCGTCAGCGTCCGCGGCGGCGCCGCCCTGCGCCTCCAGGCCGGGTCGTGGCGGCGTCAGTGTCCGTGGCCGAGCCGCCACGCGCCTCCAGCCGGTCGCGACGCGTCAGTACCAGTGCGGGTTGACGCTCATCTCGTGGTTCCACGCACCGCAGGGCGACCCGTACGCGTCGTGGATGTACGCGAGACCCCAGTTGATCTGCGTCGCGGCGTTCGTCCGCCAGTCGGCACCGGCGACCGCCATCTTGTCGGCGGGGAGCGCCTGCGGGATGCCGTACGCACCACTCGACACGTTGAGGGCGTTCGCCCGCCAACCCGACTCCTGCGTCCACAGCGACACCAGGCAGCCCATCTGGTCGGAGCCCCAGCCGTAGGCGCCGATCGCGCTCCGGGCGTACGCCTGCGCGCCCGCCGGGTCGACGACCACACCGCCGGTGCTCGGGTAGTTCGTGCCGGAACCGCCGCTCGTGCTGCCGCCCCCGCTGCTGCCCCCGCTCGTACCGGGGGTGTTGTTCGCCGCAGCTGCCTGCTGCTCGCGCTGTCGCTCGGCCGCCTCCTCGCGACGGCGCTGCTGTTCGGCCTCCTGAGCGGCGACCTGCAGCCCGAGCTGGTACCCGCGCTCCTCGGAGGCGGTGGTGTCCTGCAGGGACGCGAGCTGGGCGTAGAGCTCGTCGCTGTGCTGCTGGGTGTCGTCGACGGCGGCGTCGGCGGCCTCCTGCGCGGACTTCGCGGCGGCGGCCTTCGTCTCCGCGGCACTCGCGAGGTCGGCTCGCTCGTCCTGTGCGCGCTTCGCCTGCTCGTGCAGTGACGACGCGGTCTTCGCGGCGACCGACGCGTCGTCCATGACGCCGGCCCACGTGGTCGAGAGCTGGTCGAGCGCGCCGAGTTGGTAGAGCAGCTGGCTCGGGTCCTTCGTGGTCGCGATGCGGGTCGACATCTGGTCGGTCGCGCCGTCCCGGTAGAGGTTCGCGGCGAGCTGGCCGGCCCGCTGCTGCGCCCGCTCCGCGGTCGCCGAGGCGCTGTCCGCCTGGGCCTGGAGGCTCGTGGTGGTCTGGGTGGCCGTGGCCAGGTCCGCGTCGGCCCGGTCCGCCGCCTCGGAGGCGGTGATCGCGGTCGCCGACTTCGCCGCGGCGTCGGCCTGGACCCGGTGGAGGGCGGTCTGCACCGTGTCGACCTCGGCCTTCTTGGCCTGCTCGTTGCCCTTCGCCCGCTGGACGTCCTGCCACGTCGGGTAGGTCGTCGCGTTCGCCGGGACCGCGGTCACGAGGGGGGCGACGAGCACGCCCGCGACCACGGCGGCCACGACGAACCCTCGCCCGGAGAGGGGGAGGCGCATGGTCCGTACGCTAGCGGCCACGTGCGGGTTCGTCGTGCGCCTCGCCCGCGGATCGCCTGAGGACTGGTAAAGTCCTGTTCGTCCGGGGACCGTTCCCCGGCACGCGACCGGGGTCGAACCCGGTCGTCACACAAACACTGCGCAGACCGGGCACGGAGCTGGTCATCGGTGGTGGCTCGCGGGCCGACAAGGTGTCCCGAGTGCTTCTACTGCTGGCCAGACATGCGTCCCGACACCTCGGCGCGCACGCACCGTCGTGTGCCGTCGCCGGGTCTGCCGAGAACACGTCAAGGAGGCACCCTTTTGGAGGGTCCCGAGATCAAGTTCGCCGAAGCCGTCATCGACAACGGCAAGTTCGGCAAGCGTGTCGTCCGGTTCGAGACCGGCCGACTCGCACAGCAGGCGCAGGGCGCGGTCGCCGCGTACCTCGACGAGGAGACCATGCTCCTCTCGGCCACCAGCGCCGGCAAGCACCCGCGTGAGGGCTTCGACTTCTTCCCGCTGACGGTCGACGTCGAGGAGCGCTCGTACGCCGCTGGCAAGATCCCCGGCTCGTTCTTCCGTCGCGAAGGCCGTCCGAGCACCGAGGCGATCCTCGTCTGCCGTCTCATCGACCGGCCGCTGCGCCCGTCGTTCGTCGACGGCCTCCGCAACGAGGTCCAGATCGTCATCACCGTCCTGAGCATCGCTCCGGACGAGTTCTACGACGCGCTCGCGATCAACGCGGCGTCCGCGTCGACGCAGATCTCCGGTCTGCCGTTCTCCGGCCCGATCGCCGGTGTGCGCCTCGCGCTCATCGGTGACCAGTGGGTCGCGTTCCCGAAGGCGTCGCAGCTCGCGGAGGCCGTCTTCGACCTCACCGTCGCCGGCCGTGTCGTCACGGACGAGGCGGGCAACGAGGACGTCGCGATCATGATGGTCGAGGCCGAGGCCACCGAGCACAGCTGGGACCTCATCCAGGGCGGCGCGACCAAGCCCGACGAGGCCGTCGTCGCGCAGGGCCTCGAGGCGGCCAAGCCGTTCCTCAAGGTCCTCGTCGAGGCGCAGGCGAAGATGGCCGCCCAGTCGGCCAAGGAGATCCAGGACTACCCGGTCTTCCCGCCGTACGCCCCCGAGGTCTACGACGCCGTCGAGGCGCTCGCCCTCGACGAGCTCAAGGACGTCTACCAGATCGCCGGCAAGCTCGAGCGTCAGGACAAGGACGACGCCCTCAAGGCCCGCGTCAAGGAGGCCATCGCGGCCAAGGTCGAAGCCGGCGAGCTCCCCGAGAGCGCCAACGGCCAGGTCAGCGGCGCCTACAAGTCGGTCACGAAGAAGGTCGTCCGCGGCCGCATCCTGACCGAGCAGGTCCGCATGGACGGCCGCGGCCTCGCCGACATCCGTCCGCTCGACGCCGAGGTCGCCGTGATCCCGCGCGTCCACGGCTCGGCGATCTTCCAGCGGGGCGAGACGCAGATCCTCGGCGTCACCACGCTGAACATGCTCAAGATGGAGCAGCAGATCGACTCGCTGTCGCCCGTCACGAAGAAGCGCTACCTGCACCACTACAACTTCCCGCCCTACTCGACCGGTGAGACCGGCCGCGTGGGTTCGCCGAAGCGTCGCGAGATCGGGCACGGCTTCCTCGCCGAGCGCGCGCTCGTGCCGGTGCTGCCGTCGCGCGAGGAGTTCCCCTACGCCATCCGTCAGGTGTCCGAGGCCCTCGGCTCCAACGGTTCGACGTCGATGGGTTCCGTCTGCGCCTCGACCCTGTCGCTCCTCAACGCCGGTGTGCCGCTCAAGGCCCCGGTCGCGGGCATCGCGATGGGCCTCGTCTCCGACACCGTCGACGGCCAGACGCGCTACGCGGCGCTGACGGACATCCTCGGTGCCGAGGACGCCCTCGGTGACATGGACTTCAAGGTCGCCGGCACCTCGGACTTCGTCACGGCGATCCAGCTCGACACGAAGCTCGACGGCATCCCCTCGTCGGTCCTCGACGCCGCGCTCAAGCAGGCCAAGGAAGCGCGCTCCGCGATCCTCGGCGTGCTGAACGAGGCCATCGACGCCCCCGACGAGATGGCCGACACCGCGCCGCGCGTCATCTCGGTGCAGATCCCCGTCGACAAGATCGGCGAGCTGATCGGCCCGAAGGGCAAGACGATCAACGGGATCCAGGACGAGACCGGCGCCGACATCTCGATCGAGGACGACGGCACCGTGTACATCGGCGCCGTCGACGGTCCGTCGGCCGAGGCCGCCCGTGCCCAGGTCAACGCCATCGCGAACCCGACGAACCCGGAGATCGGGGACCAGTTCCTCGGCACGGTCGTCAAGATCGCGACGTTCGGTGCGTTCGTGTCGCTGCTCCCGGGCCGCGACGGTCTGCTCCACGTCTCCGAGGTCCGCAAGCTCGCCGGTGGCAAGCGTGTGGAGAACGTCGAGGACGTCCTCGGCGTCGGCCAGAAGATCCTGGTCGAGGTGACCAAGGTGGACGACCGCGGCAAGCTGTCGCTCGCGCCGGTGATCGCCGACGAGGTGGACACCGAGGGTCGCGAGGGCCACGAGAAGCACACCGAGGACCCGGCCGAGGGCTGATCCTCTCCGCGTTCCGACACACGAACGGCCGTCGCTCCCGAGGGAGCGGCGGCCGTTCGGCGTTCGTGGTGCAGTGCGGCGACTCGTCGCGGCACGAGACTCGGCGTCAGCGACGAGTCTCGTGCTCCGGAGCACGAGACTTGTCGCTGATCGCGAGTCTCGGCGAGCGCCGACCGAGTCTCGCGCGTCAGGCGGCGGGGGTCTCCTGCGTGCCGACGAGCTGGGCCCGGCCGAGCAGGTGCTCACGCAGCAGGAACCCGACGACCGCGGGGGTCGCGTCCGCCGGGGCCTCGAGCACGGGCACGTCGAGTGCGCTCAGCGTGAAGAAGTACCGGTGCGCACCGTGGCCGGCGGGCGGGGCCGCTCCGAGGAACGTGTCCGTCCCGTACTCGTTGCGACGGCGGAGGGCCTCGGCGGGCAGCAGGGCGTCGTCGGTGCCGGCACCACGCTCGAGCGAGTCCGTGCCGGCGGGGATGTCGGTCACCGCCCAGTGCCAGAAGCCCGAGCCCGTCGGGGCGTCGGGGTCGTACACGGTCAGGACGTAGCTGCGGGTGCCCTCGGGCTCGCCGGACCACGCGAGGGCGGGGGAGCGGTCCTCGCCACCGGCGTCCGAGCCGCGTGCCCACTCCGGCAGCGCGCCGCCGTCGGTGAAGTCGGGACTCGTGAGCTCGAAGGAGGGGACCTCGGGCAGCTTCCAGTTCGGGTCGTTCGTCATGCGGCCAGCCAACACCCGGGTGCTCAGGGCGAGCCGAGCCGGGCGTGCGCGACCCCGCGGACCGGCACCGTGCCTCCAGGCCGGCGGTGCCGGGTCAGGCGGCGAGCACCCGCT
>NZ_JBPUGH010000054.1:0-19202 GCF_051548005.1 Curtobacterium flaccumfaciens | reverse complement strand
GCGCACCTGGCGCTGCTGCCCGCCGCCGTGGATGAGCGGCTCGACCGTGGCGCGGCGACCGAGGACGAGCGCCCCGATGCCCACCGGACCGCCCACCTTGTGCGCCGAGACGCTCAGCGCGTCGAGCCCGGACTCCCGGAACGACACCGGGACCTGCCCGTAGGCGGCCACCGCGTCGCAGTGCACGGGTACGCCTGCGGCGTGCGCGATCTCGACGATCCGCCGCACCGGCTGGAGCGTCCCGACCTCGTTGTTGGCCCAGAGGAACGTGACCAGGGCGACGTCGTCGGCGGAGGCGAGCCGTGCCTCCAGGCCGGCCGTGTCCAAGCGCCCCTGCGCGTCGAGCGGGACCACGTCGACGACCGCGCCCTCGTGGCGCTCGAGCCACTCGACCGTGTCGACCGTGGCGTGGTGCTCGCCGGCCGCCACGACGATGCGGGGTCGCGGACGGTCCTGCTGCCGGGCCCAGTACGTGCCCTTCACCGCGAGGTTGATGCTCTCGGTCCCGCCGGAGGTGAAGACGACCTCGACCGGGTCCGCGTCGAGCGACCGCGCGACGGCGGCGCGGCCGTCCTCGAGCAGCATCTTCGCGCGCTGACCCGCGCTGTGGATCGAGGAGGGGTTGCCGACCGTCTGCAGCGCAGCGGTGAACGCGGCGAGCGCCTCGGGCGTGATCGGCGTCGTCGCGGCGTGGTCCAGGTAGACGGTCACCCTGCTCTCCCATCGACGATCGGTGCCCCCTGATCGGGCGTTTCCAGGATACCTGTGGGCCCTCGTACCCTTGTCGTCATGCACGAGACCGCGATCGACGCCCTGCCGGGGTTCGTCCTCGGCGACGGCGGGGGCCGGTTCACGGTCCGCTCGGCGTCCGCCACCGGGCTCACGCTCGTCGTCGATGGTAGGGGTGCGCACGCGCTGACCCGTGACCCGGACGGTGATCGCTGGTCGGTCGAGGTCCCCGGTGTCGTCCCCGGAGACCGGTACCACCTGCTCGCCGACGGCCCGACCGGACCGCGGCACGCGTTCGACCCGGTGCTCCCGCTCCTCGACCCCGCGGCGCGGGGCATCGTGCCGCTCGACGACGGGGCCGGGCCCGGCGCACGGTGGACCGCCGAGGTGGTCGACGAGTCGTTCGACTGGGGCGACTCGGTGGCGCCGCGCACCCCGCTCGACCGGGTGGTCGTGTACGAGGCGAACGTGCGGACCCTCACCGCGGCGAACCCGCACCTCCCCGAGGACCTTCGCGGCACGTACGCCGGCATCGCGCACGAGAGCACGATCGCGCACCTGCACCGGCTCGGGGTCACCACGCTCGAGCTGCTGCCCGTCCACGCGTTCGACACCGAGCGGTGGCTCCGCGACGCCGGCCGCGAGAACGCCTGGGGATACAACACGCTCGGGTTCTTCGCGCCGCACGCCGCGCACGCTTCCCCCGCGGCACGGGCAGCCGGCGCGTCCGCCGTGCTCCGCGAGTTCAAGGGCATGGTGCGGCTCCTGCACGAGGCCGGCATCCAGGTCGTCCTCGACGTCGTGTACAACCACACCGCGGAAGAGGGACCGGGCGGGCCGACGTCGTCGCTGCGCGGCCTGGACGGCGCGAACCACTACCGGTGGGCAGCGGACGCGGACGCCTACTACGACACGACCGGGTGCGGGAACACGCTCGACACCTCCGTCGCGTCGAGCGCCGACCTCGTCGTGGACAGCCTCCGCTACTGGGCGACGGAGGTCCGGGTCGACGGCTTCCGGTTCGACCTCATGGCCTCGCTCGCCCGTGACGCGCGACACGTGTTCGACCCGGCGCACCCGCTCCTCGAGCGCATCCGGGAGCACCCCGACCTGCAGGACGTGCTCGTCATCGCCGAGCCGTGGGACGTCGGCCCGGACGGCTGGCGCACCGGGTCGTTCGGCGGCGCGGGCGCGGGCTCGCGCACGAGCGAGTGGAACGACGGCTTCCGGAACACGGTCCGTCAGTTCTGGCTGACCGACATCGCCGAGGAACGCCGCAAGGGTGCCCCGAGCACCGGGATCGGAGCGCTCGCCGGCGCACTCACCGGGTCGCGGCACGTCTTCGGCGCCGAGCGGGGACCGCTCGCGAGCGTCAACTTCGTCACCGCGCACGACGGCTTCACGCTGCTCGACCTCGTGTCCCACGACCGCAAGCACAACGCGGCGAACGGCGAGGAGGACCGCGACGGCACGGACGACAACCGCTCGTTCAACCACGGCGTCGAGGGCGACACGGCCGACCGGGGCGTGCGGGCGGCACGTGGTCGCAGCATGCGGAACCTCCTCGGGACGCTCCTGCTCTCCGCCGGCGTGCCGATGCTCACCGCCGGCGACGAGCGGAGCCGCACCCAGCACGGCAACAACAACGCGTACGTCGTGTCGGAGGACCTCACCCCGGTCGACTGGTCGGACGACGAGGACTCCGAGTCGATGACGAACACCGTCGCCGAACTGACCCGGCTCCGGGCGGCGCACCCGGCGCTCCGGCCGACGCGGTTCGGCGTCGAGGGGCAGGAGACGCCCGGGGCCTCGCGGATGACCTGGTACGGGCCGGACGGCGGTCCGATGACCGTGGAGGGCTGGGACCAGCCGATCCACCGCGCGCTGCAGTACTTCGTCGAGTCGACCCCGGAGCACGAGCCGTCCGACCGCGTGCTCGTGGTCGTGCACGGGAGCGGCCGGACGCGCGACATCACCCTGCCCGTGCGGGAGGACGTGGTCGGCTACCGGCTCGCCTGGTCGAGCGAAAAGCACCGCGACCACGAGCGGCTCCGCCCCGCCGGGCAGGTGTTCACGGCCTACGGGCCGGGCATCCACGTGTTCGAGATCGCGTAGGGCGCGCGCGGCGCGCGCCTTCCGGAGCGACGGGACGACGGACGGGAGGCGCGGTGCGGGCCCGCCACGGGCCTCCAGGCCGGCGGATCGGCCCGTCCAGGGCGGCTCCTCCACAGGTGCGCAGGGCGCGTTCGTCGTCCACACGACACGCCTTCCGGAGAACGCCGCCACGGCTTCCGGGTAGCGTCGCCTCCGTGGCCACCGCAGACCGACCCCGGCGACCGAAGCCCGGGCGCATCCCCATCACCGAACTCGCTCCCGCGACGCCGAACGGTTACCCGAGCAAGGCGTTCGACGGCGAGGTGATCACGTTCGGTGCGACCGTCTTCCGCGAGGGGCACGGCGTCATCGGCGCCGACCTCGTCCTCGAGCGCCCCGACGGCGGCACCCGCACCGTGCCGCTCACCCTCGTCGCCGCCGGCACCGACCGCTACGAGGCGACCGTCCAGGTCGACCACGTCGGCGTGTGGTCGTGGCACGTCGAGTCGTACTCCGACGACTGGGCCACGTGGGTCCACGCCGCCCGGCTCAAGATCGCCGCGGGGGTGGACACCGAGGCCACCCTGCTCGACGGCGGGGTGCTGCTCGACCGGCTCGCCGCCGAGACCGACTCCCCCGCCGCCACGCGCGCCGCGGCCCGCATCCGCGACACGTCCCTCGACGCCGCCGAACGCCTCGCCGCGATCGACGACGCCCGCATCACGAGCGAGGTCGAGGAGGCCCCGCTCACCTCGCTCCGGACCCACTCGCCGACGCAGCTGCTCGACGTCGAGCGCACCCGCGCGGGGGTCGGAGCCTGGTACGAGTTCTTCCCCCGGAGCGAGGGCGCGAAGAAGAACGCCGACGGCTCCTGGAAGAGCGGCGACTTCCGCACCGCCGCCCGGCGACTGCCCGCGGTCGCGCGGATGGGCTTCGACGTCGTCTACCTGCCGCCGATCCACCCGATCGGCACGACCGCGCGCAAGGGTCCGAACAACACGCTGACCCCCGGCCCGGACGACCCCGGCAGCCCCTGGGCGATCGGTTCGGCGGAGGGCGGCCACGACGCGATCCACCCCGACCTCGGCACCGAGGACGACTTCCGCGAGTTCGTCGAGACCGCGAAGAACACCGGGATGGAGATCGCGCTCGACTTCGCCCTCCAGTGCTCCCCCGACCACCCCTGGGTGACCGAGCACCCGGACTGGTTCACGCAGCGCGCGGACGGGTCGATCGCGACCGCCGAGAACCCGCCGAAGCGCTACCAGGACATCTACCCGATCCAGTTCGACGCCGACCCCGAGGGCCTCGTGACCGAGGTCCTGCGGGTCCTGCGGCACTGGATGTCGTTCGGCGTCCGCATCTTCCGCGTCGACAACCCGCACACGAAGCCGCTCTGGTTCTGGGAACGCGTGATCCGCGAGATCCGCGACGAACACCCGGACACCGTCTTCCTCGCCGAGGCGTTCACGCGTCCGGCGATGATGCGGGCGCTCGCCGAGGTCGGGTTCCAGCAGTCCTACACGTACTTCACCTGGCGGAACACGCGGGAGGAGATCGAGTCCTACTTCGAGGAGCTCAGCCACGAGACGAGCGCGTACCTGCGCCCGAACCTCTTCGTGAACACGCCGGACATCCTCACCGAGTACCTGCAGTTCGGCGGCCGTGCCGGCTACAAGGTGCGAGCCGCGCTCGCCGCGACGGGTGCGCCGACGTGGGGCATGTACTCCGGGTACGAGCTCTTCGAGGACGTCGCCCGTCCGGGCTCCGAGGAGAACATCGACAACGAGAAGTACGAGTACAAGCCGCGCGACTTCGCCCTGGCCGAGGCCGAGGGGGCGAGCCTCGCGCCGTACGTGACGATGCTCAACCGCTTCCGTGCTGCGCACCCCGCGCTCCGGCAGCTCCGGAACCTGCACGTGCACCACGCCGAGGACCCGGCGATCGTCGTCTACTCCAAGCACCTGCCGGGGCGGTTCGTCCGCTCCGGGCGCGACGACACCGTGATCGTCGTCGCCAACGTCGACCCCCACTCGGCCCGTGAGACCACGGTGCACCTCGACCTGGCCGCCCTCGGGCTCGCCACGGAGGACCCGTTCGACGTCCGCGACGTCGTCACCGGGCAGCGCTGGGTGTGGGGCTCGTCGAACTACGTACGCCTGGACGCCTTCCAGGAGCCCGTGCACCTGCTCGTCGTGGAGGGACCGCACCGATGACCGACGCCGACAAGACGCCGAAAGACCCCGGGACGGCGGCGCAGCCCGCACCGCAGCAGCCCGGCCGTGGGCAGGGGCCGAGCGTCCCGGCCGTGCCGCCCCCGCCGCCGCCCGTGTTGCCACGGCGGATGCCCGAGGACACCCCGCGGCCGACGCACCCGGCGCAGCACGTCGCGGCCCCCGCGGCCGATGCTCCGGCGGCGCCCGCTGGCGCGACTGGAGCCACCGCGACGGGAGCCGCCGCGACGGGAGCCACCGCTTCCGGCGCTCCGGAGCCGCGGTACGAGCCTCGTGTGTCCGCTCCCGGTGAGGACCTGCCCGGAGCGCCCGCACCCGCGAAGGAGGCGCCCGACCGCGGTGTCCCGGAGTCCGCGACGCTCGCCGGACACGCCCCGGACCCGGCGCACCCCCGCCACCTGACGACCTCGGTCGACGACGGCGCCGACGCCCCCACGTCCGAGGGCGGGGCACCACTCGCCGACGCCGGCTCGCCAGCTGCTTCCGCCGACGGCTCGAGCCCCGTGATCACGGGGACGACCTCCGCTCCCTCGCCGGACGGTCCGCGGCCCGCTCCCGTCGAGGAGTGGCTCCGCCAGCAGGTCGCCGAGGCCCGCTGGTCGCAGCCCCACGACGTCCTCGGGCCGCACCCCGTCGACGGCGGTACGAGCATCCGCGTCGTCCGGCACCTGGCCCGGGCGGTGCGCATCGTGCGCCCCGACGGCGACGACATCGAGCTGACGCACGAGGGCGACGGCCTCTGGGCCGGCGCGACCGAGGGCACGCTCGGCCGGTACCGCGTCGAGGCCGACTACGACCCGGACCCCTCCGGCGACACCGACGACATCACCTGGACGACGGACGACGCCTACCGCTTCGCGCCGACGATCGGCGAACTCGACCTGCACCTGTTCGGTGAGGGACGCGACGAGCAGCTCTGGCACCACCTCGGCGCGCACGTGCAGACGGTCGACGGCGTCGACGGCGTCGCGTTCACCGTGTGGGCACCCCGGGCCACGGCCGTCCGGGTCATCGGCGACTTCGAGGGTTGGGAGGGCCGCACGACCGCGATGCGTCGGTTGAACGACCTCGGCGTCTGGGAACTCTTCTGGCCCGGGGCCCTCGAGGGGCAGCGGTACAAGTTCCAGATCCTCACCGACTCCGGGTGGGTGGAGCGCGCGGACCCGTTCGCGCGGCGCACCGAGGTCCCGCCGCTGACCGCCTCGGTGGTCACGGCGTCCTCGTACACGTGGTCCGACGGCGACACCGCGTGGATGGGGCAGCGAGCACAGACGACCACGCACGACCGCCCGATGAGCGTCTACGAGGTGCACCTCGGGTCGTGGCGTCCAGGGCTGTCCTACCGCGAGGTCGCGGACCAGCTCATCGGGCACGTGCAGTACCTCGGGTTCACCCACGTCGAGTTCCTGCCGCTCGCCGAGCACCCGTTCGGCGGGTCGTGGGGCTACCAGGTCACCGGGTACTACGCCCCGACCGCTCGGTTCGGCTCCCCCGACGACCTCCGGTACCTCGTCGACCGCCTCCACTCCGCCGGCATCGGCGTGATCATGGACTGGGTGCCCGGCCACTTCCCCAAGGACGAGTGGGCCCTCGCGAAGTTCGACGGCCACGCCCTGTTCGAGCACCCGGACCCCCGGCGCGGCGAGCAACTCGACTGGGGCACCTACGTGTTCGACTTCGGACAGCCGCAGGTCCGGAACTTCCTGGTCGCGAACGCGCTGTACTGGCTCGAGGAGTTCCACATCGACGGCCTGCGGGTCGACGCCGTGGCCTCGATGCTGTACCTCGACTACTCCCGCACGGACTGGCTGCCGAACATCCACGGCGGACGCGAGTACCTCGAGGCGATCTCCTTCCTGCAGGAGACCAACGCCACCGCGTACAAGCGCTACCCGGGCATCGTGATGATCGCCGAGGAGAGCACCTCGTGGCCGGGCGTCACCCAGCCGACGAGCGCCGGCGGCCTCGGCTTCGGGCAGAAGTGGAACATGGGATGGATGCACGACTCCCTCGAGTACATCGGCCGGGAGCCCGTGCACCGCAGCTACCACCACGACGAGATCACGTTCTCGCTCGTGTACGCGTTCAGTGAGCAGTTCACCCTGCCCATCAGCCACGACGAGGTCGTGCACGGCAAGGGGTCCCTCTTCGGGAAGATGCCCGGCGACGAGTGGCAGAAGCTCGCGAACGTGCGGGCGTACCTCGCGTTCATGTGGGCCCACCCGGGCAAGCAGCTGCTGTTCATGGGCCAGGAGTTCGCCCAGGCGCAGGAGTGGTCGGAGGCCCGCGGACTCGACTGGTGGCACCTCGACGACCCCGGTCACCGTGGTGTACAGGACCTCGTCGCCGCGCTCAACCGCGTCTACCAGGACACCCCGGCGCTGTGGGCCCACGACTCGACACCGGACGGCTTCGAGTGGATCGAGGGTGGTGACGCTCCGCACTCGACGCTCGGGTTCCTGCGGAAGGACGGGGACGACCGCCTCGCTGTGTTCGTCAACTTCTCCGGCGTGCCGGTCGAACGACGCTTCGGCCTGCCCGCTGCCGGGCAGTGGCAGGAGGTCCTGAACACCGACGGTACCGAGTACGGCGGGTCCGGCGTGGGCAACCTCGGCGCCGTCACCGCGGATGAGACCCCGTGGGCCGGGCGTCCGGCGTCGGCGCACCTCGTGGTGCCGCCGCTCGGGGCCGTCTGGCTGAAGCTCGCCCGCTGACACGACCGACGGACGGGAGACGCGGTGCCAGCTGGCACCGCGCCTCCCGTCCGTCGTGTGGGGGCGTGGTCGCGCGTTCTCACGTGGGGCCGCACGCGTCGAACCGCGGAAGCGACATCGAACCAGCGCAGGACGCTGGTTCGATGTCGCTCCTGCGGTGTGACGGCGCGATCGCGTGCGGACGCGAGCGCATCAGCGCGCGACAGCGCATCAGCGCGTGTCAGTAGAGCGCGCTGGCGAGCCGCCGCCGGGCCGCGACGACCCGGGGGTCGTCCGTCCCGATGAGCTCGAAGTACTCCACCAGTCGGACGCGCACGGCCTCACGGTCGGCTCCGAACACCGTCGGCACGAGGTCGAGCAGCCGTCCGAACGCATCCTCGACGTGTCCCCCGCTGATGTCGAGGTCGGCGACGGCGAGCTGCGCCTCGGGATCCGTCGGCGCGGCGGCAGCGGCGCTCCGGATGTCGTCCGCGGTGCGACCGTTCAGCCGGTCGAGGAGCGACACCTGCGCGAGCCCCGCGACGGCCATCTGGTCGTGCGGGTCCTGCGCGATCGCGGTCTTGTACTCCTGGATCGCCGTGGCGTAGTCGCCCTGCTCGATCGCGTCGTACGCGGCCTGGTGGTGCGGAGGCAGGGGCTCCGGCTCGGGCTCGCCCTGTTCGGCGGCATCGACCGGGGCAGCGCCGTCCACGGCGACCCGACCGGAGACACCGTTCTGCTCGGCGGCGGCCAGGACCTGCTCGTACACGTCGCGCACCTGGGCTTCCGGGAGCGCGCCGACGAAGAGTCCGAGGGGGCGGCCGCCGATGAGGGCGGCGACGGTCGGGATCGACTGCGCCTGGAACGCCTGGACGAGCTGGGGGTTCGTGTCCGCGTCGACCTTGGCGAGCAGGACCCGGCCGTCGTACTCGGCGGTGAGCTGCTCGAGGATCGGCGAGAGCTGCTTGCACGGTCCGCACCACTCGGCCCAGATGTCGACGATGACCGGGACGACGGTCGAGAGCTGCAGGACGTCCTGGAACGTCTGGTCGGTGACGTCGAGGACGAGGGACGGGACGGTCAGGTCCGCGCCGCCCTCGGCCGCTGCGGGACCGCTCGCGCCCGGGCCGGCCGGACCGGAGCCGGCCGACACTCCCGATCCCGGCGCTCCCGATCCGGGTGCACCGGACCCCGTGGCACCGGGGGCCGGAGCCGGGCGCTGTGCCCGGTCGACGAGGGACGACAGGTCGACCGCGCCGCGGAGTCCGGACGGGGTCGGGGGGATGTTGCTCATTTGACCTCACTCGCGGCGGTCAGGCCCTGCGTGAAGCCGAGCAGGACCGCCTTCTCATCGGAGCCGACGGGCGGCACGTAGAACAGGACCTGCACGCCGTACGTGGCGCTGATGCCCTTCTTGCTGGAGTCGACCCCCGAGAGCGCCTTCACGGCGCCCTCGGTGTTCACCTCGGCGCCGGACGCCGTCGGCGTGACCTTCTCGACCTCGTCGAGGTCCGCGGACACCAGCGCACCGGCCTTGTCCGTGGCGAACGCCACCGCGCTGTCGTCGGGGATCTCCGACGAGTACTCGATCTTCGCGGTGTCCGGCAGAGCCTTGGCCTTCTTGTCCTTGTACGCCTTGCCGATCGTGGACCGCAGCGCGTCGCTGTCGACGTCGAACAGGTCGGCGTACTCGCTCGCCGTGTCCTTCGCGAGGATGTCGGCGTAGGCGGTCGCGACCTGGTCGGGCTCGATCGTCAGGAGCTTCGTGTTCGGCGCCAGCAGCGAGGCACCCACCGAGGTCGGCGCGAGCGTCGGGATCTGCGCGTCGGCCTCGAGGGAGACGTCGTACGCGACCTTGTACGGGTCACGGGCGGTCTCCTGCGTGAGGGTGAGCGCCTGGGGAGCCGCGGTCTTCGCCGAGCAGTCCGCTGCGGTGATCACGAAGACGGTCCGCGGCCAGGTGTCGGTCTGCTGCGGGAGCGCCACGCACACCTCGTCCGCGGAGATCGTCGGCGGGGCGTCGACGTCGGAGTCCTTCGCGCGGATCGTGTAGTTGGCCTCGCGGAGCTGCAGCGCCGCGCCCGTGAAGCGCTCGGCGGCGATCTTCGCGTCGCGTGCGGTGTCGGCCTTCTGCGCGGTGGTCGCCACACGCTCGACGATCCGCTTGATCTGCTGCTTGGTCGCGGCGACCGGCTCGGTCTGGTCCGCGGTGCCGGTCGCGGTCGGCGTCGGCATCGGGGTCGTGCCACCGCCCTGGGGCCAGTACTCGGCGGAGCAGCCGGCGAGGGTCAGGGCGCCGACGAGCACCACCGGCACCGCGACGAACGCCCGACGGCCACGACGGCCACGGCTCGGGACCTGAGCCCCCGCAGCGGCTGCGCGGCGCGATGCGCGCACGCGCGGCGGACGCGTCCCGCCGCTCCGACGACGCGGACCACGGCCACGGCGCTGGTGCACGATCGCCCACACGAGCAGCGCGATCCCGCCGAGCAGGAAGACCCCTCCGGCGACGAGCAGCGGACCGACCGAGGGCGTCGCGGTGTCCCGCGGCCAGGTCACGGAGACGTTGCTCGGTGCGGCGTCCTGACCGTCGCCGACGATGACGACGGAGACGTCCTCGGGCAGACGGACCGTGAACTGTCCGGCACCGTCGTACTCCTGGTACCAGAGGTCGCTCCCGGCAGGGTCCGGCACGCTCGTCCCGGAGCCGGTCGTCCGACCCTTCAGGGTGCCGTCCTCGGCGTCGAAGCGCAGCGTCGTGTGCTCCGCATCACCGACCCAGGCGAGCACGTCGGAGGTCTTGCCGTAGGCGGCGAAGACGTCACCGGAGCCCTTGACGTTGATCTCCTGGTAGCCGGGGTTCGCGTTGAGGGTCGTGCCCGGGATGACGGTCACCGGGGCGGACGACTTCGCCGTGGAGGCGGCGACGAGCGAGGACGGGGGCGCGAAGACGGTGCGCTGACCGACCGCGAGGCCGACCAGCAGCAGGCCGACCACGAAACTGACGATCGCCAGGACGAACCGCACGGATCTCTCTCCCTACCGCGCCGGGGTGGGGAATCGGCGCCGGATCAGCGGTCCACGATACCGAGCATCCCTGTGGAGTGCATCCCCGCGGGGTCCCCGGCGACTCAGACTCCCAGGTCAGGGCCACGCTACGATCGAGCCGCGGGCCGCACGGGTCCGTCGGCGAGCACCAGGAGCGACACGTGGCGAACGACGAGGCAGAGTTCGGATCGGAACTGCGGGGGTACCGCCGCGACGACGTGGACCGGGCCCTCGGAGACCTCCGACGCGAACTCATCAAGTCGAACAAGGACCGCGCGGACGCCGCGAAGGAGATCCGGCTGCTGCAGTCGCGCGTCTCGGACCTCCAGGGTGAACTCGACGAAGCCGGCACCCCCACGTACAGCGGCCTGGGCACCCGCCTCGAGTCCACCCTCCGCGTCGCCGAGGAGCAGTCGACCCGGCTCATCAGCCAGGCGGACATCGACGCCCAGCGCCTGCGAGCGTCGAGCCGAGCGGAGGCCGACCGACTCCTGCGCGAGGCCCGGGACGAAGCCCGCGACACCCTCGACGACGCCCGGACCCGCGCGACGAACGAACTCGCCCGTGCCCGTGCCGAAGCCGCCGACACCGTCGAACGTGCCCGCGCCGAGGCCGGCCTCCTCCTGCAGGACGCCCGCAACGAGGGCGCCGCCGTCCGGGGCGCCGCGGTGACCGAGGCCGCCGAGGTCCGGTCGGTCGCCATCCGGGAGACGAACGCGCTGCGCGCCCGGGTCGAGCACGAGGTCGCCGAGCTCCGGGAGACCGCGCAGCGCGAGTCCGCGGACGCCCGGGCCGCGGCCGCCGACCTCGCCCGCGAGACCGAGCACCGCCGTGCCGAGTTCGAGGCGGACCACAGCCGCCGGACCGCAGACCTCGACCGGACCGAGACCGAGCGCCGGGCCGCGCTCGAACGCGAGCTCACCGAGGGTCGTGCCGCGTGGCACCACGAGCGCGACGAACAGCAGCGCGCCCACGCACTCGAGATCGAGACCGGGCGCGCCGACCTCGCCGCCGAGGTCGACCGACGTCGTGCCGAGCTCGACGCCGAGCTGAGCGACCGTCGTCGTGAGACCGCCGAGGAGCTCGCCGCAGCGCGCGCCGAGTGGGACCGCGAGCTCGCCTCTGCCCGGGCCGCGCTCGCGCAGGAGGTCGAGGCGGCGCGTGCGCAGCTCCGGGTCGACGAGGAACAGACCCGCGCCGAGAACGAGCGCCTCGTCCAGGAGACCGCCGACCGCATCGCCCGCGAACTCGACGAGCACCGGACGCGCATCGACCGCGAGCGTGCCGAGGCAGACGCCACGCACGAGCGCGCGGTCCGCGACCACGAGGCGGAGCTCGCCGCCCGCCGTGACCGGGAGCACGGGGAACTCGACACCGAGATCGCCGACCGCCGCGCAGCCGACATCGGCGCCCTCGAGGCCGAGCGCACCGCCCTCCGCCAGGAGATCGACACCGCCCGCGCCGCGCTCGCCCGGGAGCGTGACGAGGTCGCGGCCGACATCGCCCGCATGCGCGACGACGCCCGTACCGCGTTGGAGTCCGAGCTCGCCGCCCGACGGGACGACGCCGAGCAGGAGTACCTGCAGAAGCACCACGAGACCGTCACCGAGACGCAGAAGTACCTCGACGAGGCGAACCTGCAGCTCGCCGAGGCCACCCGCCGGGCGAGCGAGGCCCGGGAGCGCGCCGAGCGGCTCCAGCAGGAGGCCGACGACCTCGAGCGGACCAGCACGGCCGAGGCGCAGGAGCACGCGCGCACGATCGTCGCCGACGCACAGGAGCGGGTGCACCGCATGGTCGAGGACGCCGAGAACCGCACCGCTGGCATCGTCGCCGACGCCGAGGACCGGCTCGCCGCGATCCGCACCGAGCGCGACGCCGTCGCCGGGTACCTGGAGAACCTCCGCGGCGTGCTGACGCACGCGACGGGTCTGCTCGGCGACCCGGGAGCGGCCGCCGGCAGCTCCGACGCCCGGACAGACGACGACACGGGCGACGACGACACGGCCGACGACGGCACGGCTGACGACGTCGATGCGGCGCAGGACACCGCCTCGCGCTGACCACCTGACGGACTGGAGGCCCGTGGCGACGCCGCCACGGGCCTCCAGTCCGTCTGCGCGGTCCGTCCGCGTCCGCAGGCGGCCGTGCCGAGTACACGTGCGTCAGCAGGCGCCCCTGGCGATCAGGCGCGCTGCCGCGTGCGGGACGTACTGATCCGGCGCACGTCGCGCGCCACCTGCAGACGCGCGCGGCTCAGACGGGCCAGTGCGTCGGCAGCGGCGCGCTCCCCGGGACGACGAGGTCCGCGATCCGGTCCAGCACGATGCGCACGTACCGCTCCCCCACCCAGAGGTGCTTCGCACCCTCGACGGGTTGCACCCGGATGCCGGGGGCGGCCGCGAAGCGTTCGCGGGCGGCGTCCGGGCGCAGGAAGTCGTCGTGCTCGGGGACCAGTGCGACGACCGGGACGTCGACGTCGGCCCACGCGGCGAGTTCTTCGTCGGTGGTCCGGTGCAGCGGCGGCGACAGCAGCACCACGCCCGCGACCCGACCCGTCCGCACGTGTTCGAGGGCGTGCTTGAGGATCACCTCGGTGCCGAACGACCACCCGACGAGCCACGGTGTCGGGAGCCCCCGCTCGACGACGTCGGTGACCGCGGCGCGCAGGTCGAAGCCCTCCGAGACGCCGTCACCGAAGACACCCTCGGACGTGCCGCGCGGCGAGGACACCGAGCGGAAGTTGAAGCGCTGCACCGCGATGTCGGCCAGTGCGGGCAACCGGGCGGCGGCCTTCTTGAGGACGTGCGAGTCCATGAAGCCCTGGGCGGTCGGCAGCGGGTGGAGGGTGACGATCGTGCCCCGTGCGGGGCGGTCCAGCGGCTCGGCGAGTTCCCCGACGAGGGTGAGGTGGTCGTCGGTGACCAGCTCGATGTCCGTCCGCCGTGCGGGCAGTTCGGTGCCGGAGCGGATCTCCACGGGCTCGGTGCCGGACGGTTCGTCGTGCTCGGTCATGCGATGCTCCAGCAGTGGTTGTGCCAGTGGCGGCGAGACGCCAGGTCGGCCTCGTCGCCGAGGACACCGTCCGCCCGCCACACGACGACGTGCGCCGTGCCGGGCAGGACCGTGCCGCCGCAGCCCGGGCAGACGTACTCCTTCTGCGCCGACGCAGCCGACACCGGCTGGACCGTGTACTCACGGCCGCGACGGAACTCGGTCCGCTTCCAGCCGCTCATGAGGCGGTCGAGGCCGGACTCCTCGTCTGGTTCGGGCGCGCGACCGTGCGGTCGCCGCGGCCGGTTGCTCCGCGGCACCCCGGCTGCCGATCAGTACCAGTTGTTGGCGACGCTGTGGCCCCAGGCACCGCACGGGGTGCCGTAGACGCCCGCGATGTAGTTCAGCCCCCAGGTGATCTGGGTCGCCGGGTTCGTCTGCCAGTCGGCACCGGCGGTCGCCATCTTGCTGCCGGGGAGTGCCTGCGGGATGCCGTACGCACCGCTCGGGTTGTAGGCGTTGACGCGCCAGCCCGACTCCTTGTTCCAGAGCGACACGAGGCAGCTGTACTGGTCGGAGCCCCAGCCACGGGCGGTCACCATCTGCTGTGCGATCGCCTGCGCGCTGCCCGGGTCGGGCGTCGCGGCCGGTGCGGCGAGCGTGTTCGTGGCGGAGACCGGCGTCGAGGACGCGGCGTCCAAGCTCGTGTCGGTGGTGGCGGCGTCCGTCGCGTCGGCCGTCGGCGCCTTGGTGACCTTGGGCTTCGGGACGCTGACGTCGTAGCCGTCGCGGTCGGCGTCGAAGGCGGCGTACGTGCCGTGCGGCGAGTACTGCTGCGGAGCCGCGGCCGGGGCCTTCGCGAGGACCGCGGTCTGCACGGCGGCCTGCGCGACGTCCGGCTGCATGGGGTTGAAGAGCGAGCCGCCCACGAACCCGAAGACCGCGAAGAACGAGAGCGCGGGGATCGTCGCGCGCTTGCGCATGAACGAGTTCACGCCGCGCATCGGCTTCTCGTGCACCGGCTTCGGCTGGAGTGCCGACGACGTCACACGCGCGCGACGCTGCTTGACGATGCGGGGGTCGGCGGGGGTGCTCGGGACCGCGTGTGCCACCGCGGCGTCGGAGACGCGGTTCGCCGCGACCGACTTCGGAGCGACGAGTACCGGACCGGTGACCTCTGGCACCGTCTGGGGAGCGGCCGTCCCGGGGGACGGGTCCGCGGAGAGGACCGAGGAGCCCGCGATGCGGGTTCGGTTCAGTGCCGCGCGGCGCTCACCCGAGACCGTGCGGTCGAGGTGCTCGCGGGGATCGCGGTCGGAGCTGGAGTCTGCCGTGTGCCTGCCCATGAGTCCGACCAGGATAACGGAAGCATCACGGAAAGCGAAGCACCGCTGACCCTCGTGTCGTCACCGGACGGCGAGCATGACCTCGACGACGGCGTCGAGGACGGCATCGACCTGGGCTTCACGGTAGCCGCCGTGCTTCGCACGGAACACGACCGACCGGACCTCCGTGAGGCTGAGCGGCTTGCCGTCGCGGAAGTACCCGGCCAGCCGCTCGGCGAAGGCGTCGACGTCCTTCGGGTGGTAGCCGGTGCCGAGGAAGCTGACGCGCGCGAACCGCTGGCCGTCCGGGCGCTCGAGCCGGGCGACCACGTCGGAGGCCTTCGTCCGCGCCTCGGCGTACCAGGCCTTCTTCCCACCGTCGGCGATCTCGCGCTCCCGCTCACGGGCGGCGAAGGCGTCCTCGAGGCGTTCGAGCGCGGCGTCGACGTGCGCCGTCGAGTAACCACCCTTCCGCATGGAGAAGGCGGTCGCGCGGATCTTCGCCGCCTCGAGTCCGGGTTCCGTGTCGTTCGCCGTGTAGGCGCGACGCGCGTCCTCGAGGAATCGCTCGACCTCGTCGACGTCGTACCCGAGGGTCTTGCGTTCTGCGTTCGGGAAGGTGGTGGCCACGGCGACATTCTGCCAGCACCGTTCCCTGGTGCGACCTGGACGCGCGGGTGCCGGGACTCAGGGAGCCGGCACCGCCGCGTCGGCCTCAGTGGTTCACGATGAGGAACAGGACGTAGGCGACGGCGGCCGACGGCAGGATGCTGTCGATGCGGTCGAGCAGGCCGCCGTGACCCGGCAGGAACGACGAGATGTCCTTGATGCCCAGATCGCGCTTGATCATCGACTCGGTCAGGTCGCCCAGGGTCGCCGATCCGGAGATGAGGACGCCGAGGACGATGCCGGTCCACCACGGCAACCCGAGGAGCAGCCAGCTCACGACGATGCCGACGATGATGCTCGCGGCCACCGAACCCGCGAACCCCTCCCACGTCTTCTTCGGGCTGATCCGTGGCGCCATCGGGTGCTTGCCGAGGTTCAGCCCCGTGGCGTAGGCCCCGGTGTCCACCGCGACGACCACGAGGATGAACGCGATCACCCACAGCTGACCGCGGTCTTCGCGGGAGAGCAGGACGACGCACGCGCCGAGGAGGGAGATGTACGCCTGCACGAACAACCCGTTCGTGAGGTCGCGCGCCACGTTGCCCGCCGGGGGCTTCGTGCGCGCGAACGCCACCTCCACCAGCCGCCAAGCACTGATGAGCACGATGCCGCCGAGCAACGTGAACAGCGCCGGGACCTGACCGCCGATGAAGGCGGCCGGGACGATCGCGATCGCGACGGCGACGCTCGGGATCCGCGGGACGTCACGACCCGCGAAGCGCATGGCGCTCGCGAGTTCGTACACGCCCACACCGAGCAGGAACGCGGCGACCACCATGAAGGCGGGCTTCCAGATGAGGAGCGCCGCGAGCATGACGACCGCGAACGCGAGCGCGATGCCGATCGCCGCCGGCAGGTTGCGCCCGGTCCGGGCCGTCAGTGCTTCGTTGCGTGCGTCGAAGTCGGCACGTCGCCGCTGGATGGAGGCCTCGAAGTCGGACCGCGCCGCCCGGGCTCGGGCGTCGAAGTCCTGTCGGAGCCCCCGCTTGGCGGGTTCCTGGGTCGTGGGACGGTCACCGCCCTGGTCGTGACGACGCATCAGACCTCGAGGAGTTCGGCTTCCTTCTTCTTGAGCGCTTCGTCGATCTGGTCGACGTGCTTCTTCGTGATGACGTCGAGTTCCTTGTCACCGCGGGCGATCTCGTCGTCCGAGATCTCTCCCTTGAGCGAGTCGAGGTCGTCCTTCGCCTTGCGACGGATGTTGCGGACGACGACCTTGTGGTCCTCGCCCTTGCCGCGGACGAGCTTCACGAACTCCTTGCGGCGGTCCTGCGTGAGCTCCGGGATCGTCACGCGGACGACCTCGCCGTCGTTCGACGGGCTGGCCCCGAGGTTCGGGAACGTCGCGATCGCGCGCTCGATCTCCTTGAGGGCGGACTTGTCGTAGGGCGTCACGACGAGCGTGCGTGCCTCCGGCGTCTGCAGTCCGGCGAGCTGCGCGAGCGGCGTCGGCGTGCCGTAGTAGTCGACCGGGATCTTCTGGAAGAGCGCGGCGTTGATGCGTCCGGTACGGACGGTCGCGAAGTCGTCCTTGGCGACGTCGACGGCCTTCGCCATCTTCTCGGTGGCTTCGGTCAGGACATCACTGATCACGGTGGTTCTCCTTCGGTACTGCGTCGAGTCTAGTCAGCGGTCGGGGTCAGGTGCTGACCACCGAGCCGGGTGGGTCGGTCACCGACCACCAGGCCGGTCGGGATCAGTTGCTGACGACCGTCCCGATCCGCTCGCCACGGATGGCCGCCGCGACGTTGCCCTCGCCCTCCATGCCGAAGACGTGCATCGGCATGCCGTTGTCCATGCAGAGCGAGAACGCCGTGGCGTCGACGACCTTGAGGCCCTTGAGCAGCGCGTCCTGGTACGTCACGTGGTGCAGCTTCTCGGCGGAGGCGTCCTTCTTCGGGTCAGCCGTGTACACGCCGTCGACGCCGTTCTTGGCCACGAGGACCTCGTGCGCGTCGATCTCGAGCGCACGCTGTGCAGCGACCGTGTCGGTGGAGAAGTAGGGCAGCCCGGCACCGGCGCCGAAGATGACGATCCGGCCCTTCTCGAGGTGCCGCTCGGCGCGCCGCGGGATGTACGGCTCGGCGACCTGGGTCATGCTGATGGCGGACTGCACGCGCGTGGCGGCGCCGGCCTGCTCGAGGAAGTCCTGCAGCGCCAGGGCGTTCATGACCGTGCCGAGCATGCCCATGTAGTCCGCACGGCCGCGGTCCATGCCACGCTGCGACAGCTCGGCACCGCGGAAGAAGTTCCCGCCGCCGACGACGATCGCGACCTCGACGTCTTGCGCCGCGGCGGCGATCTCCTTGGCGATGGTGCTGATGACGTCGGGGTTCACGCCGAGGGACCCGGCACCGAACGCCTCCCCCGACAGCTTCAGCAGGACGCGGCGTCGCCCGGTCTTCTCGTTCGTCATGTGGTCGGACCCTTCGTCGAATGTCTCGTGGGAATCTACTCGCGCACCCGACGGCGCGCGAAAAACGGGGCCCGGAACCAGATGCTGGTTCCGAGCCCCGTCACGGGTTCGTTACGCGCCGACCTTGACGCGGGCGAAGCCCTGGATCGTGATGCCGGCGTTCTCGGCGGCCTTCGCGACGGAGATCTTGTTGTCCTTCGCGTAGTCCTGCTCGAGGAGCGCCACCTGCTTGCGGTACGCGTTCAGGCGACCCTCGACGATCTTCGGGAGGGCGGCCTCCGGCTTGCCCTCCTCACGCGTGATCGCCTCGACGGTCGCGCGCTCCTTCTCGATGTCCTCGGCCGGGATCTCGTCGCGGGTGAGGTACGTCGGGTTCGCGAAGGCGATGTGCTGCGCGATCGAACGGGCCTCGGCGGCGTTGTCACCCTCGTAGGCGACGACGACGGCGATCTGCGGCGGGAGGTCCTGCGACGTCTTGTGCAGGTAGATCTCGAAGGCCGAGCCCTCGACACGGCGGACCGTGCGGATCTCGATCTTCTCGCCGAGCTGCGCGGCGGCCTCGTTCACGACGTCGAGGACGGTCTTGCCGTCGGCCTCGGCGGCGTTCGCGGACGCGACGTCGGTCGCACCGGCGGCGGCGACGGCCGCGAGGACCTTGTCGCCGAGCGCGACGAAGCGCTCGTTCTTCGCGACGAAGTCGGTCTCGCTGGCGAGCTCGACGACGGTCGCGGCACCGTTCTCGGCCGAGGCCACGACGATGCCCTCGGAGGTGGCGCGGTCGTCGCGCTTGGCGACGGCCTTCGCACCCTTGATGCGGAGGAGCTCGACGGCCTTGTCGTAGTCGCCGTCGGCCTCGACCAGGGCGTTCTTGGCGTCCATCATGCCGGCGCCGAGGTCGTCACGGAGCTTCTTCACGTCAGCAGCGGTGAAGTTTGCCATTGACTGGAGTCCTTTCTGGACTTGCGTGTGTGGGACGTGGAGCGGGGCGTCGGACCATGAC